>CANIZL010000035.1 GCA_947471985.1 Verrucomicrobiota bacterium | reverse complement strand
GAAACGCACGCCCCGCTCGACCAGGCGCCGGGCCAAAATGCAGTTGCGAGCAAAGGCGGCCTTGGTCGGATTCGTGGTGTCGTCCGCGCCATAGAGCTTGAGGATATGCGCCGGCTCGGTCGATAAATCGCTGATTTCCGGAACACTCAACTGCATTCGGGCGGCCAGTTCATAACTGGCAATCCGGGCCGCCAGACCACCGTCACCGGGATGATCCTCCAGGTGCCGTTGATTGAGCCGTTGCAGCAATGCCCGCGCCGCACGGTCGTCCCCGGGCGCAATGCCCGGAGCGGCGAGATTGCGGAGCGGTTCCTTGGCGCTGAAAGGTGTTCCCTGAAATTCCGCGGGCAGGAAACCGGGGCCCCAATTATTAACACTCGCCTGCGGCACGCCTCTCGGATCGGGAATTGCCACAAACGCAGGCAACTCCTGATTCTCACTTCCGAGCGCGTACGTCACCCACGCGCCAATGCTGGGAAATCCGTCCGGCACGAATCCCGTGGAAAGGAAATTCTCCGCCGGACCGTGGGTATTGGTTTTGCTGGTCAGCGAGTGAATGAAGGCCACGTCATCGACCAGTCCGCCCAGATGTGGCACCAGATCCGAGATCATCTTGCCGGATTCACCGCGGGGTCGGAACGGGTACTGCGGCCGGGCCAGATTTCCCGCCGGACCTTGGAAAGTCACCGGCGGACCGCCCGCGAGCGGCTTGCCATCCTGTTTTATCAGCTCCGGTTTGTAATCCCAAGTCTCCAATTGACTGACGGCACCGGCGCAAAAAATCACCAGGACATTCCGAGCCTTGGCTCGCGACGGCGACGGCCGGGGCGCGTACGGACGCGCGGCCTCGATGACCGGTCGGTGGGCCGCCAAAAGGCGGTCCCGCGCCAACAGATTGGCGAGGGCCACCGCGCCCAGACCGGTGGCCGTGCGGCCGAGAAAATTCCGTCGATCCAACAAATGCCGACCGGTCACCGAAAGCTCCCCGGCCCGCGGCCAGGTTCGGGCGGTGTTCAACCAACGGGAGGTTACCGGGCTCATGGGAGAAAAAGGAATTCGTTGCTGTTGAGCAGAACGCGGGTCAGTGCGGCCAGACTCTGGGAGCGAACCACCGGTTCAATCGCGGCATATTCGGCGGCCTGCGGATCCCGCCCGAAAGCCAACTGATAGGCCCGACGGATCGCGGGACGTCCATCGCCCGTGCTGCCAACTTCCGCCCGAACCCGGGCGGCGAAAGCCTCCGCCACGTCCAAGGTGAAACGACTGTTGAAGAGGTTCAGCGCCTGGATCGGCGTGGTGGATTGACGACGCCGCGGCGTCCCCTGCCCGGCGTCCGGACAGTCGAATGCGCCAAACACCGGATCCCGTTCCATGCGCACCTTGTGGGCGTAAACCAGGCGGCGGAGCCCGTCCTCCCGGAAGGATTCCACCGGGGGAAAGCCGTCCAGACCACCCCGGGATCGGAAGATATTAAAACCCGCGCCGCCCATTTGCAGGTTTATGTGCCCACTCACCGCCAGCATCGCGTCGCGAATGGTCTCCGCCTCCAGGCGCCGGGTCGGAAACCGCCACAACCAGCGGCAACTCGCGTCTCGCGCCTGGGCCGCAGGACGTATCCGGCCGGACTGCCGGTAGGTCGCCGAATTCAGAATCAGGCGATGCAGGTGCTTGATGGACCAGCCGGAGCGGATGAAGTCACCGGCCAGCCAATCCAATAGGGCGGGATGCGATGGAGGCGTGCCATTGCGTCCGAAATCACTGGCCGTCTCCACCAGTCCAAGGCCGAAGTGTCCCTGCCAAATGCGGTTCACCAAGACGCGGGCCGTGAGGGGATTGTCGGCACTGGCGATCCAGTCAGCCAGCAGCTTCCGCCGCACCGGATCCGGTGCGTCCGCCGGCAGCGTCCGATCTCCCAGCACCGTCAAAACCGCCGGCGCCAAACGTTCCAGCGGCTGTTCCGGATCGCCCCGTCGCAGCAAGTGCGTCGGCTCCGGCGCACCGAAAATTCCGCCAAAAACCTGCGGCACGGCCCGAAGCTGGGCGATCCGTTGCTCCAACGATCTCTTTTCCTCACTTAACCGCTTGGTCTCTTGCGCCTCCACGGCACTCAAGCCGGCGGTGGTGAAGGCCACCGGGCCCGCGATCCCCGGCTCGTAGGCCTCCCGATCACCCGAACCCGCCACCCACCGCCACGTCCCGGACTCGTCCGCCACCTCGATGCGATAGGCCGTCGGGAGCCGATCGGTGAACTTCCCTTCACGGTCCCGCGCCCACACCACGCGCTCAATCAACTCGGGCTGCGCAAACTCCAACTCCACCGTCCCCCGGCCCACGTCACCGGAAATCCAACTGTGATCATTCCCAGGCAACCCGTCGTTGAGGTGCTCCAGCGTTTGCTGAGGGGAACCGCTGAGCGTACTGGTGGCCGTCGCCTTCGTCCCGTACTTGGACAGCGCGATATTCCGAGGCACGGACCCGGCGGTGAAGACCTCCAACTCGTCGAGGCACGGTTCCAAGCTCGTACACGCGGTAATGGTGAAGCGAACCCGCCGCGCGCGGACCGGGGCGAATCGATCCGAAGTCAGCCGGGGATTGACCGGTCGACGCAACGGCGGAACATAAGCCAGCCGCTCCAAATCATCCGGGGTCAGCCCCGCCTCCAACGTGTAAGACGTCGCCAAGCGGTCCGAAAAAACTCCCTCCCGATCCCGACTCCAGGTGATCCGGCGGAGCCGATGGGCTTCCGGCAATTCGAACAACAGCCAGCCCTGCCCCGCTTCATCGGACATCCAACTGTGCCCATTGCCATACCGGCCGTCGTGCACGTGCTCCAGTCGATGCTCCCCGGAATTGCGACTGCCCGAAGCCGTCACGCGTGTGCCGTAAGCGGCGAGCGCCACGTTCCGCGGCGTTTCTTCGTCGGTAAAGATTTCAAACTCGTCGAGGCAGGGCTCGATGACTCCCAGCGTGGGATGCCGGTTGGATCCATGAATCGTGAAGCGGACATACCGGGCCGGCCGGGCAGGAAACACCTCCTCGTTCAGCCGGGCTTGGGTTTCCCGCCGGGGCGTGAGGTCCTTGCGGGCCAGCGGCTCAAACTGCGCCAGCGCCTGCTCCAATTCCGCCACCCGCAATTGCAGTGCATCCGCCTGCCGCAGATTCGCCTCGGTCGCGGGCGAATGAATCGGACGTTCGCCGTACTGCACACCCGCAAAAAAGGCCTGAATCGAGTAAAAATCGCGCTGCGGGATCGGATCGAATTTGTGATCGTGACACCGCGCACAACCAATGCTCAGGGCCAGAAACGAGTCCCCCGTGCCGCTGACAATTTCGCTGAGGGAATCCTGCCGGGCGAGTCGCTTGGAGACATCATCCGCGCCAATCTGCCCCGGCAACAGGGCCGCGGCGGTGACCAGAAATCCCGTCGCCGCATCCTCTCCCAGGACATCCCCAGCCAGTTGCTCCCGGATGAAGCGATCGTACGGAATGTCCTGGTTGAGCGCCCGGATCACGTAGTCCCGATAGGGCCAGGCATGACGACGCTCCGTATTGACCTCAAAGCCGTCGGTATCGGCATACCGCACCAAATCCAGCCAGGGTTGCGCCCAACGTTCCCCATAGCGGGGGGACTGCAGCAACTCCTCCACCACACGCTCCCAGGCATCACCCCGCGGGTCGCTCAAGAACGCCGCCACCTGTTCCGGCGTGGGAGGAAGCCCCGTAAGATCCAAATGCACGCGTCGCAATCGTTCCAGTGGGGTCGCTTCATCCGACGGCGACAGTCCCACCTGCTCCAGCTGCGCCAGGACAAAGCGATCCAGCGCCGTGCGCGGCCACGCCCCCTGACGCACGACCGGAACGGGCGGCGTTGACAGAGGCTGGAAGGCCCAGTGGCGAATCGCCGTCGGAGAGCCGCCAGCCCCGGCCGGCAAAGCCCGGCAAACCAAAGAAAGTCCAACCCATAACGCGGCACGCGTTCTGCCAAGGGTGGCCAAAGGCCGCAAAAAACCGGTCATAGCGGTCGCAAATCGTCGTGAAGCCCGGAGGTTAGGCGAAAACTGCCCGACCGTCAGCAGTTCATTGCAGATGGGAGCGTAACGGCACATCGAACCTGCCCTCCCCGCCTGCGCCGCCCTTCTCGCCCTATTCAGCAGCAAATCTACTCACCGAAACCATGAGCCACGCAGTGGTTCAAATCAGAGCATCTGATCAAAATTAGCCACACCCAAACCTGGAGGCGTGCAAAAAAAAAGAAAAATGCAGAACGTAAAAAATTAATAGTGAACAATTTAAACAAGAATCACGGGACCCGGCTCAGAATTCTGGCATTCGGGATGCCTTGAAGGGGATCGCCTACGGAAGATGTTCCGATTTGGCCATTTCCCCGGTCCGCCGGTGACTGGGAAAATGTTACTCAACCGGCGAGCAGCACCGCGAGTTCACATGAAGAAAATCGAAGCGATTATCAAGCCCTTCAAATTGGAAGAGGTCAAGGACGCCCTCCATGACGTGGGCATCGAAGGCATGACCGTGAGCGAGGTCAAGGGCTTCGGCCGCCAGAAGGGACACACCGAAATCTACCGGGGTAGCGAATACACCGTGGACTTCCTGCCCAAAATCAAACTGGAACTCGTGGTGGCCGACCAAAAGCTGGCCGAAGCCACCAAGGCCATCATCGGTGCCGCCAAGACCGGCAAAATTGGCGACGGCAAAATCTTCATCTCCACGGTGGACGAAGCCATCCGCATCCGTACGGAGGAGAAAGGGGACTCGGCGGTTTGAGCCGCGGTGCCCTCCTTTCCCAGCAACCTGAACTGAACCCTCAACTTTTCATCCCATGAAGAAACTCATTTCCGCCTTTTGGCTGGCGCTCAGTCTGACCTGTTTGGTGCCCGGAACCAGTGCCCAGGCTCCGGCCGACCCCGCTCCGGCCCCCGCCGCAGCGGCGCCCGCGGCACTCAAGGAGCCGACCGATTCGGAACGGATCGCCGACATTGAGGCCTACATCAACAACGGCGCCCGTGTCACCAACGACAAGGTGGCCGGCAAGGTCAACGGTGCCGGGCCGGGTCACAACGGCTTCCAAATGATCTGTGCCGCGCTGGTGTTGTTCATGACGCTGCCCGGACTCTTCCTGTTCTACGGCGGTCTGGTGCGCAAAAAGAACATCCTCTCCGTGGTCGCCCAATGCTACGGCATCGCCGGTCTGGTGACCATTCTGTGGGTTTTGTTCGGATACAGCTTTGTGTTCGCCGGTGACTCCGGTCCGTGGCTGGGCAATCTTTCGAAGTACGGTTTTCTCGGGGGCGTGGATAGCAACCCCAACACCGACTACTCCGCCTGGGTCAGTCAGAACGTGTTTTCGATGTATCAGCTGATGTTCGCGATCATCACCCCGGCGCTGATCATCGGCGCCATCGCGGAACGTATGAAGTTCGCGGCGATCATGTTGTTTGTGGCCGCCTGGATGGTGGTGGTTTATTTCCCGCTCGCCCACTGGGTCTGGGGTATCAATGGCGCGATGAACGGTGTCTGGAACGCCAAGGCGGCGATCAAGGCGATCGACTTCGCCGGCGGCACGGTGGTTCACATGAGCTCGGGTTGGTCCGCCTTGGTGCTGTGCCTCATCCTCGGACCCCGTATCGGATTTGGCCGTCAACCGATGACGCCGCACAGCATGACGCTTTGCGCGGTCGGCACGGGCATGCTGTGGGTGGGTTGGTACGGCTTCAACGCCGGTTCGGCTGTGGCGGCGGACGGTATCGCGGCGAGCGCGTTCACGACCACCACCATTGCGGCGGCGGTGGCGTCCTTCGTCTGGGCGGGCGTGGAATATCTGCACCGCGGCAAGCCCTCGATCCTGGG
Organism: Verrucomicrobiota bacterium; assembly: GCA_947471985.1. Taxonomy (GTDB): domain Bacteria; phylum Verrucomicrobiota; class Verrucomicrobiia; order Limisphaerales; family UBA9464; genus CANIZL01. Next base: position 52,275 of record CANIZL010000035.1, on the reverse strand, counting down.
CTTCTGCTCGGGTGTGGTGGCGGGCCTGGTGGTGATCACCCCCGCCTGCGGTTTCGTCACGGTGAAGAGCGCGTTCATCATCGGCATCCTCGCCGGTGTGGTGCCCTACCTGGCCTGCGCGTTCCTCAAGCCGCTCCTCAAGTATGACGACGCGCTGGATACGTTCGGCGTCCACGCAGTGGGTGGAACCCTCGGCGCCCTGGTTACCGGCTTCTTTGCCAACGGCAGCGTCAATGCCAACCTCACCGAAGCGAACGCGGCGGCGAAGGAAAACGGCCTCGCGGCCATCGTCTCCGGCGGCACCCTCTGGATCGAGCAACTGAAGGCGATGGGCATCACCATCGTGGTGTCCGTGGTAGCGACGGCGGTGATTGCCTACGCGATCAAAGCTGTTCTGGGTCTGCGTCCGACCACGGAAGGTGAGACCCAAGGTCTCGACATCGTCGAGCACGGCGAGGAAGGCTACGTCGGCTGATGGATTTGAGTGGGGAACGGCCGCGTCCGGGCAACCGGACGCGGCTTTCCCGCTAACTGCTCCCCGGAAAACCTGTCAATAACCCGCATTTGATTCGCGCCAACTCTCTCCCAATCTTCGGGGTCCATTCCCCGGACTTTTTGAAACGTACTGAATCGCAGCAAAGCAAATTACTGAAATCATGAGTGCCAGTCCTGTACGCATCGCCGCCCTGACGGCGGCCAATTATTCCCGCGTGGCCACCACGCTCCCGTGCAAAGGCGCCAAGACCGCCTGCCACTACGGTTCCCTGGTCTTCAATGACAAGGTGATGCAGGCCCGCCTCCCGAAGGCGGTCTACAAATCCCTCAAAAAGACCATCGAAGCCGGCGCCGTGCTGGACGCATCGTTGGCGGACACCGTCGCCTCGGTCCTGAAGGATTGGGCCGTGGAACATGGCGCCACCCACTACGCCCACATCTTCTATCCGCTCACCGGTATCACGGCGGAAAAGCATGACAGCTTCCTCGAGCCCGATGGTCGCGGCGGTGCCGTGGCCGAGTTCAACGGCAAGGTGCTCATCCAAGGCGAGCCGGACGGCTCCTCCTTCCCCTCCGGCGGCATCCGCGCGACGAGCGAAGCCCGTGGCTACACGGCGTGGGATGTCACCAGCCCCTGCTACCTGCAGGAAGGCGCCAACGGGGCGACGCTGTGCATCCCCACCGCGTTCGTCTCCTGGACCGGTGAAGCCCTCGACCTCAAGGTCCCGGTCCTCCGTTCCATGAAGGCGCTCGACGAACAGGCGCGCCGCGTGCTCAAGCTGTTCGGGCACGCCAACATCGCCCACATCACGGCCACCGCCGGCCCGGAACAGGAATACTTTCTCGTCGACCGGAGCTTCGTTCTGGCCCGTCCGGACCTGATGACCGCCGGCCGCACCCTTTTCGGCGCCCGGCCCCCGAAGGGACAGGAATTCGAAGATCAATACTTCGGCGTGATTCCGGAGCGGGTCCTGGCCTGCATGGCGGAGACCGAGGCGGAACTCTTCAAACTGGGCGTGCCGGTCAAGACCCGCCACAACGAGGTGGCCCCGAACCAGTACGAGATCGCCCCAATCTACGAACAGGCCAACGTCGCCGCCGATCATCAGCAACTCGTCATGACAATGCTCAAGCGCGTGGCGCGCCGGCATGGTCTCGAGTGCCTGCTCCATGAGAAGCCGTTCGCCGGTGTCAACGGTTCCGGCAAACACCTGAATTGGTCGCTCGGCAATGCGACCCAGGGCAACCTGCTGGAGCCCGGCAGCACGCCGCACGAGAACCTCCAGTTCCTCGTGTTCTGCGCCGCGGTCGTCCGTGCGGTGCACCGCCACGGCGGACTGCTCCGCGCCATGGTCGCCAGCGCCAGCAACGATCACCGCCTTGGCGCGAATGAAGCGCCCCCGGCCATCATCTCGATCTTCCTCGGCTCGCAGCTCGCGGACGTCTTTGAGCAGCTCAAGAAGGGCAAGGCCAAGTCCAGCAAGAAGGCCGGCACCATGGATCTCGGCGTCCCGTCCCTGCCCATCCTGCCCAAGGATGCCGGCGATCGGAACCGCACGTCACCGTTCGCCTTCACCGGCAACAAGTTCGAATACCGCGCTGTCGCGGCGAACCAGTCCATCGGCGCTCCTCTCGCCGCCCTCAACACCATCATGGCGGAGTCGCTCGACTACATCGCCACCAAACTGGAGAAGGCCAAAGGCAAGTTCGAAGACAATGTCGCCGAACTGCTGACGGAGATCGCCAAGGAGCACAGCGCCGTGATCTTCAACGGCAACGGATACTCCGAGGAATGGCACAAGGAAGCCGTCAAACGCGGCCTCCTGAACCTCCGGACCTCCCCCGACGCCATGCCGGTCCTGGCCAGCAAGGAAACCATCGCCACGTACGAGAAGTACGGGGTTCTGACGGCCCGCGAACTCGAATCCCGTCGCGACGTCGCGCTGGAGCAATATTGCAAGTCCGTCATCGTCGAAGCCAACCTGGTCGTCGAACTGGTCAACACCAAGTACCTCCCGGCGTCGATCCAGTACCAGACCGATCTCGCCAACAACGTCGCGGCCCTCAAGGCGGCCGGTGTCAAAGCGGATACGGCTCTGCTCGAGAAGGTCAGCGGCCTGATTGCTGATCTCCAGGTGGAACTGGCCAAGCTGGTCAAGACCCGCAGCCACCATGTCGATGGCCTCCTCGCTGAAGCCACCCACTTCAAGGACCATGTGCTGCCGCAGATGCTCGCCATCCGCGGAGTCGTCGACACCCTCGAAGGCGTCGTAGCCGATCACTACTGGCCGGTGCCCTCTTACGAGGAAATCCTTTTCAGCAAGTAAGTCCTGCCAACCCGCAGTAGACTGAGACTCAAGGCCCGGGCGCAAGCCCGGGCCTTTTTGCGGGAGGACGTCAGCTTGGATGCGGGCCGACGGCACTCCGCCACCATCCGCCGGGCCCGCCCTTGTGTCCGGCCACTTCGTCATTATGCTGGGCGCGATGAAGTTTTGGTTGAGCATTCTGTTTTTCCTCGCGGAAGGCGCGTTGCTGGCCTTCGGCATGGTCAAGGCCGTCGGCACTGACACGTCGCCCAGTAACCTGCTGCCGCTGGGCGTCGCCTTGGTGGTCATCCTCGGCCTGTTCGCCAAGATCGGTTGTATTGACAATTCCCCCAATCGGAGCCACTGACCTGTCCGGTCACTCCGTCTGGTTTTAGCCACGGCCGCGGTTACCGCGGCCTTTTTCGTGATGCCACCCCTCACTGCCCCGGAGATCGCGATCGTTGTCCCCATGTACAACGAGGCGGAAAACGTCGCGCCCCTGGTAGCGGAACTCGTGCGGATCTTCAGCCCCGTTCAGGCACCGTGGGAAATCGTGCTGGTGGATGATTGCAGCACCGATGCCACTTGGCCCCAAATCCTCGCCGCGCACGGGGCGGATCCCCGGGTCCGCGGACTCCGGCACACCCGCAATCGCGGACAAAGTGCCGCAGTTTGGACGGGACTTCACGAATCCACCGCCCCACTTCTCTGCACGCTCGACGGCGACCTCCAGAATGATCCAGCGGAATTGCCCGGCATGCTCGCTCTGCTGCAGGAGGTGGATTTTGTCTGTGGACATCGCGTCAGCCGACAGGATTCCCGGATCCGGAAATTCAGTTCCTGGATTGCCCGACGCGCGCGGAAGGCCGTTCTGGGATACGATTTTGCCGATACCGGCTGTGCTCTGCGCGCGTTCAAACGCTCGGCACTGACCGGCGTATTTCCGTTCAACGGACTCCACCGTTTTCTCCCCATTTTAGTAGCAGGAAACGGCAGTCGATGCCGCGAGGTACCCGTCAAACACCGCCCACGGGTCGCCGGCATCAGCAAGTACGGTGTCTGGAACCGCCTGTGGCGCGGGATTTATGACTTGGTCGGAGTCGGGTGGTATCAGCGCCGGCGCCTCAATCCCGTCGCTCTGGAGCGCACCTAGGCCGCGTGCGAGGCCTTGGTGCCCGTACCACCTTGGTCGCCACGGGCGACGGACTGAATCACGGAGACCGCCCAGAGCCCACCAGCGGTAATCAGCGCGTTGAGCAGCAGGAGTTCAAAGCCAAACCGATAGCCCTGCGGGCGTCCGTTCATCCAAAACTCCAACCCGGCACAAAACCCGGCGCTTCCCAGGCAAACCGCCGGGATGGCCAGCCCCCGGAGCTGCACCCGAGTGAAAAGCCCCAAGCCGAAAAGAGCCAAAAGCGGACCGCCCGTATAGCCGGCCAGTTTGAGCACCAGGTTGATTACGGGACCGGTCGCCAGCCGGCCGATCAGCAGCAGCACCAGCAGCAGGAGGACGGCAAAACCCAAGTGAATCCGCTGACGCCAGGAATCTTGACGAAGCCGGGCGGCGGAATCACCCACCGGCTCGGCGTCCCACCCGAGACAATCCAGACAGAAACTCGTGGTCAAGGTGGTGAGCACGGCATCCGCCGAGTTGAACGTCGCCGCCGTCAGCCCAATGATGAAGACCAAGCCCGCCCATGGCCCGAGATGGCGGAAAGCGAGCATCGGAAAAAGGTCATCCGACCGTTCCGGGAGCGGGATTCCCTGGCGGGTCGCATATTCCTGCAGCAGGACACCCAGGGAAAGAATGGCCACACTGACCGCCACCATGACCGCAGTGAACGTGTAGAGGTTTTTCTGCGCGTCCCGTAGCGATCGGCACGACAGGTTTTTCTGCATGGTGTTCTGATCGAGGCCGGTCATGACGAGCGCGATTGCGGCGCCGGCCAACAATTGCTTCGCCCAGAAGGTCGTTTCACGCCAGCGCCCATCGAAAACCTCACTCAGAGGACTGCTGGCGATCATTTGTACCAGCGAAACCGGTCCCAGCCCCAACTGGCGCGCAATCAGTCCGGCGCTCAGGACGACACCCAGGACCAGAAACGCGCTCTGAAACAGATCCGTCCAAACCAGCGTCTTGATCCCTCCCCGCACGGTGTAGAGGAGAATCAAACCAATGATCATTACCGATGTGACGGCAAAGGGCACCCCGAAAGGGTTCAGGACGAAAACCTGAAAGACGTTCACCGCGAGATAGAGCCGGGCTGCGGCCCCCAACAGTCGCGACAAGATGAAGAAGGCTGCCCCCGTCCGTTGGGCAGCACGATCAAAGCGAATGCCCAAATAGCCGTAAATCGAGGTCAGGTTGAGCCGGTAGTACATCGGCAGCAGGAGGTGAATGATGATCACGTAGCCGATGACGTAGCCCAGAACGACTTGGAGATAGTACCACCGGCCAACTCCCACGGCTCCAGGAACGGAAATGTAGGAGACACCGGATAGGGAATCCCCAATCAATCCCAACGCCACCGCCCACCACGGCGATGCCCGGTTGCCCAGAAAATACCCACCGGCATCGGCCCGGCGTCCGGTCCACCACGCGACCCCCAGCAGGGCGGCGAAGTAGCCGGCCACACTGGCAAAAATGATCAGAGGCGACACGAGCGAAAAGTGAACCTGACCGTGCGGAGGAACAAAAAAGGCATCCGGAACTCCGGATGCCATTCTGGGAAACCCTGTTGGCCGCCTAGCGTCCTTCAGTGAGCGCGGAGGGAAGGCCGTTCTCCCAGCTCTTCGGTGTATTCCACGGGCGCTCACTCAGATCGTCGCCCCCGGTGCGGCAGCCGGCCGCCCCCCCAACCAAACCGAGAAGCGTCACCAGCAGCAGCAGACCGCGATACCAGCGATTTTTCATAACGGGAGCGGGAAGGAATCGTTCAGAACAGGACCGAATCACCCTCGGCAATTTCCTGCCCGGGTTGATGCCATTCCGGCATGACGTTGGCGATGGCCGACGTGGGGGTCACGGAGACAATGCGCACCTTCGCCACGAGCTTACCATTGCGGTGCACCTTCAGCTGGCCGCGTTCGAGGACACCCGCATTGGCGCCAATGTCGAGCATAACGAAATTCCACTTGGGATTCACCGCCACGACCCGGCCAGCGAGACCGATCGGCAGCGGCACTTCCTTGTCGGGATTCACGTACTGATCGAGCTTGGCCTGCAGGGATTGCAGATTGCGCAGGAACACGATTTTTTCGGCCGCCAGATTGTCGCGTTCGTCCTCGGCCGCCTTCTTGCCGACCTTCAAGGCATTGATGTCGCTGGGTTTGGATCCCGTCGCGACCCATTGGGCCAGCTCGTTCCGGGCATCGTTCCGATCCGAGGTGGTCTTGGCGAGATCCGCCGCCAACTTGGTCGAGCGGGTCTCGAGCTCATCGGCCTTGGCCGTGACCTTGGTCAGCTCTTCCTTGGTGCCGGCGAGCTGCTTCTCCGCCTCTTCCTTGGCCGCCTTGTTGGCCTTGGCCTCGGCCGTGTTTTTCCGGTCCGACTCCTGTGACTTGGAAAGCTGATCCCGGGTTGAGGCCAGGGTGGTGTTAATCTCCTCCACCTTTGGCTTGGTAATGAGGAAAGCAGTGAGAGCCGCCGCAAGGGAGGCCAGGAACGCAAAAATAAGAACGGGACGCAACATGATACAGCGCGTGTTTTGTGTTAAATCGGGCGCACGCTAAGGACCAGCCGCAAGACTGTCAACCGCTGGTGACGCCACCCCAATTGACTGGTTGCAAGCGGGTATGTCACGCAGGAAAGACCCGTTTTGTTCGGGAAATTCCCGCAGCAGAACTCGCATTGGCCCGGAAACTGCCTAGCCTCCGGCATCCCATGTTTACGAATTTCTGCCGTGCCGCGCAGCCGAAATGGCCCGTACGCCGTCCGTTCCGGGCCGGAATACTGATGGGTGGGCTGCTGGCGCTCTCACCCCTCACCACCCACGCGCAGATGGCCATCACCGAATTCCTCGCCAACAACCGCGCGGGGCTGCTCGACGGCGACGGCGATTCCAGCGACTGGATCGAACTCCAGAACACCTCGGATCAACCGGTAAATCTGGGCGGCTGGTCGCTCACGGACGATCCCACCCAGCCACGGCTGTGGCTCCTGCCCTCCACCAACGTACCCGCCGGCGGCTACCTGCTGGTGTTTGCGTCAGGCAAAAATCGCAGTTCGCCCGGGGCACCGCTGCATACCAGTTTCAGCCTCGCCACCGACGGGGGGTATCTGGCACTTTTCGGCCCGGAGAACACCACGCCCAGCACCGAGTTCGCGCCCTACCCCCGCCAGGAGGCAGACATCTCCTACGGCCTCCGCGCCGGGCAACGTTTCTATTTCAATCCACCGACTCCCCTGGCGGCCAACGCGGGCGGGTTCTCCGATTTCGTGGCCGACACCAAATTCAGCCAGGATCGGGGCTTCTACGAAACGCCGTTCGATCTGACGATTACCACGGCGACCGCAAACGCGGCCATTCGTTACACCACCAACGGAGCGACGCCCACCGCGACGACCGGTTTCCTCTATAGCGCACCGCTCCGGATCACCCACACGATGGTCGTGCGAGCGGCAGCGTTCCGAGCAGGACTGCAACCGTCCAATGTCGACACTCAGACTTATCTGTTTCTCGCCGATGTCATCCGGCAGCAGACGAACGGTGCGGCGCCCAGTTCGGAATGGCCCAACCCAGGGACGGTGAGTTCGATCAATTATGGCATGGACCCGCGGGTCGTGGATGCCGCGGCGTACCGGGACAAGATCATTCCGGCACTCAAGGCCCTGCCCAGCTTCAGCCTCGTAACGGATCTCACCAACCTGTTTGGGAGCACCGGCATCTACGCGAATCCCGGGCAGGACGGCCGAGATTGGGAGCGGGCCTGCTCCCTGGAATTCATTCGAACGGATGGCGTGACCGGTTTTCAAGCCAACGCAGGAGTGCGCATCCGCGGAGGCTTCAGCCGCGACACCGGCAATCCGAAGCACGCTTTCCGCTTTTTCTTCCGTGACGCCTACGGTCCGTCCAAGCTGCGGTATCCCTTGCACCCGGGTGGCACGGAAGAGTTCGATGCATTCGATCTGCGCACCTTTCAGAATTATTCCTGGAGCTTCCAAGGGGATCCCGTCGGAATTTTTGTACGCGACCAGTTTTCGCGGGATGCGCAATTGGCCCTCGGCCAACAAGGCGAACGCGGCATCTACGCCCATCTGTACATCAACGGAGTCTATTGGGGCTTGTTCAATACCGACGAACGGGCCGAAGCGAATTTTGGGGCCACCTACTTTGGCGGGAAGGCCGCCGACTACGACGTCATCAAGGTGGAAGCCGGCCCCTACGCCATCAATGCCACCGACGGCACCCTGGCGGCTTGGACCCGGCTCTACAACCGCTGCCGCGCTGGCATCACCAATGACGCCATCTATTTCGCGCTCGAAAGCCGTCGGGCGGACGGCACCCCCGACCCCGCCGGCGAGACGCTGCTCGATATCGACAACCTGATCGACTATCTGCTCGTGATTTACTACGGCGGCAATTACGACGCCCCGGTATCCCGGTTTCTGGGAGACTCACGGCCCAACAATTGGTACGGGCTTCGTGATCACAGCGGCGCCAACGGGGGCTTCCGCTTCATTTCCCATGACGCCGAACACACCTTGAAGGCGGACGAACCCAGCATTGATCGCACCGGCCCATTCACCGCAGGGAACGACAGCGTGGTCTACAGCAATCCGCAATACCTCCACCAACGATTGATCGTCAATGCGGAGTACCGACTGCGTTTTGCCGACCGCGTCCAGCGGGCGCTGTTTAATAACGGACCACTAACCACCGCGCAGGTCCTCAGCCGGTTCAATGCCCGGACCAACGAGATTCAGCTCCCGGTAATCGCGGAATCCGCCCGCTGGGGGGACAGCAAACGGGCCACCCCGCTCACCCCGCTCACCCAGGCCGACTGGTTTACGGCCGTCCGAAACGTGCAGACATCGTTTCTGCAAACCCGAACCGCCACCCTGCTCACCCAACTACGGGCCAAATCCCTCTATCCCAGCGTCGCCGCGCCCGCGTTCAGTCAAACCGGAGGCCCCACAGCCCGAGGCACCAGCCTTACCCTCAGCGCTCCTGCCGGCCAGATTCTCTACACGATCAACGGCGAGGATCCACGGCAGATCGGCGGCGGCATTTATCTGGGAGCGAGCAGCTACACCTCCCCAATCACCCTCAATGAATCCGTCACCGTCAAGGCCCGGACCCGCGACGGCAACAACTGGTCGGCCCTGGTGGAGTTTGATTTCAACATCATCCAGACATTTCACGATCTCTTGATCACGGAGATCATGTATCGGCCGGCGGCGACGCCCGGCGTGAACCGCGATGATCTGGAGTTCCTGGAACTAAAAAACACGGGAACCGTGGAACTGGATCTCAGTGGCGTCCGCGTCACCAACGCGGTGAATTTTGTCTTCCCCCGCGGCACCCGGCTGGCTCCGGGAAAATTCGCGGTGCTGGCGGGCAACTCCGACGCCTTTACCAATCGCTATCCCGGCGTTCGCCCGTTCGGTCAATTCACCGGCAAACTCAGTGACTCCGGCGAGCGTATTACCCTCACCCACGCCGTCGGCACGACCGAATTTGAGGTGAGCTACGACAACCAAGCTCCGTGGCCCGGCAGCGCGGATGGCCTGGGCTTCTCCCTCGTACCCCGCGATCCCAATTCCAACGGCAACGCGGACGATCCCGCCCGATGGCGGGCCAGCTCCGCCATCGGCGGCTCGCCCGGGATGGATGATCCGCCGGTCGATGTAGCCGTGATTTTGGTCAACGAGGTGCTCACCCACACGGATCCGCCCCAGCTGGATTCCATCGAACTTTTTAATCCGGGCCCCGCGCCGGCGGATATCAGCAATTGGTATCTCTCGGACGACCGCACCCAACCCAGAAAGTATCGCTTTCCGCCCGCCACAATTATTCCCTCCCAGGGATACCGGGTGGTGGACGAAAGTCAGTTCAACCAACCCTCCCTGGGTACGAACGCCTTTCGCCTGAGCTCCCACGGCGACGCGGTCTTTCTCTATTCCGCAGACGCCACGGGACTGCCGACCGGATATAGCGACGGACTCGCCTTTGGGGCGGCCCCCAACGGCGTGAGTTTTGGTCGCTATACCAATTCAGCGGGTGACGTGGATTTCCCCCTGCAGATCCGTCCAACCCTCGGGCTCGTGAATGCCGGCCCACAAGTGGGCCCTGTGGTCTTCAACGAGATTCTCGCGGCGCCGGCCCCGGGCGAATTGCCGTTCGTCGAAATCAAAAACATCGCGTCCACCAATGTCCCGCTCTTCCATCCAGAGTTCTCCACCAACCGGTGGCGCATCGAAGGCCTCGGGTTCGAATTTCCCGGCGGATTGACCTTGCTGCCCGGCGGCCTGGCGGTGGTCGTCGGTGGCGATCCAGCCACCTTCCGCGCCCGCCACGGGCTCCCCGGAGACGTCCTGGTTCTGGGCCCCTACTCAGGGGTGCTCCAGCCCAATGGCGAACGACTGGAGCTACAGCGTCCCGACGCACCCGATCCCCTCACCAACCAGTTTGGACAGGTGACGGGATACGTCATTCCCTACCCGGCCGTGGATGTTGTCCGCTACGACGACAAGTCGCCGTGGCCAACCAACCGCGTCGGAGCCAATCGCGGGGGGGCATCCTTGGAACGACGCAACGTGACCGCGTACGGGAATGATCCTGCCAACTGGCGTGCGAGCGTTCTAACGCCCTCCCCCGGTTTGGAAAACGATGGCAATCGACCGCCGCAGGTAAGTGCCGGACCCAGCCAACAATTTAGCGCCTTGAACTTCCCCGTGGCGGTCGCTCTATCGGGAACAGCAACGGACGATGGACTGCCGGGCGGACCTCTGGCCTTCACGTGGTCGCAAACCGGCGGTCCGCCGGGGGTGACCTTCGACAATCCCAATGCCGCCACCACGACCGCCCGCCTGCCTGGGGCCGGAACCTTTGTCCTGCAACTCTCGGTCAGCGACGGGCAACGGGCGACCCGGGATCAACTATTGGTGACCCTCGACCGCCCCGGCTCGGCCGTGACCCTCGTACCCTTTGGCTCCACCTGGCGCTACTTCGACCAGCGCCAGGATCTCGGTACCGCCTGGCGGGCCCCCGGCTACGTCGAGCCCGCGGGATGGAAATCCGGTCCCGCCCGACTTGGTTACGGTGGCGATGGTGAGGTGACCCTGATCAATGGCGATTCTTCGGGGAATCGCATTCCCACCGCCTACTTCCGACTAAAATTCAATCTCTTGGATGCTGCCGCGTTGACCGCCCTGACGCTCCAGGTGATCCGTGATGATGGCGTGGTCGTCTATCTGAACGGCGACGAGGTTTTTCGCAACAACCTGCCGGAGGGGGAGATTCTCTTCACCACCCTGGCGTCCACGGCCATTGGCGGCGGGGACGAAACGACGCCCCTGACGCAGCCGATCTCACCCGCACGACTGCGGACGGGCGAAAACACCCTGGCAGTGGAGATGCATCAAGCCAACGCCTCCAGTTCGGATCTGGGCCTCGACCTGTCGTTGACGGGGATCGCGCAAACTTCAAACCGTGCGCCCACCGCCGACGCCGGGGCCGACCAAAACGTGACGCTACCGGTGGCCGCCCAGCTGCTGGCGAGTTTCACGGAAGACGGACTTCCGATCAATCCCGGAGTGCCGAGCTTTGTGTGGAGCAAGCTGGTCGGGCCGGGAACCGTAACCTTTACCTCGGCCAATTCACCGCAAACCAGCGCCAGTTTCAGCGCCGCGGGAACGTATGATCTTCAATTCTCCGTCAATGATTCCTTATTGACGGCCGTGGATCAGCTCCGCGTGGTCGTCCAAGCGGCGACCACTCCAACGTCTCCCGTGCTGACGCTGACTCGGAACACCAACGGTAGCCTGCTGCTCAGTTTCGCGGCCGAAGCCAATCGAAGCTACACCGTCCGCCGTCGGACCGCGCTTGGCAGCGGAGTTTGGATACCCACGGCCACGGAACCCGGCGGAGCGGCCCGGACCATCAGCGTGAACATTACTCCCATCGAAGCCGCGCAGTACTATCAAGTTCTGTCCCCCTGATAGCCGATAACCGGACGGCCAAAAATCCGCGGCACCGTCCGCAACCCACACCGCGTACCCTCCTCAACTACCCCTCACCGCGCGGCCGTTGGACTCACTGGAAGTCCAACGCCGGCGGCCTTGAGAGCCGTTTCCAAGGCCGGGATATTCCAGAGCGTCACCGTACCATTGGCCGTGCCCGCAGCGATTTGCTTTCCATCGGCAGTCACCGTCAGGCTGGTAAGCGGGGCCGGCGGGAACAGATCAAAGATACCGTAGCCCGTATCCGGCTGCAACAACCGGATCGCGCCATCCTGCGCCGCCGCCACCACGTAATGGCCGTCGGCCGGCCAAGCCCCCAAACCACTTCCCATGGCCCCCGGCTCGGCTGGCGCGATCCATTTCACGCGACCAGTTGAGACTTCCAACAAACGGTGTTCCCCGGGACCAGGTTGTAGAAAAGACTGTCCATCGGGACTTAATATCAGGGTCCCCCAACGATCCGCCCGATTGAACAAGCGCCGGCCGCTGGGACGTACAAAAGCTGAGATACCATAAGCGGGCCCACTGAACCCCAGCGTCTCGTTGCGTTCGTCACCTGTCACCAACAAATCGGGGCGAAGGTTGGACAGGAGCTTGGTCGCCTCGCCGTGCTCTACATTGAGCGAAAGCAAATCGCCGCGGGCATCAATCAGCAGAACCGTCCCCCGCCGGGGTGTCACTTGGCCCGGCCGCCGTCGACCCGGCCCCAGCGCCAGCGGAGGTTGAAACTCCTTAAGCCCGACACCATTTGTCAAGGCGACCACCTGTAACCAGCGGACCTGCGTTGCTTCTATTAGAGCCAGGCGGGTACCGCTCGCGTTATAGTGGGCGGATTCCGCGCCCTGGGAGGCGATGCTGGTCAAATGCCGCCCGGTCGCAACATCCCACAGCGCCAGACTGTGCGGCTGAACCGTCACCATTCGAAAATCTCCCGTCGCAAATTCAATAAAACGGACGGGCTCCGCGGACGATAGCTCCAACTGCCGCCGGCCGGCCTCTCGCATCACAGGAAGCACTGATGCGACATCATCCTCCATCACCAGGAGTTGCTGGCCATCCAGGGATGGACGAATCGGCTGCCAATTGGGCGCTCTCCCCAACAAAGAGCCCGTCCGCAATTCCCACCAAAATGCCTCGCCGCGCCCGGCCGTGGACCAGAGGCGTCGGCATTCCGGCTCCAGCAATAGCCGCCGTACAGATCCCGAATGGCCAGCCAATACACGAGGTGTCAGCTCCGGCAGCGACCAAACGTGGAGCACCCCCGTCGCATCCCCAGCCACCACGATCTCATCGAACCAAAGCAACGCCGTCGGGGGATCGCCCGCCCAAGGCAGACGTTGGACCACGGCCCCATTTGCGGCCAACAGGTCCAACCCATCGCGCCGGGGGACAATGACCCCGGATTTCCCTCGGGCCTGGTTCAATCGGGGGATACCCGAGACTCCACCCAGAGCGACAGGGATCTTCAGTATTCCTTTCGATTCGCCCGTCCGGATCGCTGAATACGTCAGCGAATCCCCCTGCCAAAGCGCCAGATCGTGATCCTCGGGCAAAAAACCCACCCAAGTTCCCGCCAGGGTGCGCAAAAGGTTACCGTTGGCGGCTTCGTACAGACTGACCGTATTGGTTTCCGATCCCACGGCGAGCCATTGGCCGCCCGGGCTGAATTCCAGCACGGCCGGAGGGTGCGCCGAGGTCAATTGCTGCTGCCAGAGCACCTTGGCCGTACTTCGCCGCCACACCCGGAGCTCACCCGAGGGACTGGCCAGTGCCAGCAAATCGAAATCAGCGGTGGTTTCGACCCGATCAACAATCATGCCCAACGAATACCGAGCCAGTTCTTCGCCCACGTTGGGTTGAGTCACTTGTCGGACCGCTTCGGAACGTAGGCCCGTGGTCGAACTGGCCACACCCGCCTCGCGCAGCAGGTTTAGGATGGCCGTCTTCTGCCCGAGTCGCCCCTCGAATCGCAAGCGTTGGGCTTCACCCACGCGGCTCGCGGCGAGGTTTTCCGTGTTGCTCTCCCGCGATTGAATTTGATCCTGCTTGAACCGCAGCAATCCGACGATGGCGATCACCGCCGCCACCGTGGCCACAGCGGCCGCCACGAGTCCCACGACCACCGAAGCCGTCAGAATCTGATGCCGCCGCGCCCAGACGCGCCACCGATCCCACCAGCTCAATTTGCGCAAATGCAAAGGTTTTCCCGCCATCCAAAGGCGCAGCTCGTCGCGCAATACCGCCGCCGAACTCAGGCGCTGTTGCCGGTCGTGTTCCAGGCACCGAAGGCACAGCAATTCCAAGTCTACCGGCACACCCGACACAAACGTCGACGGCCGCGGGATAGGCTCATTGAGTACCCGCCGCATGTGTTCATGCTCGTTTCCCGCTTCGTAGGGTCCCCGTTGGGCGATCAGTTCATAAAATATCAAGCCCAGCGCATAGACATCGCTGGCGGTCGTGGCCGCATCCGCCCCACCCTCGATGACTTCCGGGGCCATATAACGCGGAGTACCCACCAGATGAGTTCCCTCAGAGACCACCTGGGCGCCACTTTCAATGACCCGCGCCAAACCAAAATCCGTGACATACGGCCGATTGGACTCGTCGAACAGGACATTCCCGGGTTTCAGATCCCGGTGCAGAACCCCGTGCTGGTGCGCATAACTGACCGCGTCCGCCAGGGTGGCGATATGTTCGGCAATCAGGGCCCACTGGTTCCGATATCGGGCACGGCGATGATGCAGCGAGCCGTGGGTGGCCAACTTCATCGTAAAGAACGGGATTCCCTCGTGCTCGCCGAGATGATAAATCGGCAGAATGTTGGGATGATCGAGCCGGGCGATCGCCCGGGCTTCCAATAAGAAGTGGTCGCGCAGATGCTGGATGCCCACCTGGCTCGACAGCAACATCTTCAGGGCGACTTCCCGCCGTGGATCCAGCTGGGTGGCCCGGTAAACAATACCCATGCCGCCGCGCGCAATCTCGGCTGTGACGACATGCCCGGGCACGTCCAGCAGGACATTCAGCAACTGACCATGAACCGCTCCCGCTACGATGCGCTGGGGTGGCGCCTTGAACCCACCCTGCAGGGCATTAGGCGTCGCGACAACTGGCGGAGGAGTTAGTGGTTTGGGCGACGGCTTAGCGCCCGGCCACAATGTGTCGGCGGCTGGCAATGGCGCCTTCGTCTCGTCAGTTCCGGTCGCTGAAAAAACCGGGCCCGCGCCAGGAGCACGTTCTGCCGGAAACTCGGCGCTTCGGTCGTCAAAACCCAGCAAACCAGCCAAACAGGAAGGGCACATGCCCTCCAGCGCTGCCGCCGACAGCACCGCCCCGCAATCCGGGCAATTTCGCGACTCCATAGGTCCTGCGGGATGGCCGAATCATGCCGCTTCAGCACCATTGAGGCGACTGCCGCGATCCATCAGGATATGCTGAAGCCAGCCCAATTCCGCCTCGATTTCGTGCGGGGCCGAAACGGTTTGCGCAACTTCCGCCCGCACATTGGCCTTGAAGGCGATGCGAAGACGGTGGATCTCGGTCTTCAGAGTGGCCAGGTGCAGTCCCAGTTGCTCGGCCATTGGGCCATAGCCGGGTGGTTCCTTGCCCGCCGGCAAAAACGTCTTGAGCACTTCAAACAGCGCCAGTTTGCCCGCGGCTGCATATTCCGCACGCGTGCGGATCAAAGCCTCATTCATGATCCCCAGAGCCCAATTGCGGTCAAAGTTCCGGACAATCTCCTCGGTGAACTCCGTATCCGGCATGGTATCCGCGATTCGTGCGTCATCAGCACTCAGGTGAGTGATGTCCCCACCCCGCTTTTGGGCCCGCCGTCGCACCTCGATCTCCCGGAGAAACCGGGCCAGTGCGCCGAGCAGGAAGGACCGGAAGCGCCCGCGGTTGGGATCAGCCCGTCGCCAAAGCGAACTGTCGGTAAGCTTTACGATGAATTCCTGGGTCAAATCCTGCGCTTCCGCTTCCGGATAGCGTCGCTGCACTATGGTCTGAAAGACGGGCACCCAATAGCGCCGACACACTTCATCCAACGCGGCCTTGGCCCGATCGCCACCACTCATGGTGGCGTCGCGCAGGATACTCCAATGCGTGGACGGAAAATTCACTTGTCGCCAGCCTAGCAAACCAAATCAACCTGCCAATCGGGCATTGTTGAAAAACACGAGCTATCTGAGCGGAATTAACGATTCGCCCGATCCAGGGCATCCAGTACGACCCCCTTGGTCAGGGAGGCCGGCAAAACCTGCGGTGCGCCCTTGCCGTCCCGAGGATACACCAGCACCAGCGGAACGCCCGAACGCCCATAGCGTTGGAGCTCTTCCAAGATCGCCGGGTCTTCCATGGTGAAATCCCCCTTCAGAATGGTGACATCGTTGGTGCGAATCTTCTCCGCCACCGCCGGAACCTCAATCGCAATCTTCTTGTTGAGCTGGCAGATCAGGCAGGATTTGGCGGTAAAATCCACCAGTACCGTCCGACCCGCCGCCCGCGCAGCGGCGACCGCCGCGGGCGACCATTTTTCCCAAGGCAAATGGGAGCCTCCCCGCGTCGTCGTGGCCGTCGCTCCTGCCCCCGCTTGCGGATTTGGCATCCGCCATTCCAGCCGTCCCTCCAGGATGAAACCGTAACCCACCGCCACCACAATCCCCACTGCGACCCATCCGAAAATCGGACGTCGATGCGCACGCTGAACAAACTCACCAAAAATCCACGCCGCCAAGGCGGCCATCACCAGGAAAATGCCCATCCACAGAACACCATCCTCGCCAAAGTGCGGAACCGTCAGGTACAGGAGCCAGACCGCCGTGGCGAGCATGGGAAAGCCCATCGCCATCTTGAATTTTTCCATCCACGCGCCGGGCTTGGGCAGCAATTTGAGCCAGCGCGGATTCCAGCACAGCACCACGTAGGGCGTGGCGAGCCCCAGACCGATCATCAGGAAAAACAGCAGAATAATGGCCGCCGATTTCTGGGGGATGGCATAACCCAGCGCAGGAGCCAGAAAGGGAGCGGTACAAGGCGTCGCCAACACCGTGGCCAGCACCCCGTTGGCCAAGGCACCCCCCACACCTTCGCGCTGAGCAAACCCGCTGGCCGCGGTCATCGTCCGGCTCCCCAAATGCACCTCAAACACGCCAAACAGATTCAACGATACCAGCGTTACCAGGGTGGTCATCAGCACCAGGAAACGGGCATCCTGGAACTGCATGCCCCAGCTGGCCCAACCACGGATCGATTGGGCAATGATGATCATCAAAGCGAGTCCCACGAAGGAAATCAACACGCCGGCTCCGTACGCCAAACCAAGAATACGCACGCGCGCCGGAGATTCCTGACTCTGCCGCACAAACCCCAGGATCTTGAGGGCGATGACCGGCAATACGCACGGCATGATGTTCAAAATCAATCCCCCCAGAAAGGCCGCGCCCAGCATGGCCCAGAAGGATGCCGCAGGGGCCGCCGGAGCCGCGTCGGAAGGAGGGGTGCCGGAGATCGACGGTGTTTCGGGATCCACCTGACGGGCATTCGCCACCCGCCCCTCCAAAGGATGCCCCTGCTCGTCCAGATGAACGACCAGACCGTGGATCACCGACGGCCAATCCTGGCCGGTCTTGGTCGCCCGCTTCGTCACCTGCAAACGCCCCCCCAGATCTTTCACCACACTGGCGTCGGCATCGCCCAACGCGAGACCAGGGTTCTGGTACGGGAAAAAATCCCAACGGCCGGAGGGTCGGGCAAACTCCACCAAAAAACGGCGGGCTTCACTGGTCGGCGGATCCAACCACTGCAGCAAGACCGCAAAATCCGCCGGACTGGGCAACTTCGCCCGGGCCGCAGCAAAGCCGGATTCCAGTTCAGTGGCCGGCCGGGCCGCCGATCCGACGGTCAAGTCGAGGGATACGAGCGTCTTTTGGGGCAAACATTGATTGGCATCACACTCCTGCCACTTGATCTCCGCCTGAAGATTGAGTGAACCCGGCGCAACCTCCGGGCCGAGCACCAAGGGCGCCAGCAACCAAACCTCCCCATGGTAGATGTAGGCGGTGTCCCGCAAGGTCGGATCGTACTTTGCTTCCGGAGTCGGCCACGCCAGTTCACCAACGCTAACGCCCGGAGGGAGTGTCCACCGCACGCTGGGGGCCTGCCCGATGTCGCCTGAATCGCTGGGCTGCTGCCAGTACGTGTGCCAATCCGGGGCGATCCGCATTCGGAGGGCCACTGAATTCGTTCGGCCCGGTACAACCACCACTTGATCGCTGACCATCTCCCACCGCACGTGGCTCCCCGAAGCGCTATTTAGGCGGCCGGGAGCGCCAATTTGCGCACGCAACGGCAAGACTACCCAAAAGAGGGAGAGCAGCGCCAACCATGGCGGCAGCCGTGTGATTTTTCTCATTGGGTGATCGAATGGATTTTAGCTGACTTTGCGTCGCCTTGCGTGGATCGCATCGACTTAAGGACCGGGAAGTCAGAGAATTGTTGTAAAATCATTCCAGCGTACAGGACGTACACCCACCAATGGACGTCCACGTTCGAAAGCGTTCCACTCGATGGGTGAAAATGAAAAGAGCGCGACTCGGAGACCGAGTCGCGCTCAAAAAGTAAAGCTTAAATCAGGCCGAGCGGCGGCGGGCAATCAGCAAGCCCAACCCACCCAAACCGAGCAAAGCCAGCGTTCCGGGCTCGGGAACCGCCGTTACCGTGGCGCGGAAGTTGGCGATCACCGGCAGACCGTTCGCATCCGTGGTCTGAATCAAAGCCCAATCCGAAGCGCCCGGACCCGTGCGCTGCCAGATATCGTCGAAACTCGCACCCACAGAAGGAGTGCTGTTCGGCAGCAGGAGACCCGCGCGATTGGGGCTACCCGCACCAATCCCCGAGAAACTCACGGTGTAGGTGATGGTGTCGGGAAGGACATTCGCCGAATCGATCGGGAAATCGATCTTCACATGACCACCACCGGGCGTCACGTCGATCGTACGGACATCCAAAATGGTTCCCGGAGTGTGACTGCCACTCACCAACGCGCCGTCATTGGCGTAAATCCGGAAGGTCATGCCCCCGGTTTCGGCATAGTTGGCAAAAAAATCGAACGAGAAGCTCTCGATTACGCGGTCAGTGCCGCCCAACCGTAACTCATCACCAAATTCCTTGAACCCTTGGTAAAAGTCGTTACCCGGACCGGACGACAGTTCGTATACGACTGAAGCGCGAACCGAAGATACCCCGATGGCTAGGGCCGCCAAACCTGTTAAGGCCTTGATGTTCATAGAAATCTTACGGAAAAAATCTCGTTTGCTGACTCAACCGCGTGCTTTACCCGGATACAAAGCCTGAGAACCCCGCGAGGGTCAAGCACATAGTGAAAAGAAATTCAAAAAACCAGACCCGGTGGCCCCCAATTTCCACCGCCGCCATCGGTACGGACTAAAGCGACCCTCCGCTTTGTCTCGTTCGATTGCTTTTGGCCTCCCCACCGACCACCCGCTAGCGTCGCCGGCATGTTTGATTCCCTGAGCGGAAAGCTGCAAAACGTCTTCCGAAACCTGCGTGGGCTAGGAAAGATCTCGGACGCCAATGTCGCCGACGCCTTGCGCGATGTCCGCCTCGCCCTGCTG
The DNA here is from genome assembly GCA_947471985.1 of Verrucomicrobiota bacterium. Classification (GTDB taxonomy): domain Bacteria; phylum Verrucomicrobiota; class Verrucomicrobiia; order Limisphaerales; family UBA9464; genus CANIZL01. The sequence goes on along the minus strand of CANIZL010000035.1, from coordinate 32,653 downwards.
GAGGCCGACGTCCATTTCAAGGTGGCCAAGGATTTCATCGAGAAGGTCAAGACCCAGGCCCTGGGACAGGAAGTCATCCAATCCGTTCAACCGGGACAACAGATCATCAAAGTCATTCATGATGAACTTGTTAACCTCCTGGGCGGCGAGAATGCGGGGCTGCAATTGTCGGGTAACCCCGCCTGCATTCTGATGTGCGGGCTCCATGGCTCCGGTAAAACCACCAGTTCAGCCAAGCTCGCCCGCCTGATCCTCAAGCAAGGCCGGCAGCCGCTGCTGGTGGCGGCGGACGTCTACCGACCGGCCGCCATGGATCAATTGGCGGTCTTGGGAGAGAAACTCGGAGTTCCGGTGTTTACCAAACCGGGCGAAACCGATGTCCTGGTGATCGCCCGCGAGGCTTTGGAGGTCGCCCGGACCAAAAACTGCAATACCTTGGTTTTCGACACCGCCGGCCGCCTGCAAATCGACGAGCCCCTCCTGCAGGAACTCGTCCGCTTGCGTGACTTGATTCGTCCTTGCGAAATCCTGCTCGTTTTGGACGCCGCCACCGGGCAGGAGGCCGTCCACGTCGCGACGCACTTCGATCAGGCACTGGGGGTCACCGGCGCCATTTTGACCAAACTCGACGGCGATGCCCGGGGTGGTTCCGCGCTTTCGTTCCGCTCGGTGGTGGGCAAACCCATCAAGTTCATGGGCACGGGTGAAAAGCTTGAGGACTTCGAACCTTTCCACCCGGAGCGGATGGCCCAACGGATCCTCGGGATGGGCGACGTCGTGACCCTCGTGGAAAAGGCGGCGGAGAAGATCGACATGGACGAGGCCGCCCGCCTCGAAGAGAAGATGCGCAAGGGGCAGTTCACGCTGCAGGACTTTTTGGACCAGCTCCGCGCAATGAAGCGACTGGGCCCACTGGAAGACTTGGTCTCGTTGCTGCCCAACGGCGATCAGTTGATCAAAGGCGCCGATCTGAAGCAGGGTGAACGGGAGTTTCGTCGAATGGAAGGCATCGTTTGCGCCATGACGCCCAAAGAACGGAATAACCCGGCCCTGCTCAACGCCAAGCGTCGCCAGCGCATCGCCAAAGGTTCCGGCGTCAGCGTCACCGAGGTGAACAACGTGCTCCGACGTTTCGACGAAATGCGCGACATGATGCGCAAATTCAGTAAGATGCAGAAAATGTTCGGCAAAATGGGCGGCAAAATTCCCGGAATGGGCATGCTGGGCCGGTAGGCTGCCCGCCCGATCTTGGAGCCGGATTCCCGGAAAATCCGGATCGAGTCTTGGCACGGATCCGCCGGCCATCTGTTTTGCGGTATCAGCCGAAGAACGGGCGCAGGACCTGCCCAGCCACCCGTAGGGCGGACTGACGGCCGGCAAGTGTCTGACCAAAAGTCGCATCCTCCACCTCAATGCACACCGGTCCGCGATAGCTGGTTTCCCGCAGCGCCCCAAGGAAGTTGCCCCAATTCATCTCACCGAAGCCCGGAATGCGGGGCTGGTGCCATTCCAGCGGGTGAGCAAAAATGCCTACTTCGTCGATTCGATCGCGCCGAATCTTCACATCCTTGGCGTGGACATGAAAAATGCGGTCCTGAAACTCCCGCAAGGGACTCGCCGGATCCATATGTTGCAGCACAAAGTGGGACGGATCGTAGTTCAGGCCAAAGTGGCGTGACGGCAGATCCTCAAACATGCGCCGCCAGATGACCGGAGTCGTCGCGAGGTTTTTTCCACCCGGCCACTCATCCTGGGTAAATCGCATGGGGCAATTCTCAATGCCGACGCGGATGCCCTGCTCCTCAGCCAAGGCGATGAGGGGGCGCCAGGTTTTCAAAAACCGCGGCCAATTATCCTCCACGCTCCGGGTCCAATCGCGGCCGACGAATGTATTGACGTTTTTCAGGCCCAACTTTGCCGCGGCCATAATCACCCGCTTCAAATGCACAACGGCCGTCCGGGCCACGGCCGGATCCGGGTCCAGTGGGTTGGGGTAGTAGCCGAGGGCGGAAAAGGTCACCCCGCGGTCCGCCGCCAAGCCATTGACGACATCCGCCTGGGTTTGGGTGAAATCAGCCACGCTCAAGTGCGTAACCCCGGCATATTTCCGTTCCGCGCGCCCCTCGGGCCAGCACATGATTTCCACGCAGGAAAACCCCTCGTCCCGCGCAAAGGTCAGCACCTGGTCCAGCGAAAGCTCCGGCAGAATGGCGGAAACGAACCCGAGTTGCATGGGGCAGCTTCCGACGCGGGACGGGGTTTGGCGAGCGAATGATGAGGGACCAACGTCCTAGCCGCAGAAAGCAAAAGGCCCGCGAATTTCTCCACGGGCCAGATTCAATCGACGTCTCCTGGAGCCGATTAGTAGGTCGTCGTGCGTTCGTACAACCACGTGGCGTCCGTCGTGTCCAGTGCGGCATTCGACGTGGCCTTCGAGGTTCCATACGTGAGAATGGCCGGCGAACGCCAGGGCTTGATCTCGGAGTGACCGTCCGCGAAGGACAGACCACCGGCGCGATTGTGATAGCTGGCAGCGTAATCCACGAACGAATTCTTGGCCGCATGGACGAACCAGCCGTCGTTGATGGAGGCCGGGTTTTCATCGATCGTCACCCAAGTGTTGGCGGAGCCGAGAACGAAATCACCCTGCTTGCGGTACGGCTTGCCCGTCGACCAAGGGTTGATCGGGTTCATGTAGCAGCTCATGGAGAGACTGCGCACTTTCAGCACGCCGCCGCCGCCGCCGAAGTTGTTCTTGGTGGTGGCCTTGTCGGCCGGGCACTTATAAACCGCCAGCGAATTCACGTACGGATACAGCAGGGAATCGCGGATCAGAACCGTGTTGGTCCAACTGGGCGCGGAGCTCATGGTGCCCATGCACCACTGCTGGTTCGCCCCGTAATTCTTGTCCGCCTTTGCCGTGTCGATCAACACGTCCAGCCCGCCTGACGGGCACAGCTTGTCCTGAAAATCACCGGAATACAGGTTCCAGCCGAGCATCAACTGCTTGGTGTTGTTCAGGCAGCCAATGCCCTGCGCCTTGGTTTTTGCCTTGGCCAGTGCAGGCAACAGCATGCCGGCGAGAATCGCGATGATTGCGATCACTACCAGCAGCTCGATCAATGTAAAACCGGACGTCTTCGACCGGCATGAAATGTGTTTCATAGGTGTAGCGATTACTGTGTGCGGAATACCGAACAGTGACAATTCCGCGGCCATTCGCAAGAGCCGATTTGGGCATTTTACCTTTTGTCCCCCGGTTGATCCCGCACGGGCGCATTCCGCCCCCCCCCTTCAAAGCGGATGCTTTTAATCTGGTTTGACTTGTCCGCCCTCGTGCATAGTCTCGTCCCGATATGAGTACTGTAACTGAATCTGTACCCGCCTCTGCGCCCGTGGCGGGCGTCGTGGAGCCCCCTATCATCCTGACCGAACCCGCCGCCCGGGAGATCGCCTCCATGCGGGACAGCGATCCGGAAAACCGTGGAAAATCCCTCCGGGTCTATGTGGAGGCCGGTGGCTGCTCCGGAATGCAATACGGCATGGTTTTTGACGAAACCGGGGCCGACGATCTGGCCCATGAATTCCACGGAGTGGGCGTCATCGTTGACCCATTCAGCGCCAACTATTTGCGCGGGGCGACCATTGATTTCAGCGACGCCCTGACCGGCGGCGGATTCAAGATCAAGAATCCCAATGCCCACAGCTCCTGCGGTTGCGGTAAGAGCTTCGAGGCCTGATCAAATCGATCAACGGACGGCAGCGCGAGGGCTTTCCCCCTCCCGCTGCCGTTATTTTTTCGGCACCCACGGCTCCCCTACCCTCCCACTCCCGCTAGGGCGCGGTCAGCGCGCGTTCGCGTTCCAGCAGCGTGGGATGGGAATAGTAGAAGGTGCTGAACCACGGATGCGGCGTCAGGTTCGAGAGATTCTTCTCGGAGAGTTTGCGCAAAGCTCCCAGCAACGGTGGCGCACTGCCCACTGCCGCCTTCGCGTAAGCGTCCGCTTCGAACTCGTGTTTGCGGGACCAGTAATTGCTCACCGGCGAAAACCAGAAGGTCACCGCTCCGCTGACCAGGCCGAAGAGGAGCAACGCCGGGGCCACTCCGACACCCGCAGGAAAGCCAAAAGCACCCACAAACCACGGCTGACCGGCCAGCCACCCGATGAGTCCGAGGGCCGCTAGGGAACTCAGCGCCGCCCAGGCCAGCATTTTGGGAATGTGCCCTTTCTTGTAGTGGCCGATCTCGTGGGCCAGAACGGCTTCCAATTCCCCCTCGGTCAACTGCGCAATGAGCGTGTCAAACAGCACAATCTTGCGAAACCGCCCCAAGCCCGTGAAATACGCATTGGAGTGCCGTGAGCGTTTCGATCCATCCATGACCAGAATCGTTCGCGCGTTAAAACCCGTGCGTTCCCCGAGAGCCAACAGGCGCTCCCGCAGCGTCCCGTCCGGTAACGGGGTGAATTTATTGAACAGCGGCAGGATCAGGATCGGGGCCAGCACCATCATCACGAGTTGGAAGCCGAAGAGGACAGCCCAGCCCCAAACCCACCACATCGGCCCCATCCATCCCACCAATTTGAGCAGGAGGACCAGCAAGGGATAGCCGATCCCCGCGCCCAACAACCACCCTTTGAGCTGATCCCACCACCACAAGGAGGTCGTGGTCGTATTGAATCCGAAACGTTCCTCCAGGCGAAATTGTTCCCACCAAGTGAAGGGCAATCCGGGAAGCGACAGCGCAAAGCCCACCAGAAACAGCCAGAACGCCTGCGCCCACGCCGACGAACCCAACCCACGCTCCACCCACGCCAGGCTGAAGGGAAGGACCCCACTCACCAAAATCGCCACCAGAATCAGGGTATCCCCCGCCACCTCCCATTGTCCAAAGCGTGATTTGGCCAAGGTATAGGCCACCGATTTCGCGTACGTCGCGTCGTCCACCGTGGCACGATACTCCGGCGGGACCTCGTCGCGGTGGGCCAGGACGTGCGCCTGGTTTTTTTGGGCCAGAATCCACTGCCCCAGCCAGCGCAAACCAATCAACCCCACCGCAAAAAACAGAATGAATCTCATCGCATCCATCGTAGTCAGTAGAGATTCGTTAAGATTCCCCGCGGCGCCAACGCAACGGCGGGGTTTGCGAAGATCGTACGTAGTCGTACTAATTTTGACGTCCGCCGGCACGTGCACGCCTTTGGTGACGTTACGCGGAAACAATTGAGTGGGTTTGCATTCGGATGAAGACGTTTCTCTCGGTGATCACGACGGCCGCCATCATGGGCGGAGGCGGTTGGTATTTCTGGCAAAAGCAGAAATCCGCCGGGCCTGCCGCCACCGTCGAAACCCGGGCCACCAGCGCCCGGATCGAAACGCGCAGCATCCATTTTGCCGTGACGGCCGCCGGTGACATTGGCCCCGCCGACCAAGTCAGCGTACGCCCCGAGGTGAATGGCAAGCTGGACGAGTTGACGGTCGATGTGGGCGATTCCGTTAAAAAAGGCGTGCTCCTGTTCAAACTCGACGACAAGGACCTCCAGATTGAACGTGAATCCAAGGACAAGGGGGTCGAGCGGGCCCGCCTGGAGCTGGACCAAGCCCAGCGGGAATACGTGCGGGCCGGCCAACTTTTCACCGAAAAGTTAATTTCTCAAGAGCTGTATGAGGACTCCAAAACCAAGGCGGAGCTCGCCAAGAATTCCCTGGAAAGCCACCAAAAGGACCTCGAATTGACCATTGATCGCCTGCGCAAGACCCGCGTAACGGCCCCCTTCGACTGCACCGTCCTTACCCGCCCGGTTTCCGTCGGACAGGCGGTGAGCGGTTCCGGTGGATTCAATTCCGGCACCGAAGTCCTCACCATTGCGAATCTCGACGACCTGGTCATCAGCGCCCACATCAATCAGGCGGACATCTCCCGCCTGAAGGTGGAGCAGGAAGTCAGCGTGACCTTGGAAGCCATCCCGGGTCTGCATATCACGGGAAAGGTCGAACGGATCCAGCCGCAGAGCACGATCAAGAACAACATCCGCGGCTATCCGGTGCGCATCCTGTTGAAGTCGGTCGATCAAAAGGTCCGCCCGGGCATGACCGCCAACATTTCCATTCCCGTGGCAAGTGCGGAGGAAATTGTGGCGGCGCCGCTGGCCGCGATTTTCACCGAAACCAATCCCGAAACGCGCGCCATGGAGCGTTATGTTTACGTGAAGAAGGGCGACGACTGGGAGCGGCAGTTGGTGGAAATCGGGGTCAGTGATTACTTTTTTGTTGAGGTGACCAAGGGCTTGCAAGCGGGCGCGGAAGTCGCGTTGGAGGACAAATCCAAGGGATCCAAGCAGAAAACCATCGCCTTCGGCCCCGGACTCCCCCGGGCCACCTCCGCCGCCCCCAGTGCGACCAAGCCGGTCAGTGCTCCGACAGCGCCAGCAGCCCCGGCCACCCGACCAGCGGCCGCTCCGGCGCGTTGAGTTTCCAGCCCACCGAACTCTCATGGCGCTCCTCGAACTGCGCAACGTCAGCAAAATCTACCATCTGGGCGGCGAGGAAATCCGCGCCTTGGATGACGTCTCCCTGGACTTGGGGAACGGTGAATTCGTTTCGATCATCGGGCCTTCCGGCAGTGGCAAATCCACACTGATGCACATTCTGGGCTGCCTGGACACTCCATCCAAAGGCAGCGTCAAGCTGGACGGCACCGAAATCGCCTCGGCGTCCCAGCGGGAATTGGCACGTATCCGGAATCGGACGATCGGCTTCGTCTTCCAATTCTTCAACCTGCTGCCGAAGCTCAACGTGGTGCAGAACGTGGAGCTACCGATGATCTATGCGGGCCTCAACAGCCGCGAGCGGCGCGAGCGGGCGCTCCAGGCCTTGGATCTGGTGGAACTGGGCAACCGCCTGAAGAACCGGCCCAGCCAACTTTCCGGCGGACAGCAACAGCGCGTGGCCATCGCTCGGGCCCTGGTGAACAATCCCAAGATCATCCTGGCGGACGAGCCAACCGGCAACCTCGACACGCACACCGGCGAATTAATCCTCGCCCTGTTTCGTAAACTCGCCGCCGAGGGACGTACCGTCATTCTGGTGACCCACAATCCGGAGATCGCCGCGGTCACACCGCGGCGGATCGAGATCCGGAACGGCCGCATTGCCGACAACGTGGATCGGAAACTGGCCGGCTTGGATCGCATCGTCCCCAATGCCGCCCCCGCCGTCGCCCCCGCATGAACTTTGTCAACGCCGTGGGGGTCGGGCTGAAGGAGATTCAGGCTCATCCCCTTCGCAGCCTGCTTACCCTGTTTGGCATTCTTCTCGGTGTTTCGGCCCTGGTGGCCATGTCCGCCATCATCGCCGGCAATGAACGCGGATTAAAAGAGGGACTCACCGCCATCGGCGGCCTGCAAAAAGTGCGCATCGAGGCCCAGCCGGTCCCCATTGAACAACGGCATCTGCGCGATTTCGCCACCGGAGTGACGATTCAGGACGTTCGGGCGCTGGCCGCCGGGGTCCCCGAAATTCAGGAACTGGCACCCCACATCCGGCTCGATATCCCCCCCGTCTTATCAGCCAACGGCAAGAGCTCCCGCACCTGGATGACCGCCGGGTGCCTGCCTCAGCAATTGGAGCTGATGGAGCATGTGGTGGGCCACGGTCGTATGTTCACCGCCCTGGACAATGAACAGGCCCGGTCGGTGTGTGTCATCGGCACCGGGATTCGCGATGAACTCTGGGGCAAACCGACCGATGACGGAGAGGAAATCATTCCCGTCGATCAGATGATCGCGATCAATGGCCAGCCCTTCAAGGTGATCGGCATGTTTCAGCACTATGAAGGGGAGCAGGATCGCAAGGCCCGTGAACTCGCCCGGGCGGAACGTCTCGCCCAGCGAGCCGCCGGGGCCACCAATACTCTGGATGGCCCCAAACGCAGCCGCGGGTGGGGCGGTGGCGGCGGGCGCCGGGGCAACTTCTCCTACTGGATCAAAAACAATACCGTGTACCTCCCGCTCGAAACGATGCGGCAGCAGTTCATTCTCGGAGACACCAACGCCAACCCCAACCGGATCACCGTCATCGAAGCCAAAATTCGCGATGTGGAGAAGTTGGACACGGCCCTCACCCAGATCCGGAATGTCCTGATGATCACCCATCGCGGCATCGAGGATTTCGCGTTCCGCACCCAGGAGGACTGGGCGGATCGCATTCAGGACACGATGAAGAACGCCCGGATCAGCGGCGGGCTGATCGCCGGCATCAGCCTCTTTGTGGGCGGGATCGGCATCATGAACATCATGCTCGCCAGCATCAGCGAGCGCATCCGGGAAATCGGCATCCGCAAGGCCGTGGGCGCCGCGGGGCCGGACATCTTCATTCAAATCATCGTGGAAAGCGTCGTCATCGCCGGGCTGGGCGGCCTGTCCGGGCTGGCCGCCTCCAACGCCATGGTTTGGGTCATTTCCCAGCTCACCCCAACCGAAAACGCCCCGATCATCACCTGGCCCGCGATGGCGGTCGCTTTTGGTTTTTCCGTCCTCATCGGGATCGTTGCGGGCCTGTTTCCCGCCATCAAAGCGGCCCGGATGAATGTGATTCAAGCCCTGCGGTATGATTAAGCCAGCGTCCCGGAGAAACCTCCAGCGGCGCTCGGCGTCAGCCTTGTGAACCTTTTCAACACCATCGTCATCGGACTGCGGGAGGTTTGGGCCCACAAATTTCGCTCCCTGCTGACCATGCTGGGCATTGTGCTCGGGGTCGCCGCCTTGGTGGCGATGAGCGCCCTCATTCAAGGCATGGAGAACGGCGCCCGCGAGGCAATGGTGGCCATGGGCGGGGCGGACAAGGTCCTGCTCCGACGCCAGGCGGTGCCGGCCTACCAGGAACACCTCGCCGATCAAGCCCCGGGACGCACCTTGCTGGACGCCGTGGCGCTTCGCCAAGGTGCCCCACTTTTGCGCGAGGTCTCCCCGCAGATGAGCGTTGACGAGGTGGTCCTCACCCGGAATGACAAGCGGTGCAATCCGGCCGAATGCGTGGGCGTTACCTCGGCCGTCATTGAAATGAATCTTCACCGGCTGGCCTACGGCCGATTCTTCAACGAAATCGACGAGGAAAAGGCCCACGCCGTTTGTGTCATCGGAACCGGCATCCGCGACGAGCTTTTCGGCAAACCCGATGAACAAGGACGTGCGATCGTTCCCTTGGGCGAGACGATTTATCTCAGTGGTCAGCCCTTTACCATTGTGGGCATGTTTGAGGAATACCTCAGTGAAAAGGATGCCAAGGAAAAAGCGCTGCGCCTGGCGGGCGAATTGCCCAAGGTCGAGTCCGGGGGGCCCAAGCGCATGCGCGGCTTTGGCCGTGGCGGCAGCGGCGGCTGGGCCTTTTACCGGAAAAACATGACCGTTTATATCCCGCTGAACACTGCGTGGATGCGCTTTCGTCTGGCCGGCGACAAAACCGGCATCCCCGATAACCGGCTCTCCGATATCGACCTCAAGGTCAAGGATTTCGACCGCCTGGAGGATGCACTGCAGCAGGCGCGCAACGTTCTCCTGGTCACCCACAAGGGCATCGAGGACTTCACATTCGAGACGCAGGAAAACCAGCTGGAAGGGATCCGCGCCCAGGTGAAAAACTATCGCCTGACCGGCGGGTTCATTGCCGGCATCAGCCTGCTGGTCGGTGGGATCGGGATCATGAACATCATGCTCGCCAGCATCAGCGAACGCATCCGCGAGATCGGCACCTGCAAGGCGCTGGGAGCCACGGGTGGGGATGTGTTTGTTCAGATTGTCGTCGAGAGCGTGGTCCTCTCCGTGCTCGGCGCCGCCATGGGAGTCGGGGCCAGTTTCGCTCTGGTGGAACTGCTCACCACCCTATCGCCGACCGCCAACACCCCGATCATCACCCTTCCCGCCGTGTTGGTGGGCGTTGGTTTCAGTGCCGCCGTGGGCATGGTCGCGGGCTTGCTACCGGCCTTCAAGGCCGCCAGTCTGCCGCCCATTCAGGCTCTTCGTTACGAATAAGCCTGGGTAACTACCATGGCTGAACCCGCTGCCGCCTCTGGCCGCCCACCCCTGCGACTCTGGCCCTTGTGGCTCCTTTTGTTCCTCGCCGCTGCGGGCGTCGCGGCGGTCCGACTTGATCCCGGCAGCACGTTTCAAGACCGCAACCTGCGCAGTTTGCTGATCGGGATCGTCACCAGCATTTTGGTAGTGCTCTGGTGGCTGCTTGGATCGCGGGCTAGGTGGAAACTCCGGGGTCTGGGCTTTCTGGCGATGCTGCTCGCCGTGGGCATTGGCGCCGGGCTTTTTCGCATCCGCGGGGTCAGCGGCGACCTGCTCCCCATTCTGGAGCCACGCTGGCGGACCCGCCCGAGCCTCCCCGGTGCGCTGACAACGGCGGCGACCTCGCCAAGCCCGGCGTCGCCCCAATCCGCACCGGCTCGCACCGGCCCTCCCCGGCCCGATTTCGCCCAATACCTCGGCCCCAACCGCGACACCACGGTGCCGGGCATTGCCTTGAACCCGGACTGGGCCCAGCACCCGCCCCAAGTGCTCTGGCGCATTCCCGTGGGCAGCGCCTGGAGCGGCTTCGTGATCGTCGGCGAGCTGGCCCTCACCCAGGAACAGCGGGACGAAGAGGAGTTGGTGACCTGCCGCAACCTCACCACCGGCGCACGCGTTTGGGAACACAGCGATGTCGCCAAGTACGATACCGTCATCGCCGGCACCGGTCCGCGGCAAACGCCGGTCGTCGTGGGGGACCGGGTGTACACCATGGGCGCCACCGGGCTGGTCAATTGCCTCGACCTGGCCACGGGTCGCCGCATCTGGGGCACCAACATTATGGACTTGGCGAAGCGGGATGCAGAATTGAAAGGCGGCACCCCTGGCCAACGAACCAATATCGCCCGCCTGCCAGATTGGGGCTACGCCGGAATCCCCTTGGTGGTGGACGGGCGGGTCATCGTCCAACCCGGCGGTGACCGCGGACGATCCTTGGCCGCATTCTCCGCCGCCAACGGGGCACTTGAATGGACCGCCGGCGACGACAGTGTCGACTACAGCTCCCCCACCTTGTTAACCCTCGGAGGTGTCCGGCAGGTCTTGATCTTCAGTTCCCGAAAAATCTCCGCGCACGATCCGACCACCGGCCGGATCCTCTGGCAGCGGCCGTTTGGCGGCCAGTTCCCCCTCGTTGCCAACCCCCTGGCGGTGGGTCCGGATCGTGTCCTCCTGTCCGCGGGCTACGGCGTGGGAGCTGAGTTATTGGAGGTAAACCCGGGCACCAACGGGGCTTTGGCGGCTACCAGTCTCTGGTCGTCGCGCCGGCTCAAGGCCAAGTTCCACCATCCGGTGCGTCTCGGCGACTACGCCTACGCACTGGACGACGGGATCTGGGCTTGCTTGGATCTCAAAGACGGTTCCCAGCCATGGAAAGCGGGCCGCTACGGCCACGGGCAGGGTCTGCTGGTAGGAAAGCATTACCTGCTGATGGCCGAAAGTGGTGAACTCATTCTGCTCCAACCCACCCCGGAGGCGCCGATCGAACTGGCCCGATTCCGCATCTTTGATCGCAAGACATGGAACCCCATCGCCTTGGCGGGTGATTTGCTTCTGGTGCGCAATGATCAGGAAGCGGTGCTCCTGAAAGTGGCCCTTCAGTAATCGCCTTCCCATGACTCCCCTGCCCGAGCCCTTCCGAATCCGTCCCGCCATGCGAGGCGATGTCCCGATCCTGCTGGATCTGATCCGCGGTCTGGCTGAGTTTGAAAACCTGACCCATCAGGTAACGGCAACCCCCGAGCGACTGGCGGCTGCACTTTTCGGCGACCGGCCGGCGGCCGAGGCCATTCTGGCCGAGGCGGAAGGTCACGTGGTGGGATTTGCCCTTTTCTACACCAACTTCAGCACGTTTCTGGCCCGGCCCGGATTGTACTTGGAAGACTTATTCGTGAAGCCCGAGTTCCGCGGTCGCGGCTACGGCAAGGCCTTGCTGCGGCATCTGGCGGGCATCGCCACTTCCCGGGGATGCGGGCGATTTGAGTGGTCGGTCCTGGATTGGAATGAAGCCGCGATCCGGTTTTATCGGTCACAAGGCGCCGAGGTCCTGCCGGATTGGCGGATCTGTCGGGTCACGGGGGAATCGCTGCAAAACCTGGGCCGTAACGCAACCTAGTCCGGGTTACGGTCGCGCCGGAGGCTGAGGCTCGCCCGGTGGTGGACCGGACGGCGGACCATCCGGACGCGACGAGGGGCCATTGGTTCCTCCCCCGTGACGATGCCAGCGTCGCGCTTCCACTTCCTGCAATTTCACCCATTGGGCTTCCGTCAGGAACTCTTTGAAAAGCTGATGCTGCGCGCGAAACATCTCCCGAATCTGCCGCCCGGTCGCCTTCTGGACCTCACTCACTTTGCCCCAGGTTTCCTTGACGATCGGCTCCAACTTGGCGCGTTGTTCGGGGGTCAATTCCAAGTCCCGCTGCAGCCCCTCAATGATGCGCTGCTGCATGTCTTCGGGACGGGGCGGCGGACGCTGACTGCGGGCCATCCCCTCCCGTCGGCCATACGCCCAGCCCGCAGCGGCGCCTGAAAAAAACACGACCACCAAGGCCACGAGGATGGCGAACCGGGATTTCATCAAGGTAGCCTTCACAGCCAAAACGCACTAATTCGAGGCGATACCCGCCGCGTCGACGGAAACGGATTCGGCCTCCGAATAGGGGTCCTGGCTATCGGTTGGCGCCTGCAGGACCGCCAAGGTCACCGCGACGGCCGCGAGCGAACAGGCCGCGAGCGCCCCGCGCCAGCACAGGGTGGTCAGCGCGGAAATTCCCGCCGCCACCGGCGAGGCGTGCAACCGCGCCAGCACCCGGTTCTGGAGCCCCATATCGAGCTCCACCAGGGGACGCACCGGCGCCACTGACGCCGAGCGCAGCAACCGATCCAAATCAAGTGACTGCTTTTTCATGGCACATTTTCCTTCATCAATACCGACAAATGCTTCTTCATCTTCGCCCGCGCCCGGAAGGCCCGTACCTTCACCAATGGCCGGCTCCAACCGGTCCGGACCTGAATCTCTTCCACCGTCCGACCTTCGAGATGTAACATCGAAATCACCAGCCGATCTTCCGGGCTGAGATCCGCCAGCATCTTTTCCACCAATTCCCGTGCGCCCACCGCCTGCTCGGCCCCCAGGTCCTTGGTGTCCGCGGCCAGATTCTGCAACACCTCGACTTCATCCTCACCCAGATCGGCATGCCGCCATTCCGGCCGATGCTTCTCCCGGGCGATCTCATTCAAACACGTGTTCACCGCCACGCGCGAGACCCAGTGCTCGAGGGGAACTTCACCCCGGTACTGCTCCAGCTTGGTGAACACTTTTACGTACACCGCCTGCACCAAATCTTCCTCGTCCGTCCGCCGCGGCAAGTGCCCACGGACGATCTTCGCCACCAAGGGGTGAAGATGCGCCATCAGGGCACGCACCGCCTCGTCTTCTCCAGCCCGTACCCGGACCAGACAAGCCGCGACGTCCAGCCCGGATTCGTCCATGTCAGCGATACCGGACAGATTCGTCGTTGGAGATGACCCTTCGCAAGGATCAAGGTTACGCCAGCGTCACAAAACGGCCCGCTAAACAATTTCCACCGGGCACTTGGGGACGGCATCCAGAAACGCCTGCCCGTATCGTTTGGTCAGCACCCGATTGTCCAGCAGGACCACAATCCCCTCATCCGTGCGGGATCGAATCAACCGGCCCACGCCCTGGCGGAACTTCAAAACCGCCTCCGGCAGACTGAAATCGGCAAAGGCATTCCCCCCCGCCGCCTCAATCCGCTCCAACCGCGCTTCAATCAATGGATGATCCGGGACCGCAAACGGCAGCCGGGTGATGATCACGTTGCTCAAGGCCTCCCCTGGCACATCCACCCCCTGCCAGAAGGAATCCAGGCCAAACAGCACCGAATCCACGTTGGCCTTGAATTTCTCCAGCATGGTCGCCCGCGGGGTTCCCGTGCCCTGTACGTAACACTCCAGGCCGAGACGATGAAAAAAAGCCTCCATCCGGCCCGCCACCGCCTGCATGAGCTTCGAATTCGTAAACAGCACAAAGGCTTTCCCGTGTGTGAGTGCGACGAAATGCTCTATCTGGGCCACCAGCGCGTCCTCGTAGCCGGGATCCCGCGGATCCGGCATCTTGCCGGCGACGTACACCCGCATTTGCCGCGAATAATCAAACGGCGAGCCCAATTGCAACTGCACCGCCGCTTCGCCCCCGACGCGGGTCGCAAAATAGGCCAGGGCCGGCCCCGACCGCCTCCCCTGCCCCTTCCGTTCCGGGGCGGCATTCGCCCGTGACTCACCTTCCGGGGCTTCCGGGGCCCGGCGTTCGGCCGATTTGACGGACAACGTCGCACTGGTCATGACCACGCTGGTACCCGAGGCAAACAGGCGTTCGCGGAGGAAGTCCGCCACGTCCACCGGCGCGGCATTCAACGTCAAAGTCCGTTGGGTGCGACCGGTCCGTTCCACCCAATACACGTGTTCCTCTTCCGCCTGCTTTAGAAACAACTGGATCGCCCCGCGCAGATCGCCCAGCCGCCGATTGCATTCCAGCAATTCCTCACCCGTCTCGCGGTCGTCAGTCTGCTGCACCAGTTCGTGAACCGATTCCCGGAGCCGTTGCAGCGGTAGCGTCATGATATCCTCGACCAGATCCGGTCGACGAATCCGCAGCTCCCGCCATTCCGCGGGGCGAAATTTTCCGCCCCCACGCGGAGCGGTGCCACCACCCGACTCGCCGGGGCGTGACGGTGGCGTTTCGGACGAACCCGAAGAACCCGGCTCCTTCACCAACTCATCACAACTTTGCTCAACCCGCTGAAAAAAATCGTCCGCCTGGTGCAGGACGTCCGCCACCAACTTCACCGCCGGCCCCTGCCGAAGCGTGGCCAGCAACCCCTTTTCTGTGCGTGGGTTCCAGAGACGGTTCAAGGCATAGCGGATCGCGCCGCTGCTGACATTCATGCCGATATGCCGGGCGGCGACCTGCTCCACCGTGTGGGCCTCATCAAAGATGACGAAGTCATTCTTGAACAGCACACCCCCCTCCTGCTCCTCGTCGACCCCATTGAGCAGGGTGAAAAACAACGTGTGATTCACCACGAGGACGTCCGCCGAAAGAATGCGTTGCCGGGCCCGCTGGAAAAAGCACACGTGCCCGGTCTTGGCGAAATCGCTGGCGAAGCCGCACTTCTTCGGCGTGCACAAGCCCCGCTCGGAACAGACATGTTCCCAAACCTTCGGATCGGGTTCCTCGGCAAAATCACTCAACGAACCGTCGGTGGTTTCCAAACTCCATTCGTGAATGCGTTTGAGCTCACTGGCTTCGGGCGAGGTAAAAAGGGCCTCCGACTGTTGCAGGGCTTTCTGCAGCCGCCGGGTGCAGAGGTAATTGCCGCGCCCCTTCAACATCGCAAAGCTGAACTCCACCGGGGTCAACAATCCCTGCAATACCTTGCGGAGAATCGGGAGATCCTTCTCCACCAGCTGCTCCTGCAGATTGATGGTGTGGGTGGAAATGACCGCTTTCTTTTTCCGGGCCACAGCAAATAGGATGGCGGGCACCAGATACCCGAAGCTTTTGCCTACCCCGGTGCCGGCTTCCACCAAAAGATGCCCCTGATCCACCAGCGCACGGGCCACGGCGACAGCCATGGCCTGCTGCTCGGGCCGGAATTCAAAATTCTTGGCCTGCGAAAAAATACCCGTGGCCGAAAAAATCTCCTCCACCTGTTTTACCAGATCTGTCACGGCCGGGCCTGCCGCTTGATCAGCCAGCGAAATCACAGACGGAGATTTAGCGGGCACGGCCGGGCATTGGAAATGGGATACCACGACAAAACCGGGCGGACTCGGATTGCCCCGGTCGGTCGTCCACGGCACCCTCGCATCCCTCCACCCTCAAACCCCGCCCATAAGAAAACTTCTTGCTTCGGCGAATTTTAGGAGGAAACTGGTAGGAAGTTTCACCAGATCATATACCTATGAAAAGCTCTCTCATTCGGCTTTCCCTGCTCACTGTTGCGGCCTCTGCATTTGCGGGCACCCAGGTGGCGCCTTTCAGCTGGGACAACACATCGGTCCCCCCGGCGAACACGCAAATTGCCACGGTGGCGCCTTTCAACACCGCTTTGGGCACTCTGACCGGCGTGCAAATCAATCTCACCGGCCACCTGATTGTGGGTTCGACGTCGGTGCTGAATGCCAGCACGTTCCAGACGGCCAACTTCTTTTTGATTCTGACCGGAACTCACACGGTCACCATTAACGGCTTCACGATTGATAACGCCATCAATCTGACCTCCCCGACGGTACCGATCGGTCCCGGGGTGACGGTCGGCCTCGGACCGGTCTCCAGCGCCTTGGGTGGCAGTCTCAACGGCGGTTTGTCCGGCTGGACCAGCGGAAACATTCCGGTGTTCTTCAAATTCCCCGGCAGCCTTTTGGTCTCGGCCAGCCCCCAAGTGACCTTCCAGTCGAGTCCGGTAGTCACTAGCGACGGCATCGGCAACGTGACGTACACCTACACCGAGGCTCGTGTCCCCGAAGCCGAAACCTACGTCGCCGGTCTGGCACTGGTTGGCTTGGTTGGCTACGGCTGCTTCCGCCGCACCCGTCAGGCCTAAGCGAGTCGCTTTCCCCAAAACCCCGATCACCGCAAGGTGTTCGGGGTTTTTTCTACCTTGAAACTGCCATCGCCCATCCGGGTCAACCATTAAACTAAACCAAACACCTAACCTCTCCGATCTGCCCGGTTCCAAGTTTCCGCCACCCAGTATCCCCCGTCCCAAAAACGGCACAAAACCGTTTTTTTACAGGGGCTTCGTCATAGTTTTCCACCGCCCGTAAAACTCAGCCCACCATCGACGCATCTCCCTTGGATTAATTAAAACGCGCGAGTGATCGACTCGCCCCACGACTCCAACTTTTTCGACTTCCACCGATCAATCCCGGCCTTAAGTCGATCGATCACAACCCACTCAACCATCTCAATTGAAACAAGTTAACCACCAAAAAAAGAACCTCTACGAAACCCTTGCGAACCGCGAAAAGGCTCAAAAAAACCTTGCCTCCTCAGGTTGAAGCGGCACAATAGGGCCGCAGTTTAGGAGTCATATATGAAAAAAACACTACTCAACATCGTGCTCGCGTCTGTCGCCACGGCGGCGTTCGCTGACACCACGTCGGTTAACTTCTCTTGGGCGTCGCAGAACGTTCCGGTCAGCCTCACCCAGGCCGCCGTCAACGTCACTGTCGCCGGCTTCAATGGCGCGCTCGGCACCCTGACCGGTGTCTCGATCAACCTCACGGGCACCTCGGTGGTCGGCACGGCGACCGCCCAGAACCAGGGCAATGTCAACTCGACCCTGTCCTTGCTCTTGATCGGTAACCACACGGTTTCCATCAACGGCCTCACGGTCGTCAACAACATCAACGCCACCTCGGCGGGCCTCCTGACGCTCCCCAGTGCGACGGCCACTCTCGGACCCGTTTCCGCCTCCCTGAGCGGCACGGCCGCCGGTGGTCCTAGCGGATGGACCGGCGGCACCATTCCGGTGCTCATCGGCTTCGTCGGTGCGGCAGCCGTTTCCGGTACGCCTCAAGTCCAGATCCTCTCGACCCCCACGGTCACGAGCTCCGGCCTCGGCACGGTCACCTACACGTACACGGCCACCAACGTTCCCGAAGCGGAAACGTATGTTGCTGGTCTCGCGTTGGTCGGCATGGCCGGCTACGGCTTCTATCGTCGCAGCCGCAAGGCCTAATTGACGAAGTAAGTCTTACAAAAAACCACCACTTCACCGTGGTGGTTTTTTTGTGTCGCCACTTATGGCCCGTGACGGCGAATCCGTCCGCAAGCCCGATTGCCCACCGACGTCGCTGGCGGTCGCCGCGACCACGGCTTCAATCTCCCGCGCCTTGCCTGGGACCACCCAAATCCAGCGCCCTCGACGCACGCTGGATTTGGATTGAACTTCAACCGCGCCCCATTAACGCTGCAACCAAGGCGTCAACAGCTCCCGTTCCTCCAGAAAATACTGGGCCGGATCCACCTTTTGCGCCAGGGATCGCGCGAGTTCCTTTTGCCCGGTCTGCCCCAGAATGTGAATCATCAAGGGCTTCATCCGCACGGGCAGCGCGGCGAAGTCAATCGGGTTTTCCTCCACCAAGCGGGTGGCTTCCGCCACGGCACCCGTCTTCAAAGCAACCATGGCCAAGCCCAGCGTTGGTTCGGGCTGGGCCGGGAATTTCTGTTTGAGCGCCACCCAACCCGCCTGAACTTGCGGAAGATCCCGCCCGACGATGCTGGCAACGTAATAGTACTGAGACGCTATGCCCACATCCTCCGGTGCCGCCGAATAGCGGGCCTGCAGCGCGGGATACTGCTGCAGCAGGCCCGGGAATTGCGGGTCCTTGGATTGCTCGATAAACGTCAGTCGCAGAATGGTTTCCGACGCATCCATGATCGCCGCTCCGCGGACCAACCGCGCCTCCTGCGCCACAATCGCCACCCGTAGCAGGCCGATCTGTTCGGCCGACCGTCCCAGATAATTTAATTCGCTGTCCGCGGTGATGGAGCCCCGGGCCGCATCAATGGCCGTCCGCAGAATCTTCTCCGCCGTGGCGGCATTGTTTTCACTGACCGCCACCGCCGCCGTCAAAACATTGGTCAAGGTGGCGGCGAGTCCTGCCGGCGGCTTGGCGAGAACTGCTTTGATCCGCGGCCAGTTCTTGTTCTTCAACGCCAAATCCATCTCCACGTGGGCCGCCACGATGTTGGTTTCCGAATCGGAGGGCCTGAGCAATTGGGCCGCCAGATTGGGCCGCCCCACGCTGGACAACCAATCGATCGCCCGCATCCGCTGGTTCAATTCGACTGAAGCCAGCTCGCGCACGATCGTGGCGCAGTATTCATCCGTCTTCTTCGGATCCGACTTGGATTGAATCACCGCGGTCGACAGGACATCAGCCGGCGTGCGCGGGGACTTGGCCGCCAGTGCCGCCAGGACTTGCGCCGCCGCTTCCCCTTGCAGGTTGACCGTGTCCGCCAACGTAGCGATGGCCGGTGATTGCAGGGACCCACTGGTGGTCGCCATCGGAAAGAGCAGTTTGGCCCCTTCCTCCGCCCATTTCACCTGCTCGGGCGTCACCCGACCATCCATCGCAATCGGACGGCTCGCCTTGGCCAGAATTTCCCCCAGAAAATACTGGTTCGTCGGATTATTGTCGTGTTCGACCAAGCGTCGCGCCTCGCCGATCGCGCCGGCAAAGTCGCCGGTCGCTTCCTGCACCTCCATCCGCAAACGCAGACCCGTGCTATTGTTAGGGTCGGCCTTCAGGACAATCTCCAACTGCTCCCGCGCCGGCCCATAACGCCGCAAGCGTACCGCCAGAGCCGCAAAGCGAAGGCGGTCCTCCGGGGTGCCCTCACCCTTCTCAAAAACCTTGCCCCAAAAGGTCAGGGCATCCGGAACGTCTTCCGTAGCCAGAATCCGCGCCGCATTGCGCATCACCACGGGATCTTCCGGCGCCAATTGCAGGGCCAGCCGCAGATTGCGCACCGCCGCGACCGAATGCCCGACATCAAACTCCTCGGCGGCTTTGACCCCCAATGTTCGGCCCTTGTTCTCCCGGTATTTCCGGTAGGCAGGCTTGCCCAACAAGGCGACCGCAATCCCCACCCCCGTCAGCACCAAAACCGGCAAAATGATGAACTGAAGTCCCCGTTTCGCCGCTTCGCCATCCGCCCGGTACTCGGTCCGTTGACGTCGCTGACGCCCGCTGCGCCCCGTTCCTGCCGGTGCCGATTTGGATTCCTCGCTCATGTTCACAAAGGAGTACACCAAATCGGGTGATAAGGGAACCAAAAGTGTATCAACCAAGCCGGTTCCTCATCCTTGATATGCGGGCGAAATTTATCTACGCCATGCGCGCGATGAGTACCGATTTCGCCCGCCGCTTCCCCCGTCGATGCCTCTGGCTGGCGCTGCTGACCGTCTGGGGCTCCGCCATCGCCGCACCGCATCCGATGACGTTCGACGATCTGCGACAGGTGCAACGCGTCAGCGAGCCCCAAGTGTCGCCCGACGGAACCGCCCTCGTGGTGGTCGTGGGCGCAGTGGACTACGACGCCAATCGGGTCAACACCGATCTCTGGTTGGTGCCCTTGGGACCCGACGGATTGGCCAACGGCGCCCCCCGACAACTCACCAGTTCCCCGAAGCACGAACGCCATCCCCGATGGTCGCCGGACGGAAACTGGCTGGCGTTTGAATCCAATCGGGACGGCGATTTTCAGATTTATGCCCTGCCCAGAGCGGGAGGCGAAGCTCGCAAGATCACCAGCCTCGCCACCGAAGCGACCCAACCCAGCTGGTCTCCCGACGGCACCCATCTCGCCTTCGTTTCCTCGATCTATCCCGAATTCTCGACGCGATCGCCCGCGGACGCCCTCGAAGCCAATCGGGTCCAACTAAAGGCGCGGGAGGATTCCAAAGTAAAGGCCCGCGTCCTCACCAACCTGCTTTACCGGCACTGGGATTCCTGGGTCGACGGCCGGCGCCCGCATGTTTTCTGGGTCGACTTTACCAATGGAGTCGCGGCGGGAATTCCCCGGAATCTGACCCCGGGACCGCGCGACGGAGTCCCGACTTCGAGCACCTTCAGTGGCGGCGACGAGTATGATTTTTCTCCGGACGGGACCACCTTGGCGCATACCGCCGGACCCCTGCCCCTCCGGGAGGAGGCTTGGCGAACCGACCACGAAATCCTCGCCGTCGACCCACGTCATCCCGACGTAAATCCACCGTCATTGACTCCTACGAATCCTGCCGCCGACGGCCTGCCCCGATTCTCCCCCGACGGCAAGCGTCTCGCCTACCGCGCCCAACGCCGCGCCGGATACGAGGCGGATCGCTGGGAATTATGGATTCTGGATCGCGAACAAAACCGCCGTCGGAGTCTCACAGAGAACTTCGACGCCAGCGTGCATTCGTTTGATTGGTCGCGAGATGGCCAAACCTTGTTTTTTGAAGCCGATGACCGGGGCTCCAAGGCGATCTGGTCGGTGCCTTCCAGCGGTGGCGAAATCCGGCCGCTGGTTCAAGGAGCTGGAAATGGTGAGTTGAATCTCTCGCACGATGGTCGGTGGTTGTACTTCACCCGCAGTCAGATGACCCGTCCGGCCGAGGTGTACTGGGTCGCCACCACCGGCGGCCCGCCGGTGCCCGTCACTCGATTCAATGAGGCCCGGGTAGCGGATTGGCAGCGTTCGGAACCGGAGTCGGTGATGGTCGCCGGCGCGGATGGAACCCCGGTGCAGATGTGGATCCTGAAGCCCCCCGGATTTGAGCCGACGCGAAAATATCCGCTGGTGTTCTGGGTCCATGGCGGCCCGCAGTCGGTGTTTGCCGATGCCTGGTCCTATCGTTGGAATCCGCAGCTCTGGGCCGCGCAAGGCTATGTCCTGGCCCTCCCCAACCCGCGCGG
Source organism: Verrucomicrobiota bacterium (assembly GCA_947471985.1). Classification (GTDB taxonomy): domain Bacteria; phylum Verrucomicrobiota; class Verrucomicrobiia; order Limisphaerales; family UBA9464; genus CANIZL01. Next base: position 11,093 of record CANIZL010000035.1, on the reverse strand, counting down.
TTCCACGGGGTTTGGTCAAAAGTTCACCGACGAAATCTCGCATGACTGGGGCGGCCGGGTATTCGTCGATCTCCTCGCCTGCCTGAAACATCTGGAGCAACAGCCGTGGGTGGACACCCGGCGGATGGCGGCCGCGGGTGGATCCTTTGGCGGCTATATGATGAACTGGTTCCAGGGGCACACCGACAAGTTCAAGGCGCTCGTGACCCATTGCGGGGTCTACAACTTCGAGACGATGTATGGCACCACGGAGGAACTTTGGTTTGATGAATGGGAACATGGCGTGCCGTGGGAAAATCCGGATTTTTCCCGGGACTCACCCCATCGTTTTGCGAGCCGCTTCCAGACCCCCAATCTGATCATCCACAACGAACTGGATTTTCGCGTGCCGGTCACCCAGGGAATGGACCTGTTCACCGTGCTGCAACGCCGCGGTGTGCCCTCAAAATTCCTGTATTTTCCGGACGAAGGCCATTGGGTGCTTAAACCCCAGAACAGCGAATTGTGGCACCGCACCATTTTCGAATGGCTCGCCCACTATTTGAAAAACTGAAGGCGAGCCCGCGCCTCAGGCCCGCGAAACACCCGCGGCGGCGAGCTTAGTTACCGAAGAGTTTGCCCAAGCCCAGCCCGCCGACGCCCCCTTGCAGCAGGCCGCCCAAGGCCCGTTCCAGCTCGCCACCCGAGTGGCGCTGATCGATCGCGCCCGCCGGAGTGAGCTTGTCGACCATGGCCGGCAGCACCTGAGCCAAACCTTGGGCCGCCTGCTGCGGATTCATGCCGTGTTGTTCCGCCAAACGGGCCACTTGATCCGATCCAAGCGCCCCCAGGAGCTGGTCACCACTGATCGGCTGATTGGCTCCGGTTCCCACCCAGGAATCCACCGCCGAGCCATGTCCCGCTGCCTGGAATTTTTGCAGCAGACCGGCGAGCCCACCCTGGCTGGACACCAACTGGGCGACCATCTGCATCAGCGCATTTGGTCCATCCGGCGAACCACCCGACGACAACTGCCCCGCCAAACCGCCAACAATGTTTTCGAGAAGACTCATGGAGAATATGTGTATGTTAGGAAAGAAGGTTCGATCCCGATAGTTTTCCCAACAAAACGCCAGGCACCCCACCGCCGCAAGCAATAGGCGCATCCGGCCCCGTCCGGGCAATCTGGTCCCACGCGTCCGGTCCTCCCGTACAATTGGAGGGAACTCTGCCCTTTCCCCGATGGCCGTCGGCCCATCTCGGGGCTAGGGTGCGGTGTGGACCGGACATTTCGCGGATCGTCTCGCCTGCTTTGGTTCTTCGGCCTGCTGGGTTTGGCCATCCTGACCGCATTCAGCGTAATGGTCGGTTGGATCGCCGCCGGCCTCCTTCGCTCCACACCCTCCGCCCCGCCGGTCATCGCCGACACCCCCACGTTGATCCGCCAGGTCCAGGCCCTTAACGAGCTAACGACGGTGAAGTACGTATTGGAGAAAGTGGTATTGCTTCAGGACGTTAAATGGTACGGCGAAAATCGCCTCCTGATGGTGGCTCACGGCGCCGTACGAGCCGGGGTGAACCTGAATTCAATCCGGCCCGCCGACCTCGTGATTCAAGGCCATCGCCTCCAACTGAAGCTACCCCGGGCGGTGATCACCGAGGTTTTTCTGGACGATCGACACACTCAGGTGATCGAGCGCACGACCGGCTTGCTGCGGGAGTTTGACAAGGATCTGGAGCAGGACGCCCGCCGACAGGCCGTGGATCAGATCCGCGTCGCCGCCGCCAGCGCCGGGATTCTGCGGGATGCCGACGAACGCGCACGGCTCCAGATCACGGGTCTGCTCCGCTCCTTGGGTTTCACGGAGATCGCAGTCACTTCGGCCAAGTAGACGGACTTCCGCGCCGCGCCCTCGGGCGTTTCCCCGCCCGAATCAATCAGTATCCGGCCCCGCCGGTCGGCTGATACCCCCGGACAATACCGACCCCGGCACTGGTACCGAGGCGGCTGGCGCCGGCGGCGATCATCGCCAACGCGGTGGCCGTATCGCGGATGCCTCCACTGGCTTTAACGCCCACCTTGGGACCGACCGCTTCGCGCATCAGACGAACATCCGCCTCGGTCGCCCCCGCCGTGCTAAAACCCGTGCTGGTCTTCACAAACCGGGCTCCCGCCTCCACGGCCAGGGAACACGCCCGCAGCTTTTCGTCCTGGGTTAACAGGCAGGTCTCCAGAATGACTTTGACCGGCACTCCTCCCGCCGCTTCCACGACATCCCGCAATTCCCGCAAGACATACCGATCCTCGCCGTCCCGGAGCCGGCCCAGGTTCAGGACCACGTCCACCTCCTGCGCTCCGAGATCGATGACCAACTCCGTCTCAAATCGCTTGGCATCCGCGTCGGTGGCCCCGAGGGGAAAACCCACTACGGCCGCGACCTTGATGTCGGTTTCCTCGAGCAGGCTGGCGGCGAGCACCACCCGTGAAGCGTTCACACAGACCGACCAAAAGTGATGTTCGCGCGCCTCCGCGCACAATTGGCGGATATCCGCCGCGGTGGCATCGGCCCGCAAGAGGGTGTGATCGATGTGACGGGCCAAATCGCGAGGACTCATGTTCAACAGACGGAATCAGTGGCCGAGAGAATCCGCCATGGAAAGGCCGGATTGATCCGTGGATCGCCACCGCCCGGGGGGGAGTGATCGGAACAATTCCCTCGTTTGACCACCCGGACGACGTGCTAGCGTCGCACCCGATGCCGGCCGCCGCTGCTTCGCCCAGCTTGCTCTTGCTGATCCCCGCTTACAACGAGGAACGGCGGCTGCCGCCTGTCCTGGTCGAGTACCTGGAACACTTTCGCCAGTATTGGTCCGGGCCATTTCGGCTGGTCGTGATCCTGAACGGGTGCCGCGACAACACCGTGGGTGTGGTGCGGGCCGCGGAACAAAATTACCCGGACCTGGCTCACTTGGATTTTCCGGAAGCGATTGGCAAGGGCGGCGCGTTGATTGAAGGTTTGAAACTGGCCCCCACGGCCGACCTCATCGGCTATGTCGATGCCGACGGAGCCACCCCGCCGGCAGCGTTTCTGGATCTGGCCCAACGGGCTGCCGCCGGACAGGCTGATTGCGTCATTGCCTCCCGCTGGATTGCCGGGGCGCAGGTGGACGTGGCCCAGACCACGGGACGCCGCCGGGCCAGCCGGCTGTTTCATCACGCTGTCGAAGCCCTCTTCTGGATGGGAATCAAGGACACCCAGTGCGGTGCCAAGGTGATGCGGCGGGCGGCGGTCGAACGGGTACAGACCAAGCTCCGCCTCGCGGACCTCGCCTTCGACGTCAATCTGCTCTATTCGCTGCTGCGGGCGGGGTTCACGATTGCCGAGATCCCCACCGTCTGGACCGACAAGTGCGGCTCCAAGGTGGCCTTCAACTTTCGCACATCGCTCAACATGCTGCTTTCCCTGTTCCGGCTGCGACTGCTGTACTCGCCGTTCAATCCGTTCTTAAAACCGCTCGCACCGGTGATCCAATGGGTGTATCGCCGCTTGAACGCGCCGCCGCCTCGCACCGAGGCTGAAGCCCGGCAGAATCAACCCGCCAAATTGCGGCACGGCTGATCAAGTTCACCCCGAAGCAACACGCCCGCCCCATGGACTTCGCCCCCCCGAGTGCTCTGCAGTCGCCCGACGTGAAACCCCAAGTTCCTGCCGTCCCCCCACGCCCCTCCCCGCCCGCCACCCGCTGGCAGATCCTCGGCTACCTGGCCGCGGTGGCGGGCACGCTGCTCAGCGGAACCACGCAGGCAGGCGTGGAAGCCGGCCCGGCCTGGCACGATTTCCCGCTAACCCTGCAGCCGGGCACCGGCACGGAGGCCTTCGGGCCCATCTGGGGCCAGGAACAGGGCGATGGCGCCCGCACCTGGCGATTCAGTCCGTTGATTTCGCATCACGAAGACGCCGGCACCGAACGCAGCGAATACGAAGCGCTCTATCCGCTCTTCACCTATGATCGATTCGGGACGGAATATGCCGCCCGTTTCATGCAATTCTTTGAGCTCACGGGATCGACAACCGTCGACGGTGAAGCCCGGGATCGCCGCACGATTTTTCCATTCTTTTTCTACCAAAAATCGACCAATCCCACGAACGGATACTTCGCAATTCTGCCGTTCTACGGGCACGTGCGAAACCGCCTGTTTCGGGACGAAGTAAGTTTTGTCCTCGCCCCCCTGTGGGTCTCTTCCAAGAAACGCGACGTTCAAACCGACAACCTCCTCTTACCGTTTTTCAGCTGGCGACACGGGGGCGGTGTGCGGGGCTGGCAAGTCTGGCCGATCATTGGATCGGAGAAGAAGGAAGTTACCCATCGTAAGGACGCCGACGGTGAGGACGAAGTGATCCCGGGGTATTCGCGACAATTTTTCCCCCTGCCCTTCTTCATTCACGAAAGCACCGGTCTGGGTACGGACAGCGCGATAACCAACCGGTTTTATTTTCCCTTCTATACGCAAACCCGTTCGGCCGCGATGGATCACACGAGCGTGATGTTCTTCGGCCACCGCACCAACCGGGTGGATCAGTTCTCGGAGTGGAGCACGCCCTGGCCCTTTATTGGTTGGGCCAACGGCCCGGGAAAAACCGCCCGCCGGCTGTTTCCGCTATTCGGCCACGCCCACAGCCCCAGCTTGAGCAGCGACTTCGTGCTCTGGCCCCTGTACACCCACAAGGGCGCGCATGGACCGGCTTTTCAGCGTGATCGAACGCGACTGCTGTATTTCGCCTACAGTGACCAGCGACTGGCCAATCCCGACACCGGTGATGAATTCCGGCGGCGGGATCTGTGGCCCTTGTTCACGTACCGGCGCGATCTTAACGGTCAAAAGCGTCTGCAGATTCTTGCACCCGCGGAACCGCTGCTGCCGAACAACAAGTCGATGGAGCGTCTCTACTCCCCCGTCTGGTCGCTTTACCGGGCGGAATCCGATCCCAAGACCCAGCGGGCCAGCCAATCGCTGCTGTGGAATCTCTGGCGCCGGGACGTGACCGCCGACACCCGACGCACCTCCCTTCTATTCGGAGTGATCAAAACGGAAAAATCAGCCGCCGGCCGCCAGTGGCGCTTCTTCTGGCGCCCGTTGCCCACTCAGTCCAAGGCTCAGGCTCCCAGTACCACGGCGGCTCGTGTCGAATCTACCCGCCCAACGAGGCCCTAACGCAAACGCCCGGCCAGTTCGCGGCCCAATTCCGCCGCCTGCGCCACCGGCCGTCGGGCCTCGCCACGCCGTACCTGGCCGCCCTGGAAGGAAACAGCCCGCAACCATAATTCATGCCCCACCAATCGGGCATACGCGCCGACGGGGCTCTGGCAACCACCCCCCATGGCCTGCAAAAACGCACGCTCGGCCGTGACGGCGGCAAACGTATTGCGGTGATTCAATTGGGCACAGAGTTCCCGCACCAGCGGCCGGGGTTCCTGCCGGGTCTCCAGCGCCACGGCACCCTGTCCCACGGCCGGCAGTAGGACCTCTTCGTCCAATACCGTAATCAGCAATCCCGCCGGAGGTGGAGTGCAGTCGTGCTCGCGGGGCAATCGGGGATCCAGAGTCAGCCGGGATTTCGGCGCCGCAAACAATCCCAACCGCACGAGACCCGCTGCCGCCAGCAGGATGGCATCGTAGCCGGAATCATCCGCCAACTTTTGCAACCGCGTACCCACGTTGCCCCGAATGGGGACGATGGTGATATCCGGCCGGAGAGCCTGCACCTGCGCGGCACGACGCGGTGAACTCGTGGCCACGCAGGCTCCCGGTGGCAGCTGGGCAAGCGACACACCCGGCCCGCCATGCCAGCGTTCCCGACCTCCCGGCCGCCACTCAGTGGGCGCCGGCGCCTTCGAAGCCGATGCTTCCGCCCCCCGGTACAAAAGGACATCCCGCACATCGGCCCGCGGCGGCGTCGCCACGATCGCCAGGCCCTCGGGCAACTCCGTCGGGACATCCTTCAAACTGTGCACGGCAATATCCGCACTACCGTCCAACAGCACGTTCTCAAGCTCCTTGGTGAACAACCCCTTGGGCAGCGACTCACCCGGCGTTTCGGCGCGAGCCAGGGCGGCCGTTTGCAGCTTGTCCCCGGTGGTCTTGATGATTTCCACATGAAACTCCACCGCCGGAAAGGCCGCCCGCCCCGCCGCCACCACCGCGCGCGTTTGCGCCATGGCCAGCGCACTTCCCCGCGTGCAGATCACGATTCGTTCTTGGACAGACATCAGGTGAGAATTGGTTCCAACAGCAACTCCTTCGAGATAGAACACCGTTTCCCGCCTGCGAAACCAGAAATCCAAGGCCCGGGAACGACGAATGACGACCGGAATGCCGACCGATGAATCACATCTTCGGGGCCACCTGAGGATTCTGGGCGTCCCGCAAAAGCCACACGGTGCGGTCCGCACCCGCCAGCGGAATGCCCTCGGCATCCAGACGTTCCTTCACTTGCAGATTGAGGTCCAGGATCCCCATCAAATTCGCCCGTCCATCCGTATCCCCCCACCAGTGCATCACTTTCAGGATCAGCGCCGAATCCGTCAGACGATCAAAGGTCACAATCAAATCGCACGTCTTGGGATGCGCCCGAAAAACCTCGTTCAGTATCTCCACGGCGCGCTGCACGCGGGCGGTCGGTGTGTTGGCCGCCAACTGGTACAGCAGATCCGTTTTGATCGAGGGTCGACGGGAGACGTTGACCACCGTATTGCTGCCGACGGTCTTGTTCGGCACCGTCACGAGATAACCGTCCGCCGTGCGGACCTGCGTGGCGCGCAATCCCATCTCTTCCACAGTACCATCGATCGCCCCGATCTGAATCCGGTCACCGAGTTGAAACGGTTTATCGACGAACACCGCCACGGCCCCGAACAGATTGGCCACCGTATCCTGGGCGGCGAGACCCAGGGCCAACCCCAGAACGGACAGCGACCCGAGGACGGCCGTGATGTTGACTCCGAAATTCGAAAACAGGGTCAGGATGGCCACCGTCACCAACACCGCCTTCAGGGCTTTGCCGCAGACCACGAGGAATTGCTCGTTGAAAGCGCGGTCGCCGCCGGGCGCCAATCGGGTCTTCGCCACGCCGATCAATGCATCGACGGTTTTGAGCATCACATACGTAACCGAGAAAAAGACCGTCAGCAGCGTGAGTCGGGAGATCCAACCCTCCAACCAGACCGGCCAGTCAAAAATCTGCAGCCCGAGATGCAGTAATAACACGAAGGTGATGACCTTTACCGGTCCATCCACCAGCCCGACGAGGATGTCATCCCAATGCGTTGCGGTCCGGGCCGCCCACTGCTTGACCCGGTGGTTGATGAACCGATCCAGCAAATTCGACAGAACGAAGGCCAGAATCAGGTACGCCGTGAAGGCGAGGTATTGCCAAAGCGGTTTGCCCAGCAAAGTCCCCTGCAGCAACTCAACCTTGTCCAAACCAAAGCTGAGCACCGAGCGATTGCGCTCGATGAATTCGCGTCCGGGCACCACTCCTTCAAAAGCGCGCAGAGACGTCGGGCGATTGGTGACGGGGCCGTTGGTCTGGGCCGGCACACGCAGGCAGAACGCCCAACTCACGAGGAGAAACACCGTGGCCGCACGAGCGGACCGCGGACACCAGCGACGAATCCAGGAGGCACACATCATTCCAGGCAAACTGCCCCGATCGAGCCCATCGGCAACCCTCACTTCCACGGCCCATTCCGCGGATGCCTTGACTCCGGTCAAACCTCCCCCGGGAAACCGCTTTCCCCAAGGCGACGGAGGTGTATGAGTGTTCACCCTCCGGGCCTCCCATGATAACGTTCAAACGACTGGACATCCGACCACTGATGGCGCGCGGCGAGGAGCCGCTCACCCGTATCCGTGCCGCTCTGGCTCGCTTGCCGGCCGAACAGGGATTGGCCTTGGTGACGCCCTTCCTGCCGGCCCCGCTGATCGAAATGCTGGCCGGCGAGGGCTATCAATCCCGAGTGGAGCCGGCCGGCGGCGGTGATTGGGTGGTTTATTTCCGACGATCCGACACCTAGCGTTGGGGATGAACCAGAAGTTGGCCGACCTGCGCCGTGCCGCTGTCGTGGCGTCGTTGCGCACCTGCAACCTGTTCAATGGCCTGCGCCCCGATGATCTCGCCGCCGTGGCTGATCAGGTTAGCATCCAACCTCTGGCCCGCGGCGAATACCTCTTCCACGAAGGTGATCCAGCGGTCGGATTTTATCTGGTTCAAAAGGGCGCCATCAATGTCCACCGGGTAAATGCCAGCGGTAAGGAACAGGTGGTTCACGTTTTCCGGGCCGGCGAAACGTTTGCCGAAGCAGCGCTCGCCACGGACAAGGGCTATCCCGCCGACGCCCGGGCCGTCGAATCATCACAGGTACTGCTGATCCGCAAAGCGGGGTTTGTTGATTTGCTGAAGCGGCAGCCCGAGATCGTCCTGCGATTACTGGCCTCCATGAGCCTCCACCTGCGGATCCTGCTGTCCCAACTGGAGGATCTGACGCTGAAGGACGTCGAGACGCGGCTCGCCAGCTGGCTGTTAAAACGATGTCCCGAAGGCACCGCCCAGCGGGATGAGCGCGTGGAAATTCAGCTCCCGGGAACCAAGCGGGCGCTGGCCGGCGAACTCGGAACGGTCAGTGAAACCTTCTCGCGCACACTGGCGAAACTCAAGGCTCAGGAATTGATTCAGGTCCGCGGAACGACCGTCATTCTGCTTTCCCCGCTTCGTTTGGGGAAACTGCTATCGCGCAACTTGGGCGAATAGAGCGGTGCGAAAAACGCTGGCGCTTTTGACCTCCGTCAAACCTTCCCGACCAACCACCCGGCACATTCCGTTCACGGTGCGGCTGCGGGATCATTGATCCCACAGCGCGAGCACCTCCATAAAATTGCCACGCCACGCTTATGAGCCACTCGATTGCCTTCACCACTCCCGCGGGAACGCCCTGGACGGACCGAACCGTCGGCGAACTCGTCGCCGAACGCCCCGGACGCTCGCGGGTATTCCAGTCATTCCAGATCGACTTCTGTTGCCAGGGCGCCCGCACGTTGGGCGAGGCCTGCCAACGGGTCGGAGTTTCGCCCGATAGTGTCATCGAACAGTTGGAAGCCGAGGCCGCCACCCGGGAAACGACCGGCCCCAATCCCGCGGAACTCTCGCCGACCGAACTGGTGAAACATATCGTCGCCATCCACCACGCCTATCTGCGCCGGGAATTCCCCCGACTGCGCGTGATGGCCGAAAAGGTCGCCCGCGTCCATGGCAGCCACACACCCACCCTGCTGGAAGTCTGGGACGTCTATCAACAGTTGGAGGCCGAACTCTTGATCCACCTCGAAAAGGAGGAACAGATCCTTTTTCCGGCCGTCACTGCGCTCGACAGCGGAGATTCCGTCGACCTTCCAGTGGATGGTCCAATTGCCTGCATGATGCGCGAGCATGAGGACGCGGGCGGAGCCCTCGTACGCCTCCGGGAACTGACCCACGGGTATCAACCTCCCGTGGACGCCTGCAATACCTATCGCGCGCTGTTCGCCGGATTGCTCGATCTGGAAACCGATCTGCACCGACACATTCATTTGGAAAATTCAGTCCTCTTCCCCGCGGCCCACGCTTTGGCCACACGGAATTCCCTGGCCGCGTAGGGGCAAATCCGGGGATCCGGGTTTTGCGCCCGCCACTCCGCGAGCCCGCGTAAAACCGCCCCTTCCAAGCACCCGTGGCTCGCGGATCAACCCGGCCGCCGGGCAAAAGATCCATCGAAAATATCAGACTCATGAAACTTCCGATCTCCCCGGCCGCGCTCGCTGTCGGCCTCGCCGCGACCCCAATGGCGTGGGCCCAATACACCCCGCCGCCGCCCCTGGCGCCGTTTCCGGGATATATCAACCAGTACCTCCGGAATCAGGATCCTTACCTCGCCAACTGGGATATCGGGGGCAGCGTCCGCCTCCGCTATGAGGTTCGCGAAAACGCCCTGGGTATCCCGCCGGCCAACGACTTCAAAGCCGGCGTGGCCAACGACAACAGCTATTTCTCCACCAAACTCCTCTTCCGCGTGGCCCACACCGAAAAGTGGTGGAACATCACCGCCGAAGGACGCAACAGCTCCGCCACCGGCGATTCCCGCGGGTCCGCCCCCAATATCGCCACCGGTGCCAGTCCCGATTCCGACGGTCCCGTCGATCTCCACCAGGCCTTTCTCACCCTCGGCAATCACAAGGAATTCCCCGTCTCCCTCAAGGTGGGTCGTCAGGAATTGTCCTACGGCGACGAGCGGGTGATTGGGGCCTTTGGTTGGAATCAGATCGGCCGCGTTTTCGACGCCGCCAAGGTGCGCTGGCAGAACGCCTGGTTTGGGGTGGACGGTTTCACCGGCCGGGTCGTTGTGCCCGATGACAACAATTTCAACACCTCCAATCCTTACGAACAATTCTCCGGCCTGTATTTCAACACCCAGAAGTTGCCGAAGAATTGGACGGAATTCTATATCCTGGCCCGGAACGTCAGCCCCAAATCGGCGACCCTGTTCGCCCCGGCGGTCACGCCGGTTCCCTTCAATACCACGGCCCGCGACATCTACACCGTGGGTGCCCGGTTCCGTTCCGCCACCAATGAGTGGGGCAACTTCGATTACACCGTCGAAACCATGGGGCAATTCGGCAGCTGGAAGCGCCCGGCCGCCGGGGTGCGTCCCAACGAGCGGGATGAACAACGCGCGTACGCCTTCACCGGCAACCTCGGCTACACCTTCGCGGAAAGCTTCGGCACGCCCCGGCTGGCGGTGGAATACTGTTACGGCAGCGGCGACAGCAATCCCAACGACGGCACGCACGAGACCTTCGACAACCTGTACCCCACCAACCACAAGTTCTACGGCTACCAGGATCTCGCCTCGCTGCAAAACCTGAGCAATCTCCGGCTCATCTCCACCTTCAAGCCGCATCCCCGGCTGAGCCTCGCCCTCGAGGGACATCTCTTCTGGCTGGCGAATACGAGCGACCGTTTTTACAACGTCGGCGGCGTCGCCCGGGCCGGGGCGGGAGCCACGGGCAACGCCGGCTCCGG
>CANIZL010000034.1 GCA_947471985.1 Verrucomicrobiota bacterium | reverse complement strand
CCGAGTACCTCGCGCAGTGGAATCTGAATCCGACTCGGTACGAATGGCGGGCCGATGGAAAGACGATTCTGGAGAAGATCGCCAGAGCGCGTGAAGCTTTGGCTCGGGAAATGGCTGTTAGTAATGTTACTTGTTAAACAGTACACTAGATCACTTCTGGAACATCGTTGATCGCGTCCATCAAACATCCGGCGGCGACATGGAGAAGAAGTGCCAGTTGCTGGATGCCGAGCTGCGACGGCTGAGTCTGGATGAGGTGCTCGCCTTTGACGCGCATTTCACCGAATGCGTTGATCGCGCCTACCACTGGCCGCTATGGGCAGCGGCATACATCATCGCTGACGGCTGCGGAGACGATAGCTTTTGGGACTTTCGCAGCACTCTCATATCCATGGGGCGTCACACCTTCGAGCGGGCGATGGTCGACCCGCAGTCACTTGCCGATCTCGAGTTGGAGGACGGCGATCAAATGCTCTGGGAAGGCTACCAGTATATTCCCTCCAAGGTTACGGAGGCACTAAACGGCGGCTGTGAATCTCCGCGTTCGCGTCCACACCCCAAAGACCCATCAGGCGAGCCTTGGGATGCGCGCAGCCTTGCCCAGCTTTATCCCAAGTTGGCGGAGAAATTCGGCTTCACGGAATGACCTGAGGTACCTGAAACAATCCCCGCCCCGGTCCAAACCGACAAATTACCATCTCCTTACAAATTCCTGACAACCCACGCGGCCGGCCGCACCATCCTCGCACCGATGAAATCAATCCGACCCATCACCCTCATCGGTTGCCTCGTCGTCGCCTTCATGGCTCACGCGGGCGAACGGCCCATCGCCAAGGCCAAGGCCAAAGCCGCGGTCAATCCGCCCTCCGCGGCCGAGCTGCAACCGCTTCAGGGAACTTGGGAAGGAATCTTCGTGGAAGACCAGGGCCCTCCCAAAACCACCCCCGAACGCAAGCCTGATGAACTCGATATCGGCGTTTTTAAGATCAAAGAGTTGAGTCCACCCCCGAAACCCGCCGAGAAGATCACCCTCACGGTTACGGGCGATTCCCTGCACTTCTACCGGGACACGAACTTTTGGTTTCGGACGACGATCACCCTGCCTCCCGGCACCGACCCCCAGCAGTTCCACGCCACCATCAAGGAGTGTCCACCTTCCCAGTCGGACAGCATCGGCCAGGTGGTCGGAGCCATCTTCAAGATTGAGGACGGCACGCTCACCCTCGCCGACTACACCTTATCCGACGAGCCTCCCAAAACCTTTGCCAATGCCAAGACCCGCTACGTCTTGAAACACGTTCCATCCCAGCAGAAACCGCCTGAGCCGCTGAAACCAAAAGATCCAAAAACTCCCTGACGGCGGGCGACGCAAGGGCAATTCCCCGTCATCCGCATCCCTCGTTTGATCCGCGGATCCAGCTTCCCTTCCCCAACCGCCGCAGCTTCCTTCACCCATTCCGTGAGGCCATCGCGCTCCACTGACATGAACAGCTCACGTCCATCCGCCACGAGTTCGCCAGCACCGAACGAGCGCGAAAAACTGCGCCGGCTTGTTCAGCAGCGGGAGTTATGCGGGCTCGCCAACGATACCAAGTGGGATGAACTCATCACGGCGATGCGCGCCCGCGAGGATTGGCGGCCCAGCTACCGTTATAAGTGCATTGACGGCCCCGTGTCGGATTGGGACGCCGAGTGGTTCCATCACGTCCCATTCCCTCTCATTTCTGTCGAGTGGCTGGATATCGAATTTAAACAGGAGACACACCGCGGGATGTTGATTGCCCCAGCGACGACGGACCACTCACCTTGGATTGAACACCTCCTGCGAGGTGCCGGTCTGGACTATCGCAAGGGCAACACCTTGATTCGGATCTTTGGGTACAGCCCCAGAAGCTATGACTTGTTTGACACCGTGATCGACAAATAGCCCATCGACATGACCGATATAACCGTCACGACCCGCCCCCCAGCAAATTCATGGCGTGCTCCAACCTGGCTCTGCGCCCTGTTGCCGCTGCTCGCACTGGCCCTGTTGGGGAGCACGGCGCTGCATATGCGCTGGGCGTTCGGTGGATGGCCGACCAACGCGGTCGATGATCCCCCCACGTTTCTGCTGAGCCTGCATCAGGTGGCCTCGGTAACCGCCTACCTGTTGTGTCCCTTCGTCGCCACGCCGCTTTGGGCGGTCCTACTTTGCTTCCGCCACCTGCGGCTCGGATTCCCAACGCACCTCATTCAGGCTCTCGTCCTGACGGGCGGCTTGGCAACCTTGGTCTCCCTTCCCGCGTTGGTTCCCGCGAAGTATTTCACTTGGATGCTGGACTGAGTGTGTGCCCGTGACACGGTCCCCTACCAATGAGCTCCCAAGGGGAACAACCCGGAGGTCCCGGTAAGGACTCCGGTCTCAATCGCGGCCGAAGGTTTATCTTCCACGCGTCACCGAGCTTTGAATAACACCGCCGCGATACTTATGAAGCAATCTGCCCTGCCCATTATTGCCCTGATCGTGGTTCAGCCGTCCTCGATGTACCTGTTTCTTCGGGTTCTTGAATGGGGGTTCTTTCTATCAGCGGCCTTGTCGGCTCTGTCGGCCGCGCTGGCCGCCTTTGCGGTGAGCCGTCTGACCTCAGCAGCCAAGAGTGACTGATCATTCATACTGAACGAGCCGGGTCCCGAGGTTTTGAAGTCGGTTGGGAAGCTGTGATTGGTTTTGCCGACCGCTAAGACGGCCCCCCGCAGCAGGGGGAGTTGTCTGGCCTCGCCGACGAAGCCTTGCGGCATGATCTTGTTTCTGCGGTGCGGGCGCACGAGGATTCCCAGGTTAACGGGGCAAACTTCCGGGAATGATTCGAGCAGTTTTCGACTGTATGAAACCCCGCAACAACGGCGCAGGCCGTGCTGGCTCGATGGGGCACGACCTGAATGGCTATTCGTGAGTATGAAAGGTGCCTTGGAAGGACGAATAGGAACGCCATAGTCCCAGAGCTTATCCCGACACCCAATCCTACGCGCATGAGCTCCGACCTCCAGATTTTGAAGACCAGACCGCTGCTTCCGGTCGTTTTGACCCGTGACTCCGTTTGTGCGGGCGATGATTGCGACGCGCCCCACGAGAAGATGGTCGAGGTGCCGTCGTTCGTGGACCCGGAAGCCTTGGCTCGGGCGCTTTCGTCCGGTTATCTCCCGTCCGTTGCGGGTATCGCCCATTCGTGGACGTGTGTGCTGAACGGCCGGAAATTGGCTGTGATTTCGATTTCCAGTATCCGCGCCCTGATTCGCGAATCTCCCTTTCTCGCCGAGAATCGAGCTCATTTCGTTTACCACTCCGCACGCTTTTGAAGTAGGCCGGGGGCGTCACCGCGCGTCTCTGCGGGAACAATTTTGGGCATGCGTCAGCGCTGCCCGCGACATGGACATCGAACCCGTTGGAATTCAGAGTGCATCCTGTGCGTGACTGGCTCGAAATGCTGACTCGGTTACCAAGGGTTGCGGACAGCTTCCGCGATCCACAACCTAGTCGCTCCCTGAACCCCATGCTCACGGCGGATCCCAGCCCCTTCCGTGGCAGCCAGTCACCCAGACACTAACCCGTTATTCGCCACCATCCCGACCGGACTCAATACACCCACCTATGCTTGTCGACTCCTGCATCCCCATCATTCCGAGCCTGGATCTGGAAAAGAGCCTGCACTTCTGGGTGGATGGGCTTCAACTCACCATGGCCAATCCCATGCGGCGGGAGGGTCGCATGATCGGTTGCCTGGTCCACGGCGGCCGACTTTCGTTCTGGCTCAATGAGCGCGTTGGCACCGCGACTCTTCCGGGGAATTACGAAGGGATCCGACTTTACTGGGCTCCGGGCGATATCCACGCACTCCGGGAGCGTCTCGTCCGACTCGGATTCGGCCCCTCGGAAATCGTCGACCGCGACTACGGTCAGACCGAATTCTTCGTCACGGATGCGGACGGCCATTCCCATTGCTTCGGAGTGGCGACCCCGGGCGTATCAGCCTTATGAGGTGGAATGCCCATCCCTCAGCGTTTGGAGCTGCACCAAAAGGCCGCCAACGTCGAACTCATCTATTTCTCCGCAAAAATCCCCCTGAGTGGCTTGCTAGACCTTGACTTCAGCCACACCAATGAGGCCCAGTTCTTGACGCA
Organism: Verrucomicrobiota bacterium; assembly: GCA_947471985.1. Classification (GTDB taxonomy): domain Bacteria; phylum Verrucomicrobiota; class Verrucomicrobiia; order Limisphaerales; family UBA9464; genus CANIZL01. The sequence continues at coordinate 54,141 of CANIZL010000034.1, read as the reverse complement.
ATTGAGGAACAATTTGAAATCCCAAACCGGAATTTCCCTCGAGCCGTTGGACGCAAAACGCACTTTGGTTCAGTTCGACTCCAAGGGGCGCAAGCCGGGTAATTGAACCGGCCTCTGGGTCTTGATCGCGCTTGCTTTTTAAACTAGGCAAACAACGAATCTCGAAATCACCCTAACTTAACCATTTAATGATCATCATCTGGAGAGGTCTTGGATTCCTGGTAGCCGTGATTGTCTTCGCTTGCTCTCTCGCGGCAAACTTCGCCTTCAACACCATTCGTGGCGAGGGGTACTACGACCATCATAAATGGCCGTTCGCCGTGTCACTGGCTGTCGCCGCCGCAATCTGCTGGTTCCTTGGCAATATTCTCCGCAAGCGTGCCGATCGGATTGTGATCGACAAGTTAACCGGAAAGGAGTTCGCCGTTAACCAGTCGAAGCACGCTTTGTTCTTTATTCCCATGCACTGCTGGTCGCCGATTCTGCTTCTGATTGCGGTCGTCCTGGTCGCTGTCGAGTTCTTGCATTGAGATGAATCCGCGGGTTGACCCGAATGCCGGCCGGATTCCCGGTGTGGGTTCTGCCGTTGAAATCGGTGGCCGCCATGCGGCCCCGTCGCTCCACGCACGAGACCTTCCCTGATCTGGTCCCGACCAAACTAATCGTACTGTTCTCGCGGAGGCCGGAGGCCACTATCTTTCGCACGCGCCACGTCCAAAATCCCAACGCTTTTTTCTACCCGCAGCAAAATGATCCACGCACTGCCGGGGATGGGGGCTGATCACCGGATGTATCCGGCGCCCTGGTCCACGTTGCCATCCTTCATTGCCAGTGATTGGCCGCGCTATGCCGGCGAGATCACCATCGAAGACATTGCCCGCTCGTTCTGCGCGGCGAACCGCGTCGTCGATGGCGACATCCTGGTCGGCGCCTCACTCGGCGGCATGGTCGCCGGCGCAATCACCCGAATCCGGCACATTCCGCAGCTGTACCTCATCGGCAGCGCTGTCCATCCCGGCGATGTCAACGCCCTGCTTTCGGCCCTTCACCCCTTGGCGAAAATCGCCCCCATCGATCTGCTTCGCTTTTCCGCCGGCTCCATTCCCGCCGATCTTTCGCAGATGTTTGCGACCGTTGACGCCTCGTTCCTTCGCGCAATGTGCGCCGCCATCTTCGACTGGAAGGGGCTTGGTATGTCCGACACCCAGGTGTTCCGCGTTCACGGTCTTCATGACCACGTGATTCCACCCCCAAGGACCGCGGATCTGTTCCTCGATGGCGGCCACTTGATCGCGATGACGCATGCCCAGGAATGTGTGGATTTCATTCGCGCCAACCTGCCTCCGTCGCCGTCAGCATCCGAAGGCAATCCTGCCACCGAAACAACAAACTAGCCGCCGACAGCTCCGGATTGGACGCTGGTCGTCCCTGGGCGATTGAAGAGCAGCCGAGCTCGGCCAGGGCGAGGTGGCGCTCCGATGTGCTGTCTAAGCCAGGTACTCGTTTTCTTTTTCCCCCATCCTTTCATTGCTGGTGCTCCACGCGGTAACGAGCCGGTTTGTCTACCTTCTTCTTTTTTATCGGCTTTGCGGGATTCGTCGGCCAAATGGTGGACGTCGGGTAGTGGCGAACCAAAGGACACTGATATTCAAATAGTGGCACCCGGTGAAGCCGGCCTTGGCATCGCGCCATCCGTCGTTACCCTTTCGCACCCGGCGCACTGACCTTGATCAGTAGCCCTCCCCCTCACACCACACCACGTATGAAATCCAAGCAGCTGGCGAATGTCCTGATCAAAATCCTGGGACTCTCGGTTTTGGCCCATGGCCTACCCTCCATCATCAGCGCCTTCGTGAGCGTGCTGCAATCCCGCGGCATTGGCTTGGCTTCACGCGGTGAATACTACTGGTGGTATCCCATTTCGGCCGCACTCCAACTTGTCATCGGGATTTTCTGCATCATCAAAAGCCGGGAGATTTCGTCATTTCTTTTCAAGGACGAAGTGGATTGATTGACCGATTCCCAACCCGGCGCCGCAGGCAACGCCAATGAGCCCGGGATGAGCGCACAGGATAATTCGAGCCCACTTAGTCCCACTCTCCCAAGCATCGGGCCACGTATTGGATGACCGGCTCCCTTCAAAACCCAACGTCCCAGTCAGCGGGTAGCGGATTTCAGTCGTCTTGCGGAGTGCTCCCCGGGATACGCAGGCTTTGCGGTGGATCGTTTGCCTCATTCTGTTCACGAACCGGCATGACCATCAGCACATCCGACATTGTAGGCCTTGTAATTGTTGAGGCGATGAGCCTTGTGTTGCTGGCCGGTTTGTGGCGACGCAAACGAGTACCGTTGGTTCGTCGCCTGGGTTGGAGTGTGGTACTGCTTTTACCCGTGTTGGGGCCAGTCGTTTATCTGATGCTGAAGCCGTTTCCCGCATCCGGTTCGGTGGAGGCTCCGGAGGTCGATGCGTTCGATATGCACAACCAGGATCCCAGTGCCTAACAATATCCCTCTGGCTCCGCAGTGATCTTTGCTTGGGACTGAATCCATATGCGCCTATTTGGGCCCTTCGCTGGATGGCCGACCAAATTCGACACGGCGCTACTGCTCGGCTCCATCGTTTGCGGTTCGATTGTGGGAGCAGGCATTGCCGTCCTCTACCGAGGTTCCGCCATCATGACCCTTCCGTTCCTGGCGCTCCTGTTCGGTCTGACCTCCGCAGCGATCGCCCGCCGAAGCCCACGCCTCATCGCCTTCGGTACGGTAACCGCCCTGAATCTGCCATGGATGACTTCCGGCTTTTACCAATGCGTCGTTGAAGACCACGTCCAGTTTCGCGGCCTCCTCGAACTCGCCGCGTTCACCTGGGCGGCGCCATTGGCGCTGATTTTCGTCATTCTGCGTGCCACCAAAATTTGAGGGTGCCGTCACCCGACAATTCACATCACTGACTTTACGAAACTCACGCATTCGTCGCCGGCGGCCGGAAACACTCGAACGGGTTATCGCTCGCGGAGCGACGGTTGCTTTTACTTACGCTCGCGAGGACTACCCCGACCCCTGCGCTCAACGAAAGGACGGAAGGCCGCATCCCCGCGTAATTGATCTTTGGCACTCGAAACTTACTCCAGAGCCGCCAGTTTTAGCGGTACCAGGGAAACTGCCGCCCGAACCAAAGCACTCCATAGGAGGGTCACGGCACCGCACCTGTGGTATCGACGGTACTTTGGATCGACAAATTTTGGACTCCGCCCAACCGCCAGCGAGCCGTATCCCATGCAATCCCTCGCCATCATCGCGTTGGCCATCGCGTCGGCGATTCTGTACGGGGTCATTCACGACCAGGTTACGGCCCGCATTTGCGTGGAATATTTCACCATCGGACACCTGCGGCTGATCGATTCCGAGTCCCCGACAGTGCTGGGATTTTTTTGGGGAGTGGTGGCCACCTGGTGGGTGGGGCTTCCGCTCGGCTTTGGCCTCTCCGTGGCCGCCCGCGCCGGCCGACGCCCAAAGCTCCGGGCCCGCCAACTGATGGTTCCCATCGGCAAGCTCCTCGCGGCCATGTATCTCGTCGCCCTGATTGCGGGGCTGGTCGGCTTCGCGACTTCCCGGGCCGGTATCTTTCAGCTGCTGGAGCCCCTGGCTTCGCGGGTTCCCCTCGAGAAGCATACCGCGTTCCTCACCGATGCCTGGGCGCACGCCGGGTCCTACCTCGCGGGAATCGTCGGTGGCGTGGCGCTTTGGATCGTCACCTGGCGGCGACGACGGCATTTAGCGCCAAGTGCCCAGGAGGGTGCCGGATCACCCGCAGTTTAGCTGGACGGCGGGTGCCTCGCGGGAAACCCGGGGCGCCGGTATGCCCACCATTTCCAGTCGCGTGAAGGGAACACTCTCTCGGCAGATCCATTCCACGCGACGATTCATGTTGGCTCCATCGGATTCGCTGTGGCTGTTCGAAATAAGGGGTCGTCTCAAGCTTCGTCCTTGGCTGGTATCCGAGCCCACTTCCCAACTTTTACCGTTTGTTCCAGGCTGCATCGGTATTTAAACTTCCGCGACTTCCATGAAGAGATCTGTTCTCGGGTTCCTCGCCCTCGTATCTCTGCTGGCCCCGGGCTGCGCGAGCCATCCGGGCGACGCGCCCGGCGGACGTTTTCAGGTTTCGGCGTTCAGCAGCGAATCGGGTGGCAATGGGTGCTATATCATCGACACAAAAACCGGGGAATTGTGGACCCGCTACGGGGGAAAGACGACCAAGATTGGAGAGTCGCTGAAATGACCGCCGCCCCCGCTCGCGCATCCCGCTTGAAGGAGTTTCCGAGCCCGATGCCCGCACCAAATGCACCGGCCAGACTCTCCGTGAGCGGATGCGTTTTGTGGCCCGGCGTGACGGCCTTCCCGTGCCAGACCCAATGAAGCGATCACTCGCGCTGTTTGGGCTCCTGCTCCTACTCACCGGTTGCCTGCCGCTGCGGCAGTCAGTTCAGGTCGCCGGGCCGGAGCATCCGAGCCTGCTCCTGTGCGATAACCGGTATCTCCTGGCGGGACTGGATTTCCAACACGAACGGTTCGACACCGGGCAATCGCATATCACGGATCCAAAAGGCCGCAGGTACCGCATCGAGGTTGAGCCCCACACCTACGACATCGCTCAGAATCTCTCATTTTTGCGAGCCGAGGTCTTTCCGGTCACGCCCAACGGTAGCCGCCTCCGAAGCTGGCGGAATGGCCTTTGGTCCTTTCATTGGGTCATCGAAACTAATGGGGTTGCGCAGACCATCGACCAGCGCTGGAAGTATTGGACGTTTTATTACAATCCGATTATTCATGGTGCACCAAACTAGTCCGACAGCTGGCGTGGCGCACCGCGCAGCGGCCTGCTCCACCGGAATCAATTCCTGATCTATGTGGCCATTCTCTCGCAAACGCCAAGACGCCGTCGACCGAAACCGTCCCTCCGTCGCGGCGGCGCTCCAGCAGCTCGAAACGATAGGCATTCGTGTACGGGAGGGCATTGCGCCGGACGATCTTCTCTACTCACTGGGAGGGACCATGGATTCTCCGACGGATTGGGCGCAGTTGCTTTGCGTCCTTGGCTCGGAAGTTGAGCGGGGAGAGTTCCCACGGGTCTCCGACGACATTTGGCATTTCGATGCCGAATGCATCGAAGATCACGGCGCCTACGTCGCCGTCGTGGATCGCTTCGTTACGCTGACCCGTGGCGCGCTCCCCCTGACCAATGTCCGTGATTCGGTGGAGATCAAAAACCGCAAGGCCTTCGTCGAGTTTGAGTTGGATGGCCAGACCATTCACTGGGATTTGAAAGTCCACGATGATTGGGTCGATCCAACCTTGTACGGACGCCTGCAAAACCTAGTGACGCCGCGGGGAGCGGGCCGGCGCTTTTTCATCGCCGGCCTGGGCCAGGATTCGCTCCTTGCCTGTGGTGACGACCGAATGAGACAGGGACTCTCCGAACTCAGCGGTCTGAAATTCCAATGGGAATGATCCTGCAGCCGAAATCCGCGGCCAGACGACGGCACGTCGTCTCCAGGACAATGCTCTGCGGCCTGCGGCGCCCGGGAGAGCACGGCGTGCGGGTGGGGCTACATCTAACACTATGATACCCGCAATGCCCTCCGAGCGGCAACCGTTGCGATTGCCCGCAGTTTTCTTTGGGTCCGCCGTCCACCCTGGCCCGATTGATCCAAGGCAAGGGCCTGCTTGCCGTACCGGCTGAGCCACCGGAAGGCTCCGACAACACGGCCTTCTTTAGCGCGGAACGTTCCAAGGTTCCTTGGGGTTGGTGGCGGCCCGCCACGATGTCCGTCCCACGATTCTACTTCTTGTACCACCAATCCGAGGGCACGGGCGGCTGGAGTGAGGGATGGTGGGTGAGTGGACAAACCAACGAAGTTTATGCCTTCATCGGTGGCTAATCCGTCTCTTCATCCACCAGCGAGCCAACCAGCTAAGCTAAACCAAGCGAACTGGTTGGGATACCGGCATTCTGGTCGTTGGCCGAAACGGAACGCGCGATGAACCACCCGTCTGCCCCCTCGTCCGCCAATGGGATATTGGTTGCTGCTTTGAAGGAATGGATCCGTCTGCTCCAGCAGCCGGCTGGTGGGGGCTACTACGTGCGCGAATTACAGGATATAGTTGAGTCAATGGATCGAGATGACGGTGTGATTCGGGTCCGGCTGACAACGGGCGAAATTTGGGGAGGCATGGGCTCGCTCCTCGATTCCGCGGTGGCCCGCTACGAGTCCGGCATTCCCGCCTCAACCGTTCTGGTTGAGCGAGCTGCGGAGTGGGAGGAAACGCATCGCGAATTGCACCAATGGAACATTGAATTTTCTCGGGCGACGATTCAGGTCGGTACGGCGTTGTTGGAATGGTGTCGCGAGAACGACGGTATCGAGCCCCGCGACCAGTTACAGATCGAGAGGTGGATCGAGTGGAGCGCGGGTTTATTGGCGACTCCCTACCGTCCGTTGGACGCGGCGTGCATCGCCAGTCTGGAGCACAATTTGGCACACGGAGTCTTCCTCAAGTCCCCAAGGGCAGGATGATACTCAGCGGCATTCGCCTCCGACCAAAGGCTCATTGCCGCTCCAATTTTGGCACCACACAGTGCCCGCAAATGAAAGGAGCCGCCCCAGCCAATTCGCAGCCGGAATTCCCGCTGCTCGAAGACATTCCCCGTCCCTTGATTTCCACCGACTCGGCCGGCCAGCGGACCAAAACACGTGCGGATTCGCAACAGGGGCTGGAGAGCGACATTGTTTGAATTGGTACTTTCCCAGAGCGGGTAAAACGAGGTTTCCATGATGGCGAAAATATTCTGGGCGGTGGTCGCTTTCGACGGGATCGCGGCCGTGGTTTTGTGGAGGCTTTTCGCGAGTGGGACCCACGGGCTGTTGGTGGCCATCTTCCTGTTCGTCATCGGCGTCCTAACCCTGACCGCCTGCTCCTTCCCACTGCTCCGTTCCGATGGCTGGCGGATCGCCGCCCTGCTTGTCCTGCTGCTGGCATCGGTACCTTTGATCGCCACGTCCATTCTGGCCACCGCCAAGCGGATCCAGGAACAACGGCAGTTCAGCGGCAGCGCCTATTTTCAGGGTCCGGCATTGAGCCTGGCCCAAGCCTTGGTGCGGCAGGACCTCGCGGCGGTCAAACAGCTGATACCGGCGGCCGGCGATTTGAATCAACCTCACGGTGGTGGCACCAGCCTGTGGCAGTTCGGTGTCTTGCAGAGTGGCAATTCCGAGGAGGCCATCGACCTATTGCGGGTTCTGCTGACTGCCGGGGCGGACCCAAAGCGCGACACCTCCGCCGACACGCTCCTGCACGCCCTCGCCACCGGTGCCCGGCTGACCCAATTCCTGATGGAGGCGGGTGCAAATCCTTATGTGCTCGACTCCGAACAACGGCCGGTCTGGTGGCGAGCCATGCAACCGGGCGAGGACGAAGCCGCCACCGAGCGATTGCGTCTGATGCTCGATCACGGTGCGGATCTTAAATTGCGGGCGCCGGACGGTCGCGGGCCGGTGGGACACGCGGTCGCGAACCGGAATTGGTATGTCGCCTGCCTCCTCATCGAGCGCGGTGCCGAGTGGAAACAAGAGAAGCTGAGTGGTGGATCGCTTCCCGAGCTATTGGAGTGGGAGATCCTGCGCCGGGACGAGTACCCGATTCCGGTTCCGGACCTGCTGCGGAAAGTGCTCGCGGACTTGAAAGGCGAACCGGTGCGGATTCCGGCCGCGAGCACTCGCGGCGCCACGGACATTCGCATTCCAGATCTCCTGCGCGCGACCAGTTTCGATACGCTGGATTCGACTCGTACCGCGCTCGCTCAACTCGCGGCGCAGCCGGATTGGGTCCGCCGAGTGACGGCGTTCTTCGAGGACGGCGACAGCACGCAACGCGACCACGTCGCGCTGCTGCTCAGCCTGAAGCCGGAGGCCTTGCCCGAGGCCGTGCAGGAACGGTGCTGGAGTGTACTGAAGCAGCAGGTTGCTTGGTATGACAGCACCACCGCCAGTTCACCGGGAGACCGGAACGGTTGGCTTCTGAAGGAGACGGCGGTCATTGCGGTTGGGCTCGCCTCCATCCCCGGCCCGGTGCGCGACCGTCACCGAGCCGACTTCACCGGCCTGTTGGACCGCATCGAGGCGTGCCGAAAGGCCAACGATCCGGATGCGGCCAAACTTGCAGACCTGAAGGCGGCGGATTGGAAAACCGGCACGGCCACGGGTCCTAATTGAGAACTGCGCAACCCGCGGAAAGCGACCGGGGCAAGGGGCATCCAAGCGGAATCTTTAAACTCGGCGCACCGCCGCAGCCGTAACCGTAGCCGAATCGGCATCCCCGTAGTTGCCAATCAAAGGTGCCAGGTTCACTGCCGGGTGGAGGTGGTACCACGCTCCCAATTCCCCCGTGCGCCAGACAGCGTGCCAAGCTCCCTATCCCGCGAAGATAACGAACCTGGCACGATCGCTACGCCGGGCGGATAGGGAGGATGGCACGCTCTTCAGTGGGTTCGAATGATGAACCTGGCCCGATGTTTTCGCAGGTGAAATAGGGAGGCTGGCACCGTGGAGGGGGGACGGTGAACCTGGCGCTTTGTGGGCGCTTGGGGTGCGGTTGCTCTATGCGCTTAATTCTCAATCAGCTCTCGTGATTCGATATGGCCGATTGCGGACTGATCGGAGGTCGTCGGCAACCTCGGCAGGCTGCGGCCGGGTTGGCGCGCGTTTCCTTCCCGCCTGACGAATGCAGCCAATCGTCGGACCTCGGAATTCAGATATCGGGCGTCGCGAATTCGGTCGTTGCGCGCGTGCGATGCCGGGGAATGGGGCCCGCTCGATGGATCCGTTTTTCGCTCTCACTTCCGTCTGGGTCACCAGTTCGGGGTTGCCCAAGTCTGGGCCACTGTGACACAGTTGCGCGGTTGGCACACGGACGGCCCCAAAACTCATTTCTCCGCGCCATCGACTATTGGTGGGGATGTTACGAGGGAATCTCGCAGCCTCTGCGCCTGGGTGGAGCGGGATTGCCCGGCACTGAAGTAGGGGCTCCCCGTGCGTCCGTATTATGACACGTTGCGAACAGTTACTGACCATCACCAAGCGCCTGGTTCTCATGACGGCCTGCGCGTTGGGACTGGTGGTCGCCCTCTTCGGGTTCACCCTGATCCGCGGGGACCGGTTCATGGTTTCGTGGGCGTGTTTTGGGTGCGGCTTGCTCGGCGGATTTGTCAGCATTCAACAGCGGCTCAAGAAATTTGGAAACGAGGATCTGGAGTTGTTGTCCCGGTCGTGGTTTCAGGTGCTGCTCATTCCCGTTTACGGGGGCATTTTTGCCCTGGTGCTCTACGTCGGTTTTTTGAGCAAGTTGGTGGACGGTTCGCTTTTTCCGCAGTTTTCCAGCACGCCCTTTTCCACGCCCATCCCCACCACTGAAGACATCCGGAATTTCTTTTCCCAGACGTATCCTTCGACCGGACCGGATCTGGCGAAGCTGCTGTTCTGGTCGTTTGTCGCCGGCTTTTCCGAGCGGTTTGTCCCGCAGATCTTGAGTCAAAGTGAGAAGGGCGGCGCCAAATAGCGATTTGAAGGGGAAAGCAGATCGTTGGTCAGGCCGGCGAGGGCATCGATGAATTCATTGGAGGCAACTGCCGTTACCCGTAAACCACAGCCCACCGCTGACACGCTCACGCCCATGGAGCCAGCACGTCCGTTCCCGCGCCGGGTGTTTCTTCCGGATTGGGTTTGGGCCGTTGCGTTCGTTGGCACCGTTGCTGGCACCTTGGTGACCGACTCGGCCTGGTGCTTTGGCGTGCCGGCCTTTCTCGCGTTCGCACAAGGCATCTACGTTTATCACCTCGTCCGTTGCCCGACGTGCAGCGGGCGCCTGCAGGTTCAATTGGCGCCCATTCCGTACACCACCTGCTCCCGGTTTCAGTTGGCGTGTCCACGCTGTCAGATCGTTTGGGATACCGGTAAGATTTCCGATGACCACGCCGGCTGATCTGCGCCGCCTGAATGGCCTATCTGCAAATGAGCGCTGGGCCTGAACGCCTCTGATGGGTCGGGCTGACGCCAGACGGTTGGCTGTCTTGAGGGAATTTTGTTTCGCGGGGGCTTCGTTGGCGGATCACGGTGAAGGGCGTTAACGGACCCCGCGCTTCATGCCGTACTTCTTCATATTTCCGGCCTATTTGCTGCTCTTTATCGGGCTTCTGGCGGTTTCGTTGGTGTTTTGGTTCATTCGGGAGCTGCGGAGGTGGAGTTCCTATATCTTCTGGGGTGCGCTCGGGACGTTGCCTGGCTTCATTCTCGGCAACGTCCTGTTCTGGCTGGTGGCTTGGGGACTGCTGACCTTGGGCCAGAAGTCGGCGCCGGAAATTTCCTCCGACATCGCGAAGGGCGTGGCGACCGCGACAGTGATCATCGCGTTCGTTGGCGGCTTGGTGATCGCGAACGTTGGCGGTTGTGTCGTGGGGTTTTGTGGGGGCCTATGGCTTCGCGCCCTGTTCCGGAAGCGGAAGGCGGGTTAGCCGGGCGCTGCGGCCGACAACGGTACGGCGGTTGGACTGCGCCGAGGGCCTTGGCGGTTGGCGTTCGAATCGTTGGATTCAGCCGGCGGCGTGGGTGGGGAGATTGAGGACATTGGGGAGCGTTTTAACAAGTGCATGCGCCACCGCCTGAAGGCGGAACTCCGAACTTCGAAGCCGAACCCGAACCCCACGCGACAGGGTTTTAGCGGCTCTGCTTTGGGTGAAATCCCGGCCTTCGCTACTGGGATGTGTTGCGGGTGAGGCATCGGGTGGGGGGAATTGGGGGCGCGCTCTTACAGGTGCCCACCTCACTGCCTGAAGGCGGGACTCCGAACCGGGGGCCGCCGACGGCACTTTGGGCCCCCGATTTTCCGCCTTCCTCGGGTGGCGCTTTCGGGAAGCTGTGCTTCCCTCTTCAGCGCAGTCCTTCCGGTTGCGCCTCCGTGCCATGGCCACCGCTGAAATCAGTTCCGCATCGCCCGGGCGCTCGTGCCTCTACGAGTGTCGCGTGATGCATCAGCGTTTCATCCCCCGATCCCATCGGTTCGAGTACGGCATCTTCATGCTGGCCGTGGACCTGGCCGAGCTTCCGGCCGTGGCCCAACGGCTCCGCTTTTTCAGCCATAACCGGCGCAATGCGTACGAATTCCGGGATTCTGATCACCTCGTCGCCGGGGCCGACGCTCCTGACCTGCGCTCCCAACTGTCCCTCTGGCTCGGGCGGCAGAACGTGGTCCTGCCCACCGATGCCCGTGTGCTCCTGGTCACCCTGCCCCGGGTTTTTGGCTACATCTTCGCCCCGGTCAGTTTCTATTTTTGTCACCGCGCCGATGGCACTCCGCTCTGCGCCGTGGCCGAGGTGCAAAATACGTTTGGCGAACTGAAACCGTATTTGATCCCGGTCCGCGCCACATCCCCCGGAGCGACCGGTCCGGAATCCTTCCGGGTGGTGGTGCCCAAGGAATACTACGTGTCGCCGTTCAGCGATCTGGAGTTGAATTTTGACTTCCAACTCCGCACCCCGGGCGAACAGTTGGTCATCACGGTCAACGATGTCACCGCCGATCAGACGGTGCTGATTAGCACCCTGACCGGGAAGCGTCGCCCGTTGACCGATCGCGAACTGGCCCGACTCACCCTCAAGTATCCTCTGGTCACGCTGCGGGTGATCACCCTCATTCACTGGCAGGCGTTGAAACTTTGGTGGAAGCGGGTTCCGTGGCACGCGAAGGCGGCCCAATCAGAAAAGCAGTTGGGTGTGTATCGCCCCCACGCCTCGCTGAAGCAGGCACGCACCGCGGTGATCGCCCCCACGCTCCCGCCGGCCGAATCCCATCACTCATGATCCGCGCCGTGAAGTCTCACTCGACACCCGCCCCGGTCGACCACCAGAATGCGGACAACACCGTGCCCCCTGCCCGCCGCGAACCGGCCGGCCACTGCCGCCCGTCGCTCCACCTGCTTTCCCTGCACCTCCTGTGAAAGACGCTGAATCCAACTCGTATTCGCTGCTCCAATCCCACGCAGACGCGTCCTCCGGCACGCACGCGATCGGATCCTCCTGGCTGGATCGGGCCGCCCAAAAATTGGTCACGCGGGCGCTGTCGCCAATGCAAAACGGCCGCTTGACGATGCGCCTGCCGGATGGGTCCCAACAGGTGTTCGGGCGCGGTCTTGACGGACCCGAGGTCGTGATGCACGTGCGGCGTAATAATTTCTTTCGGCGCTGCGCCCGCTCCGGGGATCTGGGCTTTGGCGAAGCCTATCAAGCGGGCGACTGGGACACCCCGGATCTGCCGGCGGTCATCGGTTGGTTTTGCGCGAATGTGGATCAGTCCCCCGGCATGTCGGGTTCCCGGCAGCGGGACTGGCTGTTGAGCAGCCTGCGGTCGGGATCCCACCTCGCCAGTCGCGTGCATCACGCGTTCCGTCGCAATTCGGTCGCCGGCTCCGCCGCCAACATCCACGCCCATTATGATCTGGGAAATCGCTTCTACTCGCTGTGGCTGGATCCAAGCATGACTTATAGCGCGGCCCTGTTTGAAGCGCCGGACCAATCCCTGGCGGCCGCTCAGTCCGCCAAATACGACCGTTTGTGCCGTGAACTCCGACTGCTTCCCACGGATCACCTGCTGGAGATCGGTTCCGGTTGGGGCGGCATGGCGGCTCACGCGGCGCAGCATTACGGCTGCCGGGTCACGACGATCACCATCAGCGACGAGCAATATCGCTACACCACCGAACGCCTTCGGCGCGAGGGCCTCGCGGATCAGGTGGAAGTGCGATTGCAAGATTACCGGGAACTGGAGGGCCAGTTCGACAAGATTGTCAGCGTGGAAATGCTGGAGGCCGTAGGCGACGCCTTTCTGCCCACGTATTTCCGCAAGGTGCAATCCCTGTTAAAGCGCAACGGTCTGTTTGCCGCGCAATTCATCACCTGTCCCGATCACCGGCACGGGGAATTCCGCCGCAACGTGGATTGGATTCAAAAGCACATCTTCCCCGGTTCCCTGCTGCTCTCGATGAACCGCGTCGGGGCGGTGGCGCAGCGGACAGGGTCGCTGTCGCTGCACTCGCTGCACGACCTCGGACTCGACTACGCCCGCACGCTGCGCGAATGGCGCAGCCGTTTCCATGGGCAGCTCGAGGCGGTTCGGGAGCTGGGCTTCGACGACCGTTTCATCCGCACGTGGGATTATTACCTCGCGTACTGCGAAGCCGCTTTTGCCTGGCGCAACATCAGCGTGGTTCAAGCCACCTGGGCAGGCCCCAACTGCCGCGCCCTGATGCAGTGAACCTCCTGTGAATTCCCCGTACCTCTGGCTCCCCCTGGCCGGTCTCCTGTGGGTTATCCTCGAAATGACCGCCACCTTTGCGTTCGCGCGACGGGTGCGAAACTACGGGGTCGTGGACGTCGTGTGGTCCCTGGGCTTTGCCCCGTTGGTGCTGCTCTATCTGGGGCTCGCCGCCCGCTGGCACTACGACACCAAACTCAACGCGTATCCCGAATGGAATTGGCCCGCCGCGTGGACCCTTACCGTATTGGTGGTCCTCTGGGCCGCGCGGCTCGGGGGACATCTTTTCGTCCGAGTTCGCTCGCATCACCCGGTGGAGGATGTGCGCTACGCCGAACTGCGGCGGGAATGGGGTGCCGGGGAGGCACGGCGCATGTTCGGCTTCTATCTGCTGCAAGGCGCGCTGCAAGTGGTGTTGTCCGTGCCCTGGCTGCTCACCCTACTGGATCCCCAACACACGACCCACTTCACTCTCGGACCGTGGGCCTGGCTGGGGATCGCCCTCTGGAGCTTCGGATGGCTTGGGGAAACGATCGCCGACCGCCAACTGGCCCGCTTTCGCACGAATCCCACGCGGCGTGGTCAGGTCTGTCAGGACGGGCTCTGGTATTATTCGCGGCACCCCAATTACTTTTTTGAGTGGGTCATCTGGCTCGGTTACGCGGCCTTTGCGTTGGGGGCTCCCGGCGGTTGGCTGGGCCTGCTCAGTCCGCTGCTCATGTGGCACTTTCTCGTCAACGTCACCGGCATTCCCATGACCGAAGCGCTCTCGCTCAAATCGAAGGGTGAGGCCTATCGGGAATATCAGCGCACCACCAGCGCCTTCATCCCCTGGTTCAAGTCCTAACCCCGCCTCCGTCATGCTGGATAATTTGCTGGTTCAAAACGTCTTCCCGGACGCCGTCCTCCGTTTCGGCATCCGCCGTTTGCTGCGTCAACGCCTACGTGAGGAGAAGCGGCCGGATGTTGCCACCCAACGGGCGCATCTGCTGGAAATCGTCGCGGAGTTGCGGACGTCGCCGATCGCCATCGAAACCGCCGCGGCCAACGAGCAACACTACGAGGTTCCCACCCGCTTCTATCAACTCTGCCTCGGGCCGCGGCTGAAATACTCGTCCGGCTATTACCCGACGTTCACGGAAAGCCTGGCCGAAGGCGAGGAAGCCATGCTCGCATTGACCGGCGAACGCGCTGAATTGGCCGACGGGCAACGCATTCTCGAACTCGGCTGCGGCTGGGGTTCCCTGACCTTGTGGATGGCGGAGAAATATCCCCAGGCCCGCATCGTTGGCGTCAGCAATTCGCGCACCCAGAAACTGCACATCGACGCCCAGGCGGCGCAGCGCGGCTTGCGAAACGTCACGATCATCACCTGCGACGCGAACTACTTCGAACCGCCCGGGGGGGATCACCAGTTTGATCGGGTGGTGTCGGTGGAAATGTTCGAGCACCTGAAGAACTACGAGCGCCTGCTGGGCAACATCGGCCGTTGGTTGAAGCCCGACGGCAAACTGTTCGTGCACATCTTCACCCACCGTGAGTACGCCTACCACTTCATTGCCCGGGATGAGACCGATTGGATGAGCCGGTATTTCTTCACGGGCGGTATCATGCCCAGCGATGATCTGCTGCTGTATTTCCAGCGGGATCTCCGGCTGGAGCAGCACTGGGTGGTGAATGGCCGCCACTACGAACGCACCGCCCATCAGTGGCTGGCCAACATGGACCAGAACGAAGCGGAGATCCGTACGATCTTCCGGCAAACCTATGGTCCCGGCAATGAAACCAAGTGGTGGGTGTATTGGCGCATCTTTTACCTCGCGTGCGCCGAGCTGTGGGGCTTCCGCGGCGGCAATGAATGGCATGTCAGCCACTACCGTTTTCAGAACCGGACGTCTTAACGGCAAATCGGGAGACAAAAATGGCCGCCGCTTCCTTCCCGGAACCGGCGGCTTTTTCGCAGTGATGCGCGGACCCAAACGGATTAGAACTTCTTGCTAAGCTCCATGTAGTAACTGCGCCCGAAGGGATTATCCAACGTGCTGATATACCACTGGCCTTGATCGCCGATATAAAGCGGCGGATCGGAATCCATCAAGTTCCGGATGCCGACGGTGATCCGTGATTGCCAAGGCAGATTGTAGGACGCCTGCAGGTCAAAGGTGAGGAAGGAATTCACGTGGGCATAGCCGGTGGAATCCCAACCGGGATGGGGATAATCCAGACCGCTCCGGAAATCCGCCATGGCGCCCAGTTGCAATTTGCGATAGTCCCAGGTAACGGAACCGATGCCCCGCCACTTCGGCCAGCCGTCGAATTGCAGCACCTGTCCCACGGCCTCGCCGTAACCATCGCCCGGATTGACTTCCGAGCGGTTGCTGAGCATGCGGGTCAGCTCGACGCTGAACAGCCAGGTCCCCGCCGTCTCGGTCTTGAGCTCATAACTCACCCCTGCGTCGATGGCGTCGACAATGGTGGTGCCCACGTTGACGTAGGAATCCACGAGGGAGACGAGGGGCCCGGCCAACTGTCCGGTAACAGGATCAATCAGGGCGCGGGGATTTCCGTCATAGGGATCCCGGGTGTAGTTGCCAGGGATGCCGGCGATGGCGCTCGTCCCGCCCAGGGTCTGCGAGAGCTGCGAGATCTCGTTGCGCCGCTTGATCTGGAACCATTGCGCCTCGAGGCGCAGGCCGGGAATCTGGTGCGGAGTGAACACCGAACCGACAGACCAGTTGTCGGAGGTCTCGGGTTGCAGGTTGGGATTGCCCGCGGTGACGATCGGCACTTGGGGCAGGAGATCACCCGGACGCAGCGGGTCGCGGACCGGAGCACCGGTCAGGGCATCTTGCGGCGCGTTGAAGAGCTGTCGGAGAGAAGGCGGCCGGAAGCTCTGTCCATAGGTTCCGCGGAACAGCAGGTCTTCATTGAAGGGGCGCCAGATGAGCCCCACCAGCGGCACCACGGATTCACCGAAATCACTGTAGCTATCCAACCGGCCGGCCGCCTTGACGTCGAAGCGGTAAATGCCGGGCACATTGAATTCCGGGCCTGCCAGCGGAATGGTGCTCTCGATAAATGCTGCCTCACTGGAGCGATGCCCATTGCTTTCACGCGTGGGCGACGATCCGACCAGGGCTCCGGCCTTCGAGAGTTCATCCGGATGGTCAAAGAAGCGTTCCTCCCGATATTCAGTACCCACCGCATAACCAAATTTACCCGGCTTCCAGAAGGGCGCCTCGATGTTGCCGAAGATCCGGCCGTCCCAACTGGCAATCTGAGTGCCCGCCTCGTGGATAGTCCGCACTTTGAGCCCTTCGATCGTCGCCGGATTATTGTGGAAATTCGCCCCCCCAAACAGGTTCAACGACGTGGCCAGGTTCAAATCGTTCAGGGCATTTTGCACCTGCTGGGTTCCGATCTGCACCTCCCGGCGGTTGTCCTCGGACCGCGAGTAGGAAACGGCTGTCTCGTAACTGAGCCGCCCCAGCGGGTCGATGTCACCCTTCAGGCCGGCGACAAAATTATAGTTGTGGGAAATGGTGTCATAGAGCCGGTTACCCGCCTCGACGAACCGGTACTGTCCGCCGACAATATCCGCACCAAAGGGATTCCACGGATTGGCAACGGGAATGGTGATTTGATTCCCCGTAATCTTGAATCCGTTCTTATACCGCACCTCCCCCAGGGGGATTCCGATCCCGGAGCCATTGCCCGCAAAACTGATGGGCGCGGGCGCCAACTCCACGTGCTCGACGTCGCGCTGCATCTGGAACGTTCCGAACACCACCATTTTTTCGTCGAAGATCTGGTGATCGATGGCCCCAAAAATCCCGTAGCGCTCCGAATCCGGCGTTGCCTGCGAATCCTTCAGAAAGTTATAGAGATCCTCCCCGGACCCCAGCTCGGGATAGGCTTGCAGCCCGGCGAGGTGATAGGCGGAGGCCGGCGCACTGCCATTCGTGTCTTTGGGAGGGGCAAGCCTTCGTGTGCCAGCCGTACCCTCATAAGGAGTGCCCACCAGCCCGGGGGCATTCCGGGGCACCGTAAAATAGCCAGGGTATCCCCCCGTCGATCCCAGATTGGCACCCGGCCAGCTTTGCCCGGTGCCGTCGTCATAGACACTCAATCCGGTGGCATCCGTCTGGGAAGAAAACGCCCGATCGCGATTGAAGAGCGAATTCTGCTTCAGGTAATCCGCCACGATCAAGACGGAGGTCTTATTGTCCTTGCTGTGGGTTCCATAAGTGAGCGAGTACGCCTGGCTCGCCGTATCCGTGGAGAAGGTATTGCCGTAGCGGGCCTTGATCAGCAGGCCGTCAAAATCCTTTTTAGTCACCACATTGATGACCCCTGCGATCGCGTCCGCGCCATAGATCGCCGAGGCGCCTTCACGGAGGATCTCCACCCGCTCGACTGCTTCCAAGGGCAGGGAATTGAGATTAACGAAGGTAATGGTGCCACCGCTGCCGTAACTAAAGGGCGCCACGCGGCGTCCATTCAACAACACCAAGGTGGCATTGAGCCCCAGACCGCGGAGAGAAACGCCCGTGCCACCCTGGGCAAAGCCGGTACCCCCATTGTTGCCCGCGAGTCCGCCCTGGCTGGAGATCGGTAGTCGCTGCGTGAGGGAACTCAGGTCCGTCACGCCCATCTTGGCAATCTCTTCGGCGGTATAGGTGGTGACCGGGGAAACCGTTTCCTCCTCGGCGCTGGGGATGTTGGATCCGGTTCGGATCGTCACCGGTTTGAGCTCCCCAGCATCGCCGGGGGCGGTTGCGGTTTTGGCATCCTGCGCGAGCGCGACAGGAACCATGAGGAGGGCGCCAAGACCGACGGTCAATGACCGTCGAGCTATCTCGACTCGCCCCAAGACATGGATGGACTTGGTGCTCATACGGATTGGTTTTTTCTGATTCCCCGCCCGGAGATTCTCGTTCCAGGAAGTTATATCTCGTGCGAGCGAAGCCCCGAAGTCTCGGAAAGGCAAGCCTATTCTCCCCGCTGTGCCGATTGTTGCGCGGCCGGGAGGTTTAAACATCGGTCCGACCCTGACGTGTCGATCCGGTAAAATTCGCGTGTCCCGGCAAATGTCTCGACGAGGTTATCCCCATGTTGAAATTGCGTCTCCGGCGCGTCCGCTCTGCGGGTCTGCGTGCTTTGCTGCTCGCTGGTTGGTGCGCCACGAGCCAGGGCGCGGAGGGCACACCCACCAAGGTTCAGCCGGCAGCGACGACGCCCGGGGAGGATCGGTCGCCGGTGGTCGCCCGCGGGCGGGGATTGATTCTCCACGCGGCGGAATTGGAGGCCCGCGTCCGACGCACCTTGAGTGAGATCACCAATTCCGGCCGGGCCCTTTCGGCGGCGCAGGCGAAGGCGTTGCCCGGACATATCCTGGAACAAATGATCTTCACGCGCCTAGCAGCCGCCAGCGCCACACCGGCCGACCGGGCGCGCGCGCAGTTCGAATCCCGCTCGTTCGTCGACGGCTTGCAACGGGACTTGGGATCGCCGGCGGCGCTCCTCGCGCGCCTACAGGCCGTGGGCTTGACCGAAGCGGAGTTCCGGGCGGAGAAGTTGACGGAGTCCCTGGCGCTGGCGGTCACGGAACGGGAAGTCCGGGCCTCCATCCATCTGCCGGAGTCGGACATCCTCAAGTATTACGAGGAGAACCCCGCCCGTTGGCAGCAACCAGAACAGGTGCGCGTCGCCGTGCTTCTGCTGTCGACGCAGACCGAGAAAGGGGAGGCGCTACCCGCGACCCGCACGGCGGAGAAGTTGGAGCAATTGAAGAAGCTGCGGGAACAGATCCGGGCCGGAGGCGACTTCGCGGCGCTGGTGAAGCAATACAGTGAGGATCCCACCACCCGGGAGACCGGCGGGGAATATACGCTGGTTCGCGGGCAATTGGATCCGGCGCTGGAAAAAGCGGCTTTTGCCCTCAAGTCAGGGGAGCTGAGTGAGATCGTCACCACACCCTACGGCCTGCAACTGCTGCTCGGCCGCGAACGCATTCCCGCCCGGCAGCAGCCGCTGACCGCGGTGGCGGCGGACATCCGGACCCTGTTGCTGCGACGCGAACAGGAACTGCGGACGCCGGAGTACGCGGCCCGCCTCCGCCGTGAAGCGGGCGTGGAGATTCTCCCGGTGACGCCGCCTTGAGACGCAAATTCATGGCCGCGATTTAATCCCGCACCTGCACCCGGATCTCGGCGGAATTGGCGCGCAGTTCGGGCACATACATCGCGTGGGCCACGACGGGCAGCGCGTGGAAATTTCCCGGCACCTCGGCCCGGAATTGATAGCGCACCTCCCAAAAGCCGGTCGGGAGTTGATCCACAAACAGCGCTGCCTGCCGGTCGCGCCACTCGGGATACACCGCCCGATCATTGCCCAGGTAATCCCCCGGATCCCGCTGCCCGACGTGATCGGCCGCCCGCCCATCGCGCAAGCGCCGCGCTGAAAGCCAGCCGCCACTGGTGAGCGACGCCGCCTCCAGGCCCGCTGGTTTGAGATCCTCAAACAGCAGGTATTCGTAATCGTTTTTGGTCTCGACCGTGAGCACCGCCTCCACGCGATCGCCGGATTTCACCCGCTCGCCATCGCGGAGGGGTTGTCGGTCGTAGACGAGTCCCTTGAGCAGAGTCGGGCGACCCACGAGTTTGAAATATTCCCGGCGCACGAACAGTTCGTTCCCCGCGGGAGTGATGGGTTCCTCGGCGGTAAAGAATGCCGCGTCGGCGGAATAGTAGAGGGGACCCTGGCCCGCCGTGCGACGGATCCGAACGGTGTTCTGGTTGGCAATGAGTTCGGCGGGAACGGTGAATTCACCCGCGAGATCCCACAAAGCCCGGCCCCGCAGATCGCGTTGGCCAATCTCCCGGCCATTGACCTCCACAGCAAAGGCACCGTCGGCGCGCGCCTCGCCTGAGAACCGCAGGTGTTCATTCAATGCCAGCAAGGCCAGGGCGGTGTCGCGGGTATTGCTCCATTGGGCTCCGCGGCGGTTTTTGAGCAACCAGTTGAGGGCCGGCTCCACGAGCGCATTTTTCGGATCCACCAACAACAGCGCCCGCAAAGCAGTGGCGGTCGATTCCACGGCGCCGTCGGTCCAGCGCCACCAGTTTTGTTCCTGGCCCCAGTGCACGAGGGGCTGTGCCGGCTGTGTGGCCCCGGGCAGCAACGCGGAATTCGCCGCATCGCTCCGCACGACGCCGTTTTCCAGATTGCGCACCAGCGTCGTTACCTGCTCGGGTCGTCCGAAACTTTGCGCGGCGAGCAGGAGCAGGGCGCGTTCGTAACCGGACAGGGACTCGCGTTGGGTCCACAGATTCTGAAAGGCCGCGGACTGGAACGTGCGCACCACCCGCGCCTGGGTGCGCCGGTGCTGCGCGGCCAACGCGTGCAGCATCCAGACCTGCGTGCCCAGGTGACGATTCTGATCGGCCAGGTGACGCTCCAGCCAATCGACGCCGCGATCCACCCGCGCGATGTCCATGGTCACACCGGCTTCCAGGGCCAGGTTCAATCCCCAAACCACATAAGCCGTCATCCACGGATCACTGGCGCCTTCTTTCCACCAACCCCAGCTGCCGTCCGCTTGCTGGGAGTCCAACAGCCGGTCCAATCCCGCCCGCACCATTTCGTCCAGCTTCGACAGATCCTTTTTCGCACCGAGGCGCGGCGCGACTTGTCCTTGGGGCCCTGGCGTAATGCCGCCGAACGCGTGGTTCAATGCGGTCTCCGCGTCGAGACCGAGATCGCGCAGGGTCTTTCGCACCAGCACTGCCGGGAGGAAGCGGCTGAGTGTTTGTTCGGTGCAACCGTAGGGGTAATCGGCGAGATACGGCAGCGCGTCGAGCAGGGCAATCGCCCGACTGGGCGTCACGCGCACCGTGAGCCGCGTGCTGCCGGGCACGCGTGCCGTCGGCAGATCCAGCCGGGCTTCGACGACGTCACCGGTTGATTGGCCCGTGACGGCGAGGAATTTTTCGATGCCATGGGGATACGCCACGTACTCCCGCTCCATGGCGTCCGCCAAGGTGGCTTGGCCCGCCTTCACGGGAAGCGCGCTGACTTTGAGTTTCACCGGCCCCGCGGCCGGCACCTGCACCGCCCAGTTGTCCAGGAACTGGCCGTGAGCGGGCACGGTGACGGTTGGCGGACGGGATTCCTTCACGAACTCACCATTGCGATAGCCGCCGGCGATCGTCACCCCCGACGCCTCGAGGACCGATCGCACTTCGAGCGGGTGATCGGTTTGGTTGACGAGGAGGCTCGAAACCACGCAGAGATCGCCGGTGACAAAAAAGCGCGGTGCCTGCAAACGGACCATCAAGGGAGAGCGCGTCCGGGTATTCGTTGTTGACCAACCCACACGGGTTTCCGGGCCCACCGCGCGCGCGGTGACGCGCCAGCGGGTCAGGGAATCGGGATACTTCACCGGCACCCGCACTTGCCCATCCGCACCCGTCACGAGGTCCGGTTGCCAAAACGCGGTGGCCCGGAAATCGGAACGGACCACGACCGCGCTGCCCGCTGGATTGGGAGCCTGGGCAGCGCCTTGGCCGGGAGCATCCGCGACCATCGCCGGAGCGGCCATCGCCATCATTTCCATACGCCCGCCGGCGGCCGCCCGCCCCAGCGACATCGCCATCGCGCCTTTGGCCCGGACTTGCACCCGATCCGACGCCGGCAAGGGCGTGATATTCTTGGGCCTTCGCTCGATGATCCCATGGTCGGCGACCTCGCCGTCGTCCACGTCCACCTCGGATTCCGGCTCCGGTTCGGGGAACGGGGTTCGATCATCAAAAATCTCCGTCGCGTGATCTCCGACGCCCTTCACCAAACGCACGAATTGGCGTTGGCTGAAACCGGATTCCAAGCGCGTCGTGTGCGGGCGTTTTTGACCGAAGAACACCTGCCGCGGATCGCCTGCGAGTTCCTCCTGAATTGCGTAAACGCTGTCGTCCACCACGCCCAGTGCCACCTCTGCACTCACGGGCCGTCCCTCGCGATCCCGTGTGCTCACCAACAGCGAGCCTTCCTCGCGCGGGCCATAGGCGGGTTGATCGGGTGACACCGTCACGTCGAGAAAATGCCGATCCGCCGGGACTACCACTTCCTGGTCCTCCGTATGCAATTCCCGATGGAACACGCTCATCGCCCCGAGATGAAAGTTGGGTACATGCCGCTCGGTCAGATCGATCTCCGTCCGCTGCACCGTCCCCGTCACATGCACCACCTCGTGGGTGAAATCATCGGCGATCTCGGTCGTCAACAGCACCCAGCGATCCGGTGCCTCGGTGACCAACAGAACGGGCAGACGCGATCCCACCCGGGCGGTGTCCGCATCCAGAATGATCCTCACGCCACCGCTCCGATATCCCAAGTCGGTGGTACCCGCCGAGCAAACCCACAACTGGGTCTCGCTGGTGACTTCCGGTTCGAAGGGCTGGGGACGCGGGTCGGTGGAACGAGGCGCGGTCGCGTTCCCGGGGGAACTCCAGGCGAAGCGATAGAATCCGTCACGATCCGGCGTGAAGACCAGTTCCGCCAGGCCGTTCGTGCCAGTGGTCACGGTCTCCGTGCGCAATTCGTCCCGGTCATATCCGCGGTGCTTGATCCGCCACGGTTTTTCCCCGGGCGGCACGGGCGGCGGCCACACCGGCGAACGCGCGCGCGCCGCGTCGAGTTCCGCTCCCGTCCATTCCTTGCCCGCCGGATCCAGCCAGATTTCCGTCCAACGTTCCCGCGTGATTTTCACCGAGCCCGCGACACCCACCGGTTGCCGATTGGCATCTTGCGCGCGGAATTCCAAACGTGTTGTGGCGCCGGGTCGACCCACTTGATTCAACGTCCGACCGGAAACGAAGTACCGTTGCCGGGTCACTCGCACATCCCCGGTCCCGGTGACCTCGCGACGTGCGGCGTCGCGCACCCGGGCTTCGATGCGAAACTCCACATCGCTGCCCGCGGCATCGGTTTCCCACGAGAACACCGCCTTGCCGGTGACATCCGTGCGCAGCGTCTCCCGTTTTACAATTTGGTCCGCACCCGGAAAACGGCCGTAGCCGCGGGCGCCGGATTCATCGTCGTAATACCACGGAAACTCCCGCGGCCGCGGCCAGCTCATGTGCCAGGGCGATTGGTGCACCAATAATTCCACTTCGCCATCCGCCACGGCGCCGCCGGCATAGTAGTCCGCTTGAATCGTGACCTCGACCCGCTCGCCCAGCCGATACGTCCGGGGTTTTCGCCCGCCGTCCGGAAGTTCCTCCTCCGGCAGGCGCACTTTTACTTCAAACTCCGGCAGCTTGTATTCTTCGCTGCGAAACAGCATGGCCGAGCCGATCGGGCGCTGATGAGCCGCGTCCTCCCAAAAGGCGATGGCATACGCGCCCAGCACCGGCTGCGCTCCGAGTGGGAATTCCGCCCAACCGGAGCCAAAGGCATTCAGGCGCACGACGCCGTTCGTCACCTTGCCCTGTCGCGGGTCGGTGACTTCGTAATGCACCGGGGCATCGGCCGGCGTGCGATACACTCCCTGCCGACGCTGCCGGGCCGTGACCTTCCATCGCACCGTCTCCGATGGACGATAGGCCGGGCGATCCGTGAAAACGTAGAGCCGCCACGTCTCCTGATCGGTTTCCCCTGGGTCGGCCCAGGTGACGGCCAACGCCTGCCGCGACCCGACCGCGGCGGGTGCGGTGGCACTGACAAAAATCTGGGCGTTGTGCGGCTCGAATTCGAAGACCGCCACGCCATCCGCTCCGGTCGTTTGGAGCTGCGCCTTGCCGGCCACGGTCTTCCCCGGCTCCTGCTCCAGGCGCCAGAGCTTCACGCGGGCGCCCCCCACGGGTTGTCCGGTGGTCACGTCGGTCAACCAGGCCAGCGTTTTGTGGGCGCCGGTTTTCAGACTGAGCACCACATCAGAAACGAGGACCAATTCGCGGGCGTTCATCTTGCCGCCCTTCACCTCCAAGAGATACGCGCCGGCAGTCAACTTCACCGGCACCACCACGTTGGTTTCTCCGGGATTGTGAAAACCATCGTCCTGCGTCTCAACCGTACCGCGCTGTACGGGGGCGGTGGTAGGGGCGAGGGAATCCAGCCATTCCCCCGCACCATGCCGGAGATCGGTGAGGCGCACGTCGTCCGGCAGCGACACCGGCTTCAACGTCCATTCCACGCGACGCAGGTTTCGCCATTCCAGGTGGAATTGCACTTCGCTGCCGGGCAGAAAGGCGCCTTCGACTGCGGTGCCCAAGTGTTCCGCCAGCAGGGAGTCCGCCTGACTTTGAGCCTGATGCCAATAAGCGGATTCACCCTCCCTAAATTCGCTCGTGAGCTGCCGGTACCGTTCCAAGGCCCGCGGCGCGTCGGGAAGACGTCCCCACGCACCCCGGGCCGGCAACACCAGCCGGCCGCTGCGATTCAACCATTCCGCGTATTCGAAGAGCGCCGCGTCGTACCACGGACTCGCCTTGCCGGGTTTCAGGGCGGCGAGGAAATCGTCCTCCACCAGATACAAGGCCCGCTCGTCCGGCGGAGCGAGTTGACTGAACTGCCGGGCCCGCAGGAAGCGGAACTGCGCCACATCGGCGGGGACGCGGGTGATTTCCACCGCGCGATTCAGCAGGGATGGATCCAGATCATCCGCCCACGTGCGGCCGCGATATCGATTTCCCTCGCGGATCGCGAGCTTGGAGACAATGGCCAGATACCGGACGCGCGCCGTGTCGAGATCGCTCTGGCCGGCCCACCAATCAAGCGCCAGACCGTAGCGGGCCTTCACCTGTTCCCGGGATTCGCCCCGGCGGCTCCACAAATCCCCCACGGATTCCTGAGCCTCGGCCCAGATCGGATCCCGCTCCGCCGCCAGAGCGGTGGCGGGAAACGCGCTCTCCAGTGCGTTCAACGCCGCTTTTACCTCTTCATTCCGGAGGTTCTCGCCCTGAGCCCGCCATTGGCTGTCGGGCCGGCGGAACGCCAGCCACCGCGCGTCCGTGCCGGTCAAATTGGTGGGCGCAGACCGGTAAAGCTCGTACGCGCGGGCAAAGGAACCCTCGGTGAAAGCCGCTTCCGCGGCGGACCGGGTGGCGGAAAAATCAGCGGCAGTCATGAGCAAGGTGGTGAAAACGAGCAACCCGAGGTGACGAAGTAAGAATTTCATGGCAACCCTGAATCCAACGGCTTTCAGACTAACCCAGAACCGGCGGAAAAGTTAGTCGCAAAGTTGGCGCTTCTATCGCCCGACCCGGACGGACGGGCGAACCAACAAAAAAGCCGCGAACCCGAAGGATCGCGGCCTTTCGTCTTCAGCCAGCGGCGATTACCAGCTGACGGTCTCGAGATACTTCAAGGTCTGCGGCACCTGGGTGACGACGGACGCCGATTCGTCCTCGATGAAGTAGTGCTTCACACCGGTTTTCTGGGCCGTCGACAACACGCTGGGCCAGTCCACCTGACCGGTGCCGAGAGCCACGTCGTCGTTGGGATCGCCCTTGCCGGTTTGATTTCCCGTCGCCACGCCGCGGCGGAGATCCTTCAAATGCATCAATTCCCAGCGACCCGGGTACTTCTTCAACCACGTGGCCGGATTCTGCCCGGGATGAATCACCCAAACGACGTCCATTTCGAAACAGACGTCCGCCGGATGGGTGTGGCGCATGAGCAGATCCATCGGGGCGACACCAGCGGCATCGGCGACGAATTCGAAGCCGTGGCAGTGATAGAAGCACTTGATCCCATGGCGGGCGAGCACGGTCCCGGCCTTGTTAAAAACCTCCGCCGCAGCGCGGGCTTCGTCCGCGGTCATGGAGCCGCCGGCATGGTTGATCCACGCGCAACCGGCGTACTTCAAGCCCAGCGCCTTGGCCTCAGCGGCGATGCCTTCGGGATCATTCTTGAACCGGTCATACGGAAAGTGGCCGCTGATCGGTTGCAACCCGGCGGTCACGAGCAGGTCCCGCAGGGTGTCGGCCTTCAGGTTGTAGAGGCCGGCCAGTTCGACCTCGTGAATGCCAAAACCCTTGGCGGTCTGGATGGCGGCGGGAACGTTCTGCGTGAATTGACCGCGCAGGCTGTACAATTGAAGTCCGACCGGGCCCTTAAAATGCCGTCCGGTGCCCACGGAAGGGGCCACGGAGGAACAGCCCAGCAGGAAAACGAGACTGGCCGTGCCCAAGGCAAGACCGGCCTGACGAAGGAGCGAAATTTTCATGTGAGAGGTCAACCGTAGCGGTTTCCGCGTCCAAGCAAAACGTTTGCGGGAGCGGCAGCCGCCGGCGGCGTTCGCTCAGTAACCCAGCGAATTCGTGCGCCAACTGGTGGTCGTAGCCCACAAATTCGCCGGGGCGAAGGTGCCGCCGTACTTGATGAAGCGCGAACTGCCGTCCGCCATCGCGTAATTGGATCCACCCGCACCGGGCGTGTTGGCGGCGCGTCCGTGGAGGCTCTGGTTCAATTGCGTTTCCTGATTTCCCCCCGTCTGACCCGTGGCGCTCACCCCGGGCTCCAGGACGTCCATCCAGAAATGTCCCGACGGATAAAACTTCTCACCGAACAGAACGGTATCGCTGACCTGCGGAACATTTTGATCCTTCATGGCCGTGCCCAGGATCCGGTTCATGAAGTTCGCATCATTGCCGGCGTCGACCAAGGTCTCGAGCCAATAATCGTTAAACCCATTCATGATGTAGGTCCGGGACGCGCTGTCCGCGTTCTTGCCGGTATGATCCGCGGTCTCCGGCAAACCCTTCCCGTCGCGACGATCCATGGGGCACCGGAGAAGATTAGTGGTCTGGTAATAGGCCCGAAGTTTTTCCGGCCAGCGCTCGGCGAGCGAGCGGGAGGGATATTCCCCGTGATGATCCGTCGCATAGAGGGCCGCGGAAGTCCCCAATTGCTTCTCGCCATTCAAACAGGCAATCCGCTGCGCCGCGCCCTTCGCGCCGCCCAACGCCGGCAACAACATGCCCGCGAGAATCGCAATGATGGCGATCACCACGAGCAGTTCGATCAACGTGAAACCCTCGCCCGTACGCCGGCCGGCGTTCCCGCCGCCCTCCTTAATCGATTCCAAGAATGTCATACCAAACCCTACGGACCCATTCACCGCGCCGGAGATTCAAGGGGACTTGAACTATTTTCGGGCGCGGTCGAATCCACGCCTCCCGCAGCGCCCTGCGTGGCCGCTTCCGGAACGGTTGCGCGGGGATGGCGGGCCGGAGCCATTTTGCTGCGGAATCCCCGGCGATACTGGCGGTCCCGCCGACCGGCATGATAGCTTGATCGCGTGTCGTCGTCGCTTGCCACCACTCTGGCCCATTGCTGGGCCGCGTGGCCGCGTCGTTCGACGGCACGCGGCATCGTCGTGGGTGTTTCCGGTGGTGCCGATTCCGTGGCCTTGCTGGTGGGACTGACCGAACTGGCCCGCGCCCATCAGGTCCCGCTCACCGTGGCCCACGCGCACCACGGTCTGCGCGGCGCGGAGGCCGATGCCGACGCGGCCCTGGTGCAGGAGCTGGCGACGCGCCTCGGTTGGGCGTGTGTGGTCGCCCGCGTGAACGTTCGCGGCGAAATGAATCGGACGGCCGGCTCACTGGAGATGACCGCCCGCCGATTGCGTCACGCATTTCTGGCTCGCACCGCCCGCGAAGTCGGCGCGAGATCAATCGCCCTGGCCCATCATGGCGACGATCAAACAGAGTTGTTTCTGCTGCGACTTTTCCGGGGTTCGGGCGGCGACGGACTCGGGGGCATGGCGGAAATCTCCCCTTCGCCCAGCGATTCAAGCATCACGCTGCTCCGCCCCCTGCTGAGCCTCCGCAAGGTCGAGCTACGGGACTTCGTCGCCCAGGGCGGATGGCCCTTCCGGGAAGATGGGAGCAATCAGGATCTCTCCATTCCGCGCAACCACATTCGCCAGACGGTCCTGCCCTGGTTGCGGGAGCAGGTCGGCGCCCATCTGGATCAGGTGATACGGCGCAGCGCTGAGTTGGTGGGTGCCGATGCCGAGTGCGTGGAATCCCTCGCGGAGAAGTGGACCACGATGCGCCGCCCCCGGGCTTTCGATCGACTGCCGGTCGCGGTGCAGCGCGCCGTCATCCGGCGACAGCTCTGGGATCTGGGGTGTCCGGTCGACTTCGATCTGGTGGAACGGCTGCGGCGCACGCAAAGCCGTCAAAGCGCGGCCGCCGGACGCGTCCTCCGACGCCAGCCGGAAGGGGGTTTGGAATCCGTCCCGCCCACCCCCGGCTTCACGACAACTTCCGCGGCCCTCGAACTGGGCTCCCGAGGCAGCCGAAGTTTTGACGACGTAGAACTCCGCTGGCGACGGTCCACCGCCAAACCGGCGACGGGGCGGCCACCGAAGTCACCGCCGGGCACGGAGCAATTTGATGCCGCTGCGGTGGGACCGCAGATCCACCTCCGGCATTGGCTTCCCGGCGATCGATTTCAACCCTTGGGAATGGCGAAGCCCACCAAGCTTCAGGACGTGTTCACCAATCGGAAGGTCCCCGGACCGGAGCGGCGTCAGCGGGTGGTGGCCACGACGGCGGCGGGAGAGATTTTTTGGGTGGAGGGTCTGCCCCCGGGTGATCCCTTCAAAGTGCAGCCACACACCGCTGCGCGTCTGGTCTGGACCTGGCAACGCACCACCGCACCCGCCGCCACCCGTTCAAAGCTACCCGCAGCGTCCCGAAAAATCCGGCGCCAGGTTAAAAGTCCAACCCAATAGCCCCCGGTGCCAGGTTCAGAATTCGGGAACCCGGGCTGGGGCGGGGCAAAAATACGGTGCCAGGTTCAAAAAAAACTTTATCCATCGCGGTGGTGCCAGGCTCGCTAACCGCATCTACAGCGTGCCAGGCTCACTATTTCAAATTCACGACACTTATTCGGTTGATAGCCAATAGTAACTTTATCATCTCCGAGGTCGATCAGTGAACCTGGCCCGGGATGGCTTCCTTGGGGATGTGGGCTTCGCGGGGGGGGTTGGGATTGGGCGGCTGAGGGGACGGCGGGGCGATGCGGCGGACGCATCTTCCAGGGTTCTCTCCTGGCCCCCCGGCGAGGGATTCAATCGCTCCACCGGGACCGGAAAGGACCGGCAGTCAAGGCCGCTCCTCAACTGCCGGTCACACACACTACCCTTGATCGTTTAACCCAGCACTTGCCTCAGTAGACCGCCCACCCACCCCACGCTCACGCTGATTTCACGGTGAGATGGGGGACCGACTTCGGGCGATCCCTCCTCACCCGCGCGCTATTTATTTCCGGGGGCTTAACGGGACCCGAAACACCCGGTTGGTGGTGCCTAGGTCCTCCGGCAGGAAAAAGCCCGCGCGCCCAGTTATCGCCATCGCTTCGTGCGCCACTTCCACCGGCAGAATCATCGGCAGGGCCAGCGATTGCACCGTGAACTCCGGCTCCAGGAAATGCGAAAATCGCCACCACCGGCTCAGCGGCTGCGCCACATTTTGTCCGGGAGCTTTGAACAACCCTCCCGCATAAAGGAACTCACCGCGCCATTTCCAATCCTGGATCGCCAAACCCACCCGCCCTTCCGGCCCAGCCACTGCCCCCAAACCCCGAGATTTCAGGGCGTCTCCACGCAAAGTCCGCTGCAAGTGCCCTGCCAAATCCCAAACGTACACGGTCTCCGTATCCCAATTCGCCCCGAGCAAAACTTTGTGCCGGGCCGAGACCGCCAGGGCACCGATGTGGTCGTCGACGGGAAACTCGCGCTCGGGCTTCACCGGGGCGCCACTCCGGAGATCCGCCAGCGCATAGGTTCGGACAACGCTGCGCCCATTCCGACGGCTCTCCGCCACCGGAATCCACAAGCGACGCCCATCGGATTGGAAGCCGCCGGGATGATCGAGGACCGAGGATTCACCGCCCGTCCCCCGGGGTGTGATATCCCAAACGTCCCAGTCCGTCCGGCGCGGATTCGTCCGCAACAGCAGCGCCCGCGACGGATGCACATCCTCGCGTCGGGCGGTAACGTAAAAATCGTCACCGATCACTTCGACCCCCTGAGTGTGCGCGGTGGCGGCTTGACCCTCAATCCGCAAGGGCGGCAGCGACAGCGAGGTCACCGCCCCACGGCCCGCGGGAGCCGGCGCGGCGGCCCGCAGGACCAGGAACACCGGCAAAATCGCCCAAGCCAAAAGCGGGTACCAAAAACCCGGGCCCCCAATACCCCGCCACTTCGAAACGATGCGATCGACGCCTCCTGATGAAACGTTCGACTCCCCGCGCGACGAGTCGCGGCGGAACAGATTTTGCACTTGTTGAAATGTCCGCATTTTGAGGTGGTCATCACATGATCAGAAAAATCGCCACCTGGCTATGGGTGCTCGTTGTGACGGGCCTTCGGCTGGGTGCGGTCGACTATCAGCGGGAGGTCCGGCCATTACTGGCGGACGCTTGTTTCCGATGCCACGGGTTTGATGCCGGCGCGCGCAAGGCGGGATTGCGGCTCGACCAGCGCACCAGCGCGACCCAGCCGGCCAAATCGGGGGCGATTCCGATTGTTCCGGGCAAACCTGAAAAAAGCGAAGTTCTGCGACGCCTCTTCTCCGTCGACGCCGACGAACAGATGCCGCCGCCGGAAACGCACCGGGTGCTCACGGCAGCGGAAAAGGAAACCCTGCGACGCTGGATCGCCGAGGGCGCGGACTATCCGGGACATTGGGCGTTTCAACCGGTTCAACGACCCGCCGTGCCCGCGGTCGGTCAGCCCGGTTGGGTGCGTTCGGCGATCGATCCCTTCATCCTGGCGGGCCTCGAGGCCCACGGCTGGCAACCGGCCAAAGAGGCGCCGCCCGCCACCTTGCTGCGCCGGGTCTCGCTGGATCTCACCGGACTTCCGCCAACGCCGGCGGAGCTCGACGCCTTTCTCGCCGACCCTTCCCCGACGGCGTACGAACGGGTGGTGGACCGCCTTCTGGCGTCGCCGCGTTATGGCGAACGCATGTCGCAGGACTGGCTGGACGCCGCGCGCTTTGCCGACAGCAACGGCTATCAGGTGGATCGCGATCGCGAACTGTGGGGCTGGCGGGACTGGGTGGTGCGCGCCTTCAACCGCAATCTCCCCTTCGACACCTTCACGGTGGAACAGCTCGCCGGCGACCTCCTCCCGAACGCCACTCTGGAGCAAAAAATCGCGACCGGCTTTCATCGCAATCACATGATCAACGAGGAAGGCGGCATCATCCCCGAGGAGTTTCTCGCGGAATACTGCGCCGACCGGGTGGAGACGACGGCCACCGTGTGGCTGGGTTTGACGATGAACTGCGCGCGGTGCCATGACCACAAGTACGACCCCCTAACCCAACGCGATTACTACCGTCTGCTTTCCTTTTTCCACAATATTCCGGAGAGCGGCGTCGGCGACTACGGCGCCAATATTCGGCGCAGCACCCCG
Source organism: Verrucomicrobiota bacterium (assembly GCA_947471985.1). Taxonomy (GTDB): domain Bacteria; phylum Verrucomicrobiota; class Verrucomicrobiia; order Limisphaerales; family UBA9464; genus CANIZL01. Next base: position 22,343 of record CANIZL010000034.1, on the reverse strand, counting down.
CCCTTTCTGAAATTGCCGTCTGCCGAAACCGACGCCGCCCTGGCGCGAGTGAAGGCCGATCTTGCGACTACGACCGAAAAATGGAATCAGCTGCGGCAGCGATTGGAAGCTGGCCAGCCGGACTGGGAGACCCGGGCAAAAACGGCCGCTCCCAACTGGCAGCCACTCGCCGGCGCCGTCGTCACGGCCGGCGAAACCGTAACCCCGCTCGGTGCGGAGGGCGTCTGGTCGGGCGGCCCGGACGCGGCTTCCACCGCGACGCCCCTGCGCTTGCAGGCCGCCTTTCCCCGAACGGCGCCGACAGCGATTCAACTCGAGTGGACGCCCCGGAGCCCCACCTCGGTTCGCTCAAATTCCGTCGTGGCCGTGGCGGAAATTCGCCTGTGGTCCGTGGAAATTCAGAACACCACCCGGCGCACCAACCATTGGACTCTCCGCCCCGCGAACCTGAACGGAACGGCCGCCACCACCGAATTGAATCCGGCCGTGGACGGAAAGGCCGAGACCTTCTGGCGGATTCAGCCCACGAACGCGGCCACCGGCACCGGCGTTTTTCTGGTGCAAAACCCCGCCACCAACATCGCCCCCGCCGAGCTGCATTTGACCGTTGAACTCCGCGCCGCCGAAACCCTCGGCGCGTGGGGATTCCGACTGCGCACCACGGAGCTGGATCCTGCCCTGCTGATTCCTCCGGAGATCGCGCCCCTGCTCGCCCAGCCCATCGGTCCACGCAGTGCGGAGGCGGCGCAAAGAGTGACGGAGTTCCAACGCTCCCGCACCGCGGAGCACGAGACCTTGCGCGAGCGCATCGCTGGATTGACCCGGCAGGCGGACGAACTGGATCTGGCGAGTCCCATCACGCTGGTCATGTCGGAAATGGCCACGCCGCGGACGACGCACGTGCTCACCCGGGGTTCGTATCAACAACCCGGCGAAGTCGTAACCGCCGACACGCCGACCAACCTGCTGGCCTTCGCCGCCGAATGGCCGCGCAATCGTCTCGGGCTGGCCCGCTGGCTGGTCGATCCTCGCAATCCGCTGACCGCCCGCGTGACCGTGAACCGGTTATGGCAATCGGTGTTCGGCCTCGGATTGGTGCGCACGGCGGAGGACTTTGGCATGCAGGGCGAACCGCCGACCCATCCCGAACTGCTGGATTGGCTGGCGAGCGAATTCATCCGGACCGGTTGGGACATCAAGGCGATGATGAAGTTGTTGGTCCGAAGCGCGACGTATCGACAGGACTCGCGTTTCCACCCGGAACAGGCGGCGGCGGATCCGGAGAACCGCTGGCTGGCCCGCGGTCCGCGGCATCGTTTGACGATCGAGGCGATCCGGGATCAGGCCCTCGCCGTCAGCGGGCTGTTGGTGGAATCGCCCGGCGGACCCTCGGTGCGTCCCTACCATCCGCCGGGGCTTTACGAGCAGGTGGTCGCGGGTTCGTCCGCCAGCACGTATGTCATCGGGACCGGCACCGATTTGTACCGACGCACGCTCTACACCTATTGGAAACGTTCCGTGCCGAATCCCGCGCTGCTCCTCTTTGACATGCCGTTTCGCGAGACCTGCACCGTCCGGCGCGCGCGCACCAGCACTCCGTTGCAGGCTTTGAATCTGCTCAACGACCCGACCTACGTCGAAGCCGCCCGCGCCCTGGCGACCCGAATGATGCAGGCCGGTGGAACGGATTTGGAGTCACGCATCCGCCACGGCTTCCGCCTCACCTTGAGCCGAGAACCCCGACCGGCCGAACTCGCGGTGCTGGCCGCGGGTTGGCACCGGGCGGCGGCGGCCTTTCGACAGGATCGGACGGGCGCGGACGGTTTGATCACAGTCGGCGCGTCCCGCCCGCCGGCCGCGTTGGATCCCGTGGAACTCGCCGCGTTCACCACCGTGGCGAGCACGATGCTCAATCTCGACGAAACCATCACCCAACAATAAGCCCATGCTTTTCTCCCCGCCGGATCCGTGGTCGGTGACGCGTCGTCAATTTCTGGGACGCACCGGCTCGGGCGTTGGTCTGGCGGCATTGGCCGCCCTGTTGGGCCCGGGCCCGGGCGCGTCGGCTGCCAGCGGACCCAACCCAACGCCGCTTCCGCATCGGTCCGCACGGGCGCGCCGCGTGATTTACCTGACCCAGGCCGGTGCTCCCTCGCAGCTGGATCTGTTCGATCCCAAGCCCGGTCTAAAGGCGCGCTTCCGGGAACCCCTGCCGGATTCCGTGCGCGGCACGCAACGGCTCACCGGGATGACCTCCGGACAGAAGACCCTGCCCGTGGCGCCGTCCCTGTTTGAATTCCGACCGCACGGCCGATGCGGCACCGCCTTGAGCGAAGTGCTGCCCTTCACCGCGCAGATCGTCGACCAATTGTGCGTCATCCGCTCCCTGCACACCGACGCGATCAATCACGATCCGGCCATGACGCTGTTGCAAACCGGTCATCAAGTGCCCGGCCGCCCCTCCCTGGGCGCCTGGCTGTCGTACGGTCTGGGTTCAACGAACGAAAATCTGCCGACGTTTGTCGTGATGATCTCCCGCCCCAGCGGGCCCACCAACGCCCAACCCCTGCACGAGCGCATGTGGGGGGCGGGTTTTCTGCCGTCCCACCATCAGGGCGTGCGGTTCAGTCCGGGGCGCGACCCGGTGCTGTTTCTCTCGAACCCGCCGGGGATCGATACCGGGCGTCGACGGGGCATGTTGGACGATCTCGGCGCCCTGAATCGGATGCAGTTCGAGGATTATCAGGATCCGGAGATCCAAACCCGCATCGCCCAGTACGAACTCGCATTCCGCATGCAGGCGTCGGTGCCGGAACTCACCGACCTCACGCATGAACCACCGTCGACGTTTACGCGGTACGGTCCGGAATCCACCAAGCCGGGAACGTTTGCCGCGAATTGCATTCTGGCTCGCCGGCTCGCCGAACGCGGGGTGCGCTTCATCCAGCTTTATCACCGCGGGTGGGATCAACACGACAATCTGCCCGGCGGCATCCGGCACCAGTGCTACGATACGGATCAACCCTCCGCGGCGCTGATCACCGATCTGCAGGAGCGGGGTTTGCTCGAGGACACACTGGTGATCTGGGGCGGTGAGTTTGGTCGCACGGTGTTCAGTCAGGGAACGCTGACCGAAACCAACTTCGGCCGCGATCATCATCCGCGTTGTTTCTCGATCTGGCTGGCCGGCGGTGGCATCCGACCGGGCATGGTCCACGGGGAGACCGACGACTACTCCTACAACATCGTGCGCGATCCGGTGCCGTTGCATGACCTGAACGCCACGATCCTGCACTGCCTGGGGATCGATCATGAACGCCTGACCTTCCGCCATCAGGGCCGCGACTATCGACTGACGGACATCCACGGGAATGTGGTCCGTCCGATCCTGGCCTGACCGGCGGAGCCGCCGTGGCGGTGCAGTCCGCACCTTGTGCGAATCGGGAGTCTGGCTAGCGTGAGGCTGTGCATTCACCGTTTCTCCGACGCTGGGCGTTGCTGTGGGCCTGGCTCGGGATATTGAGCCTGGCCGTGACCCTGCCCCTCCGCTCGGAAGAACCTCCGGCGAACACCAAGCCGATCCGCCTCCGCACTGGAATCATCACGACGCCCCTCAAGCGGGCCGCCGCGCCCGCTGCGACCGGAACGACGCCCGCCGAGGCCACCGCGACCGGCCTGTGGCTGGTGCAGTTCAACGGACGTTTTCAAACCGAATACCGCGCCCCCCTGGCAGCCCTCGGAGCCGAACCGCTGCACTACATTCCCGACGACACCTTCATCACCCGATTGCAGGACACCGAACTGGCCGCCCTGCGGGCCCTGCCTTTCGTCCGCTGGGTCGGACCCTACGAGGCGCGTTACAAGATTGATCCCCGCCTCAACCAACGCCTGGCCGTGGCTCCGGGTGCGCCCCTGCCGGTACGCGTGCTCTTGCGCCCGCAGGTATCGGGCTTCGAACGCGTCCTCGTGAACCGGCAGCTCCGATCCGCCACGCCGCTGCACGCCACTCATCTGGGCACGGTGACCAGCGGGCAGATCGACGGCCGCCGCCTGTTCGAACTCGCCAAATCGCCGGCGATTATCTGGATCGAACCCGCCGCGCACATGCGGCTCTTCGATGCCGTGGCCACGAAAATTCTTATGGGGGAAGGTGAGACCGCCGGCTCGATGGCGGAATTGCACGACCTGGGATTTGACGGCCGCGGGGTGACGGTGGCGGTGGCGGATTCCGGCCTGGATTCCGGCGATGTGGAAATCCTGCATCCCGACATCGATGGGCGGGTGGACGCCCTTTTCGCCTACGGCGGCCTGGCCGACGCCAGCGATGAACACGGCCACGGCACGCATTGTGCCGGGATCGTGGCCGGTGACGGCGCCACCGGCGAAGCGGATGATGACGGCGAGCTGTTCGGCCTGGGCGTGGCCCCGGGTGCGCACCTGGTCGGACAACGCATCTTTGATGGCAACGGCGACTATTTTCCGCCGGCTTCGTACGAGCAATTGACCCGCGACGCCGTGCGCAGCGGCGCGTATGTAGGTTCCAATTCCTGGGGCGACGACACCAGCGGCCAATACGATCTCAGCGCCGCGGAGTTCGACGCCCTCGTCCGCGATGCCGACGCGCTGACCCCCGGGGAGCAGCCGTACATTCTTGAATTCAGTGCCGGCAACGCGGGTCCGGGCGAACAAACCATTGGCTCACCCGCCGTGGCGAAGAACGTCATCGCCACGGGAGCCTGCCAGAACAACCGCTTCAACCTGGTGCTGTACGCCGAGGGCCAGGAAGTGATGGCGGATTTCTCCAGCCGCGGCCCCTGCGAAGACGGGCGCATCAAACCCGATGTCGTCGCCCCCGGAACCTGGATCGCCTCGCTACGTTCGATTTTTGCCAACGACAACAACTCCTGGTCGCCCATCAGCGACCACTACCTGTACGAAGGGGGAACCTCGCAAGCCGGCCCCCACGCCAGCGGTGCGGCGGCGGTACTGGTGCAGTGGTATCGGCAAACGCACGCGGGCCAGACTCCTTCACCGGCGCTGGTCAAAGCCGGACTGATCAATTCCGCGGATGACATGGGCACCGCGACGATTCCCGACCCGGGTGACGGCTCGTTCGCCGGTGGCGTCAGCAGCGCCGCCAAGAAGGCCTCCCTGTCCAGCCAGCCCAAACCGCAGGCCGACGGAGATCCCACCAGCGGCATCGTCGTGGGTGACACCGCTCCGGTACCCAACGGCGATGAAGGCTGGGGGCGCATCAATCTGGTCAACTTGATCAACGGGGACCGGCGTTTCGATCTGCTGGATCAAGGTCCGGAGCTGCACACGGCGCAGTCGTGGGAAAAACGCGTGGTGGTGGGGGCGGATGACCAGCTCAAGGTGACCCTGGTCTACACCGATGTCCCGGCACTCCCGGCCGCCATTCCGGCCTTGGTGAACGATTTGGATTTGGAGGTCGTGGCTCCGGATGGCTCGCTCTATCGGGGGAATGCCTTTTCGGAAGGCGAATCCGTCGCCGGCACCCCGGAAGGCGATCGCATCAACAACGTGGAAGCCGTGCATCTTTCGCTGCCCACGGCCGGCGAATGGCTGGTGCGGGTGCGGGCGCACAATGTGGTGGCCGACGTGCACCACCGGACCAACGCGGCGCCGCAGCAGGATTTCGCCCTGGTCATTTCCGGCGCCCTCCCGCTGCCGGGTGAGGGCGTGATTTCCTTTGATCGCCCCGGCTACCGCGCCCCGGGGACCGCGACGGTGCGGCTCACGGATTTCGATCTGGGCGCGCGAACCAACGTTACCGTCCGGGTGGCCAGTTCGCGGGAACCCGGTGGATTCGATCTGCTGCTGTCGCGGGTTCCGGGTGGTTCGAGCGGCTCGTTTGTGGGCACGGTGAACCTGGACATCGGAGCGACCAACACCGTCGACCAGATCCTCCAAGTAGCCGACGGGGATGAACTCACGGTGACCTATCTGGACGCCAGTCCCGCGGGTGAACGGCATGCGAGTGCCCTGGTGGATCTGACCGCCCCCACGGTGGCGAACGTGCAATCGAAGGCCACCTTCGGTCGGGTCACCATCACGTGGCTCACCGGCGAGGCCGCCACCGGCACGGTCATCTACGGCATCACCAACGCCGTCACCAACATCGTGAATACGGTTGGGCTGGCCGTGGCGCACCAAGTGGTCCTCCCCGCGCTGGAAGCCGATACCCTCTACTATTTTTACGTCATCAGCGCGGATGCGGCCGGCAATGTCACGACCAACACCCTGCCCGGTGGAGTCTATTACCGCTTTACGCCGCCCCCCCCGAAAACGGCGCTGCTGGTTTACTCCCCCGAATCGCTGCTGAACGAATTCGCGGATCAACCGTATCCCGGCCGGGAGACCTGGACCGGTCCTTTGGATGCTCTGGGAATTAATTACGAAATCTGGGACACCTCCGAGAACAACGGTCTGGCACCCACGCTCGATGAACTCTCCCAGTACCGTCTGGTCCTCTGGCGGCCCGAGGAATTGTCCAGTCCGGCACCCGGTCTGACCACCGCGCTCAACCGTTATGTCGCCGGTGGGGGCTCGCTGTTTGTCGCCTCCTACGATTTGATCTCCCGGTTGACCCAGCCGGCGGATCTGACCTTCCGCACGAATGTCCTGCACCTCGCCAGTTTCGACGAAGATCAGGGCGCCACGGCGATCAAGGCCATCGCCGGCGACCCCGTGGGTGGGACCTTGAATTTCGCGCTCGACTACAGCGAATTCCCCAGCGGCCTGTTGATCGATCTGCTGGGAATTGTTTGGGAAGACGGACCGGATCACCTGCGCCTGCAGCCGGACGCCGCGGCGAGTCTCACGCAGGAGGACGGCCGGATTGTCGGCCTGCGTTACCCGCGGACCGGAGCCGACAGCAAGGGCCGCGTCGTCTTCTGGTCGTTCGCCTTCGAAGCCATTCCCGCGACCGGTGACGGCGACAACAACCGGACGGAAGCGCTCGCTCAAGCGGTGGCCTTCCTGCTTCCTGATCTGCAAGCCGGCGCCTCGGTGGCTTTTGATCAAAGCGCGTACACCGTGCCGGCCAATGTTGTGGTGGAGGTGGTGGATGCCCGCCGCACCGCGCAGGCCACGGTGAATCTCGCCTTGAAAGTGGGCACCGCCCCGGAACAAACCCTGACCCTTTCCGCCACGCCGCAGAAGGGTGTCTTCCGCGGCCGGGCCACTTTGATTGCCCCGCCCGCACCCGGCAGCGCCGGCCGGTTCCCTGCAGTGCACGGCAATTCGGTGGGTGCCACCTATCTCGACGCCGCCAATCGCACACTAACGGTCACCGTACCGGTCGACACCATCGGCCCGGTGATCAGCGGCATCGATTCCGATCCGGCTTACAACGAGGCCACGCTGATCTGGGAAACCGACAAACCGGCCGACGCGCTGGTTCGGTACGGTGAATCCGGCGGCGACGATTCCTTTCTGACCAAGACGTCGTACAACGCGGAGTTGGCCACCCATCACGAGGTGCAGATCCGCGGATTGCTGCCGGATAAGACGTATTATTTCGAAGTCGTGAGTCGGGACGCGGCCGGGAACGTTTCCCGGGACAATGCGAACGGGAAATACCACACGGTGCGCACACTGACCCCGTTGAAGCCCCCGGTGCGGGACGACCTGGAACATGGACGCGAAGGGTACGTCGTCTTCAACGACAGCGGCGGCACCGGCAGCATCATTGGGGACGAGGGTGACGGATCGGATCTGGCGCAGGTGGGCTGGCAGTTCGGCGTCGCCGAGAATGCGCACGGCGTGACTGCGCATAGCGGAACCAATTGCTGGGGGACCAATCTCAAGGGCGAATTTACCGATTTCGCCATTTCCGATCTCATCACTCCCGCGATCAGTCTGGTGGGCGGCAATCAGGCCACGCTGCGCTTCTGGCAGGCCTATGATTTTACCCAAACCGACAGTGGTGGGGATGATTCCTTCGGCGGCGGCGATCTGGTGCAAACCGCGCAGGTGGCGGTCTCCACGGACAACGGAGCGGCGTGGACCACGATCTATACGCCCGAGGCCGAGAGTTCCGGAGGCTGGGAGGAGGTCACCGTGGACCTCAGCCGCTTTGTTGGATCGACCGTCCGATTCCGGTTCAACTACCAACTTTTCAGTTTCAACACCACGGACCGGTTGGGCTGGCTGATCGACGATTTGGCGGTCGATTTGAATGTGGTGGCCAGCAGCCGGGTGGTGGTGAGCAACAATCTGTCGCAGGCCAGCTTTCTGCTAACCAGCACCGCCGCGACCGCGGGTGGCAACGGGCGACTCTGGAGTACCAACGTGCCGCCGGGCGACTACGTGATCCACTGGTTGGATGTCCCGTACTACCTCACTCCCGCGCCGCAGACCAATCACTTGGGTGATTCGACCAACGCCCTCGTGTTCGTGGGCACGTATCTGTTCCCCGACGCCAATCGGAACGGCCTCTCAGACCTGTGGGAGACCCGGTTTTTCGGCGGGCCTTCCCCTTTTCCGGGGAGTGCCGACCATGACGGCGACGGCGTGAGTGATCTCCGCGAGTTCTATGCCGGCACGAATCCCACCAACGCTGCCAGTGCCTTGCGGGTGTCGTTACCCCAGGAATTGCCTAATCGAACCGTCCGGCTCACCTGGCCGAGTCAGGTGGGACGCGAGTACGTCCTCGAAGGCTCGCAGGATCTGGTCTTTTGGACGCCTTATTCGGATCCCATTACCGGTATCGGCGGAATCAAAAGTGTCATTCTGCCGGCGCTGGACGCCCGCATTCCGTACTTCTTCCGCGTCAGTGTTCGGCCCTAAGCGGCGCCGGTAACCCTCGACGAAATACACCCGTCGTCTGGGCCGGGGGGCCGTCCAACGCCCCCCGCCCCCGCGGCAGGCGCCGACATTTTACCCCCCAAACTGTTGACCTCGGCCCAAACAGTTGGTCTAGTGGCCAGCAAATCCCTGTTAACAGAAATCGCCGCGTGTCGGGAGACATCGGCCTCAATAATTATGCGCAAATTAGCAACTCGTAAGTCAGGCCAGCCGAATCCGGTTGGCTTCACCCTGATTGAACTGCTCGTCGTGATCGCGATCATCGCGATTCTCGCCGGCATGCTGCTGCCCGCTTTGGCCAAGGCCAAGGACAAGGCGCAGGCCGCCATCGATTTGAGCGGCTGCAAGCAGATCACCCTCAGCACCCACATGTTCACCGGTGACAATCAGGAGCGGCTCCCGAGTCCCGGTTGGGGTCTGACGGGTGGCGATTGCTGGGCGTACGCCTTGAAGACCAACACCACCGGCGGCACAATTCCCGACGCCAACGGGGATGACAAATCGCCCTTCTCCCCCAATTCCAAGTCGCTGGCGCAGCTGCCCTTCTTCCAAAAAGGCCTGTTGGGCAACTATCTGGCCACGCCCAAGGTTTTGTTCTGCCCCAAGGATCTGGCGGAAGTGACCTCCACAAAGAAGCAGGAATGGAAGGGTCGGACGGTCAAATTGACCAGCTACACCTGGAACGGCTGCATCATCGACCTGGGCAACCTGGCCGGTTGGCAGGATGGCTTCGCCCGCAAGGTGACCCAGTTCAATCCGATGGACATCCTCTTCTGGGAAACGGCCGAGGCGGATCCGTTCCTCTTCAACGACACCGGCAATCAGCCGCACGAAGGCATCTCCCAGCGGCACAAGGCCAGCAAGTACACCCGCGGTGATTACACCAAGGACTTCGGCGGGCAGTCGGCGATCGGCCGTCTGGACGGCAGCGCCAATTTCATCCGTTTCCGTGAGTTCGTCGAAATGGCCGGCGGTGTGGGTACGCCGGGCAGCATGCCCGCGGGCTTCAAGGCGATGTCCCCGAAGGCGACGGAAAATAACGTTTGGATCGGACCCGCTTACAAATAAGGCTCCCCCCGATGAGATCGATTCCAGTAGTACTTCTGGCTTTGTTGGCGGCGACCGGTTGCTCCAAAAAGGAGGCCAAGACGGAGGCGCCCACCGAGGCTGCCGCCGAAGTTCAGCCCAAGGCCAAGGCGGCGGGCGCGGATGACGGTGCCTTTGATCCCAGTGTCGCCGCCGGCGTTGCCGCGACGGCGGCCGCCAAAAAGGCCGGCGCCGCGGCGGGTGAGTCGGCGAAAAACTGGGACTCGGTGGTCGCCGAAATCGTCCAGCTTCGCCGGCCGCCCATGACCGACGAAAAGCGGGTCAAGATGCTCGCCTTGCAGGATGAACTGAGCGACGCCACGAAGACGGATGCGGCCGCCCGGGAGGCCTATCAGAACCTGTCCCGGATCATCAACGGACGTTAATTCCGAACCGCTGTCCGGAGTCGGGTTTCGGATTCGGAACCTAGCTTACTGGCCAGACGGTGGGTTCAGTACGGCGGAAGGCGTTGGCTCAAAACCACCCTTCCGCCGTTTTTCATTTTTCCTTCATGCGCCCGCGTCTGGTCCTTCTGTTGGCCCTCCTGGGAATCGCCGCGGGCACCGCCACCATGGTCCGCCGCCATCGCGCTCGCGTCGCCGATCTGGACTCCCGCATGACGCGGGCCGCCCAGCGTTACCTGTCCTTGGAGGCGGCCGCGACGGCGCGCGAGGAAACCGCTTGGTCCGCCACCCAGAACCTCCGCGCCGCTGACTCGTGGTGCGCCCTCACCACCGACGCCGTCCAGTCGGCCACCCAACCGTGGGAGGTCTGGGGACAAACCTTGGGGCGTTGGCCGGGCTTGGCGGCCGTGTCGACCGCGAGTGAGGGGTATCGGAAATTCGGTTGGGTTTGGGAACGACTCACCTGGCGCCCCACGCCGACGTCGCGTTCCGACCTCCTGGCCGGCGTCAGCGAAATCAACTGGGAACTGCTGCTGTCCCGCGGGGACGATCGGGTCGCGCTCACCGCGAGCGTTGCAATTCGCTGGCCGGCCGCCAACGCCACCACACCGGAAGCGTCCGAGCCCCTCGCGCTGGATTTACTCCGCCTTACCCAACCACAAGGCCGCATCCAATTCCGGCCGGTGCAGGAATTCCTCCTGCAGCCGCCCACCAACACGCTGTTTGCCGACCCCCTCCTCTTCCAGTCCACCCCCGCCGGACCGGAACTGCTGCTGATCTCGGCACGGCAGCGTTTTCAACTTCGCGCTCCCGCCGGATCCCCCGCCGCCGCCGCATCGGTATGGCAGGCGGGCCCAACGCTCGAAGGATTGCCCCCGGACCACGCGCTGGCCGCCGCGCTGGCCGACTTCAACGGGGACGGCTGGAACGATCTTTGCCTCGGCGGCCGCGACGGATTGTGGATTGCGCTCGGAGATGGCACGGGCGGATTCGCGCCGCCGGTGCTCCGGTGGCGAAGCCCTGAACCGTTGATCCATCCCGAATGTCTGGCGCTGGCGGATATCGACCGCGACGGCGATCTGGATGTCTGGCTGACGCAGTACAAGAACCCGTATCAACTGGGTCAATTCCCCACCCCGTATTACGACGCCCTGGACGGCTTCCGTTCCTTCCTGCTGCGCAATGACGGACCCACAGGATTCACCGACGTCACGGAATCCGCCGGCTTGGCTCCGAAAAATCGGCGTCGAACCTACTCCGCCAGCTGGCTGGATCTCAACGGCGACGGCGCGCCGGATCTGATCAACATCAGTGATTTTGCGGGGCTCGATGTTTTCCTCAATGACGGCCGGGGACATTTCATCGATGGCACCGCGGCGCTGGGTGACAATCGACACGCGTTTGGCATGGCCCACGCGGTGGTGGATCGGAATGGCGACGATCGTCCGGACCTGCTGATGGTGGGCATGGACTCACCGTGGGCCGCGCGATTAGACGCCTTGACGCTGGGGCTGCCTGAGTTTCCTGAGCACACCCGCCAACGGGCCGCCATGACTGCGGGCAACCGGGTTTTCCTGAATTCACCCGCCGGCCTGCGGTGGGAAACCACCCCGGAAACCCGATCGTTGGCGCACGCCGGTTGGGCGTGGGGCGTGGCGGAGTTGGATGTCGAGAACGATGGTCGACCGGACTACTTCTTCGCCACCGGCCACGAGACCCGTGCCAGCCAGCGCGATTACGAACGCCAGTTCTGGCTGCACGACATCTACGCAGCGGGCTCCACGAACGATCCCGCCGCCGAACTCTACTTTCAAGCGGCGATGGGACGTCGCTCCGCGGACCATGCTTCGTACGGGGGCTGGCAGCACCAGGCTCTCCTGCGGAACGCCGGCACCAACGGCTATGTGGAATCCGCGTGGCTCAGCGGGGTGGGTTTTCTTGCCGACGGCCGCAATGCTCTGGCGGCCGACTTCGATGGCGACGGCCGCGTGGACCTGGCCCTGACCACCGTCGAAGGCTGGCCGCGTCCGCAACAACGGCTGGTGATTTTCCTCAACGAAACGCCGTCGCCCGGCAACTGGATCGGCCTGCGTTTCGGGACGGGGCCCGGGCGGAAATCCGCCGTCAATTCCCGCATTGAACTCCAAACCACCACCGGCACGCAACGCCGCTGGCTCGTAACCGGCGATGGGTATCGAACCCAGCAGACGGACCAGGTTCATTTCGGCCTCGGCACGCAATCAGAGATTCGTTCCGCCGTGGTGATCTGGGCTGATGGGAGTCGAACTGAGCTCCAACGACCGGCCATCAACCGGTGGCACACGGTGCCCTGACGACTCCGGCCGTCGGCGTCAGCGGTGGAAGATCCAACCCCACGCCACCCAGAGGATCGAAGCCGCGAGGACGAGCGCCACCCAGGGCCAGATCCGGCGAGCCGCGGGTTGGCGGCGGTTGGGCGTGCCGAATTCCCGCTCCCGAAATCCTTCGTAATCGAACGGCTCGTCGTCCGGCAAATCCAGGCCTTCGTAGCCCGATTCGTCATTCCAGCCCGCCTCCGCCGTGGCGCCGCAATGCGGGCAGGATTTCGCCCGCGCGGGGACTTCCTCGCTGCAATTCGGACAATCACCCGGCGGCCGGAAACTCATCGCGCACCCAGAAAGTTCTCCGCCGCCCGGGCGGTGTTCGCCAGCAGCATGGCAATGGTCATCGGTCCCACACCGCCCGGATTCGGTGTGATCAAGCCCGCCTTGGGCTGCACCTCGGCAAACGCGACGTCACCCACCAAGCGGGTGCCCGATTTGGTGGTCGCGTCCGGCACGCGATTCACGCCCACATCGATCACCACGGCGCCCGGCTTCACCATGTCGGCCCGGACGAATTCAGGAACCCCCATCGCCGCGACCAGCACATCCGCGCGACGGCAATGTCCGGCGACATCGCGTGTCCCACTGTGCACCACCGTCACCGTAGCATTCGCGTTCCGGCCCTTTTGCAGGAGGATGGCCGCCATGGGCTTGCCGACAATGTTGCCGCGGCCCAGGACCACCACTTCCGCACCGGATAGCGCCACCCCGCTGCGAATCAGCAATTCATGCACGCCGCCCGGGGTACAAGGAATGAACCCGCCGCCATCGCCGAGCATGAGCCGGCCCACATTCACCGGATGAAAACCGTCCACGTCCTTGGCCGGATCCACCGCCGCGTAAATCACGGTTTGATCGATGTGCCGCGGCAGGGGAGCCTGCACGAGGATGCCATGCCATTGCGGATCCGCGTTGGCCGCCGCGATCAACGTGAGCAGTTCCGCCTGGGTGGTGGTTTCCGGCAACACCCGCGTCGTCGAATGGAACCCCAATTCGGCCGACTTCTTTTCCTTCATGCCGACGTAAACCTGCGACGCCGGATCTTCGCCCACCCGGATGAACAGCAGACCGGGGGTGAGGCCCCGGGACTTCAAAACCGCCACACGGGCAGCGGTCTCCGCGTGGATCTGCTGCGCAATCGCCCGACCATCGATTAGGTTCGTCATCGGCGGCAACTTTGGTGCCGGCCGGCCGTTCGCCAAGGGTGGGAATGCCGCGGATTGCAAATGCCCCACGGCCCGGGGACCTGAACCGCAGGGGCCGCCGAGTGACTTCGATCCCCGCGTTCAGGACGCCAGCAACGACGTCGTCTTGCCGGACAACCGGCTTTTCCGCGCGACACAGAAATAGATCAGCGCGCCGATCCAATGGGTGAACCAGATCAGGATCGCCCACCCCACGCGCGCCCAGCCATTCAGGGAATCATTGCGGATGGCGTCAATCAGCATCCAGATCCACAGGACGAACGACGCCACGATCACCGCGCAGAACGCCAGCGGCAGGGCCACCAGGCAAAACACCGCCAGCAGCACCACCGCACCAATCGCCAACACGCTCAGGATTTGACTCATAGGATTCGCTTTCGTTTTCCGATTCGAATCCAAGTACCCGGGCCGGCTAGGAATGTTTCAGACTTTTGGCCGGGCGGCCCGCAACCCGCCACAGCGCCGCCTCCATCAATCCTGCCCCGTCCACCGCAGGTCCGGATGATCCATGCGGGCCCGGTTCCGGATCGTGTCCCGGTAGGCTGAGCGGGGGAATCGGGCCGCGTGTCCGTCCACAAACAGAAAGTTGGCTCCGGCTCGATGCAGGTTCGTGTGCACATTGCCCGCCGTCGCCACGGCCGCCTCCCCACCGTTGTCGAACAACCAGACCGTCCGGGAAGGCTCCGTCAGATGGCTCAGCCGCACCCGCTGGGTATCCGTGCCCGAGCCGTTTACGAGCCGATTCAGACTGTAATGAAACAGCATCCACCCATCGCTGCGACGTCCATTCGCCGGGCAAAGCCAGACCGAGCGGGGCAAGCGGGCGACCGGGTTGGTCCGCCACGCGGGTTGCTCCGAATAGGGTCGTTCACCGAGATACGGTGGGAGATCGGCGTACCACGCGCCCGATCGCGAGGTGCCGTTGCCGGCTCCGTCGTACGGTAGAAAATCCTGATTTTCCCCGGCATATCCGTGAGTTCCTTGCCCCCAATTGCGGAGGTTTCCCAGACATCCCACGCCCAAGGCCGCCCCCCGGGCCCGGGAAAGCGCCGGGCCCAGCCAACCGAAGAGTAAGACCAACACCGCCATCACCACCAACACTTCGACCAGCGTGAATCCGCTCCGTCGCCGCCCCGAAATCCTCATGCCCCCTGCTACGCAGAAATTGGGGACTTGTTACACGGAGATTTGAATCAGGAGCAATTCACGGACCGAAGGGAATCGGACGCAGGGCGCCGGATCCCGCAAAATCAGAACTTCATGCGAGGCGGTGTCATTCCCTTTTCCTCGCCGGCCAACTGCCGACGAACGTGCGCGGCCCGCGCCCGAATGAAGCGCTTCAACTGCCAGGCGGGCCGGTTGGAATCCATCGGGCCGCGCCCGGGGGGATCGCGATCCTCGCTGCCGACGTCACTGGAAATCGCCCGTTCGAAACGTTCCACCCGCAGCGGCGGCATTTCCGCCACAGCCGGACGAATCACCGCGGCCAGTTCGTCGATGCGGCGTTCGAGACGGGCCGGCACAAACAGGGTGTCCAGCAGCCGACGTAATTCCGCGTGGTACTTCGTCGCGAATTCCGGCTGCGCCCAGAGACGTTCCAACAGCGGATTATGCGAAACCCACGGGTGTTCAATGCTGCTCTGCTCCCGTTGCTCCGCCTTGCCCAGCAGGGGAAATTCGCCCCACGAATGATCCAGATCCCAGGGCACAAACCCAAAGCGGTTGGATCGCGGATCCAGTGACACGAGGTAGTTTTGTCCCTGAGCCAGAATCCCATCGTAGTTGGCAAGCATCACCTCACAGGCGAGGAACCGGGCCGTTTGATCGAGGTCCAAAAATTCCCCCAGGCGGGTGTTGAACTCGGCGTCGGTGCCGTGGCTCACGAGTTGGGCAAAATCCATGACGCGTTGTTGCTGGGCAGCATTGACCTTGGTTTTGGGATCATAGGTGCGGTGGTAATTGGTCCAGTCCTTCCCCAGATCCGTAAACGACAGCGTGGTGACCGGCTTGAACAGCGCAACCCCCTTGGTGCCGAAGACTTCGGCTGCCCAGCGGGCGTCGGGGTTTTCAATCATCGCATAGAGTCCGAGCAGACGATTCTGCGCGTCGTTGCGGCCTTCGATCGTGTGGAAAACCCGGGCATAGGCGGTGCGCGGGGCCGCCACGCCGGCGTCGCGAAAAAACTCGTACGCGAGGGCGTCGCTCAGGCAGGTGAAATCGGCCGAAAGATTGCCGAGGTTCAGAATCGTTCGCCCGCCCAAATCCTGTCCTTTGACCTGACGGTCGAGGTCGATCTTCAGCGGCTTCTTGTACGTGGACAGTCCGCCGAGGAAGGTGCCGTTGCCCTTGAAGCGAACCCCGGCGTTGGTGAAGAAGCGCCCGCCGATTTCCACGCTCCCAGTCGACCAGGGGAATTCAAATCCCAGCATGCCCGCCACCCCATTGCGCTGCGCATTCGGATTGCTGAGCATGGGACCGGTGTCCCCTTCGGACTGCAGCTGAGCCATCGGAATACGATTGGGCCCCAGCGCGGCGTATTCCGCCGCCGTAAAATGGAAATGGATCGTCCAGATGTTGGTGGGCCGGAAGATGTCCGCGGCGGTCTGCACGGACGATGCTTGCGGACTAAACCCATGGTACGACGCCCGTTCGGGCAGCGGTTCCGAGGGCATCATCTTGGAGAACACCCACCCCTGGAAGGCGGAGGACTTCTGGAAGGCGAAATACACGCTGACGCCCAGCGTCACAATGAACAGCACCAGACCGGCCAGAACATACCCTCCGAGGGCCAACCAACGTTTGAAGCCCGACTTGGGCAGGGGAAGAAACCGAGGCATGGCACAAACTGAAGGGCGACGGCCGGGGTGTGCATCTGAAAATTGCGTTCACCCACGGTTGCGCCGGAATTCCGGTTCCGTGCGTGACAATCCGCTTGCCGGGTGCCGCGGGGCCTGCGCTAGATTCCCCTCCGCATTCCATATATGGCAAAGAAACCGCTACGTATCGGGCTCATCGGCTACGGCTTCATGGGTCGCGCTCACTCCAACGCCTTCGCCCAGGTCAATCACTTCTTCGACCTCGGTCACCAGGTCCAGCTGCAGGCCGTCTGCGCCCGCAACGCGGAAGCCGTCAAAGGCTTCGCCGATCGCTGGCAGTACAAGTCCATCGAAACGGACTGGCGCAAACTCATCGCCCGGGATGACATCGACGTCATCGACATTGCCACGCCCAACAACCTGCACGCCGAGATGGCCATCGCAGCGGCCAAGGCCGGCAAGATGATCCTCTGCGAAAAGCCGCTGGGCATGAACGGACCCGAGGCCGAGAAGATGGTCGCGGCCGTCGAGAAGGCGAAGGTGGCCAACATGGTCTGGTACAATTACCGCCGCTGCCCGGCCGTCACGCTGGCCAAGCAGCTGATTGACGAGGGCCGCCTCGGCCGGATTTTCCATTATCGCGCCAAGTTCCTGCAGGATTGGACCATCAGCCCCGAACTGCCGCAGGGCGGTGCGGGCCTCTGGCGGTTGGACGCCAGTGTCTCCGGCTCCGGAGTGACGGGCGATCTCCTCGCCCATTGCATTGACACCGCCCTCTGGTTGAACGGCGGCATCCAGGAAGTCACGGCCATGACCGAAACCTTCATCAAGGAACGCAAGCACAGCCTGACCGGCAAGGTGCAGAAGGTGTCCATCGACGACGCCAGCGCGTTCCTCGCGCGGTTCAACAATGGCTCGCTCGCGACCTTCGAATCCACCCGGTACGCGCGCGGCCACAAGGCGCTCTACACCTTTGAGATCAACGGTGAGAACGGCTCTCTCTTCTGGGACCTCCATGATCTGCACCGTTTGCAGTACTTCGACCACAAGGACGAAGGCGCCGTGCGCGGCTGGCGGTCGATCCACGTCTCCGACAACGGAGCCCATCCGTATGTGGGCAAGTGGTGGGTGCCCGGGCTCCAGCTCGGTTACGAACACAGCTTCGTGCACCAGGTGGCGGACTTCGTCGAAGGGCTCGACTCCGGCAAGCCCGCGGGTCCGACCTTCCGCGACGGTCTGGCGACGGACTACGTCACGGACGCCGTGCTCAAGTCGGCCGGCACCCGCCGCTGGGAGAAGGTGAAGCAGTTGAAGAACAAGTGATCCCGGCGCGTCGGCGACGCGTTCGTCGTTTGACAGCCGGTCCGATCATCGGTTAAGCAGTACACTCAATTCTCGGATCGTGGAATCACGATCCGGGATTTGAGAACCATGACTCGGGCGCTGAATCAACAAGTGCTGGTCCTGAACCGGCTTTGGCAGGCCGTCAATATCTGCTCCGTACGGCGGGCGTTGACTCTACTCTTCGAAGGCCAGGCCCAAGTGGTGTTTGGCGATCAAGACGGCGATTTCCGCACCTTTGACTTCAAAGCCTGGCGCGATTTCTCCTCCGTCCAGCCGCCCCCCGAACATGAACTGGCCATTCATACCGTTTCGTTCCGGCTCCGGTTGCCCCGGGTGATTCTCCTTCTGGCCTTTGACCGCGTGCCGCGACAGGAGGTCAAGTTCACCCGGCACAACATCTTCGAGCGGGACAAAAACATGTGCCAGTACTGCGGCCGGGTTTTTGAACGGAAGGACCTGAATCTCGACCACGTCGTGCCGCGCGATCGGGGAGGACCGACCACTTGGGAGAACATCGTCTGTTCCTGCATTCCGTGTAATACGCGCAAGTCCAACCGCACGCCCCTCGAGGCCGGTCTGCGGCTGGTCCGCAAACCAAAACGACCGAAGTGGCGTCCCTTCGTTCAGGTCAGTTTCGGTGGGACCATGCACGATGACTGGAAGCACTTCCTCGATTTGGCCTATTGGAATGTGGAGCTGGGCAGCGAGCCCGGTTGAAGGGGGCGAACCGGTTCGCCTGAACGCCTTCCGGACCTGCCAGACTGCCGCGCGGGATTCCACCCCCTTCGCTTGATCGTCCCGCCGGGGAATGCGGGGCGCGACCGTCACCCCCCTTGGCGATCCCCCCCCCGGCACACCCGCGGACAGTCGAAAATTTCCATCGGCTTTTGCCCGGAGTCGTGCCTACGCTTCGGCCATGCTACTTACGGACGCGGAACTTGGTTCGCTTCACCAGCTGTTGCATCGCTCGCCGCATTCGCTGCTGGGACTGCACCCCGGCGGTCCGGGTCTCGTGGCCCGGGCCCAGATTCCCGATGCGGTCCGGGTGGAACTGGTTCCGACCCACGATGCCCAGCAGCCGCGTTTCGAACTCAAGCGTCTGGGTGACACCTGTGTGTTTGAAGGCGTCAGCAAGGCGGGACGATCCGTGTATGCCTACGATTTGATCGTCACCGATCAAACCGGCCGGCGGCGTCAGCACCGCGATCCGTATTCGTTTCTGCCGACACTCGGGGAGCAGGATTTGCATCTTTTCGGCGAAGGCAATCATCGCCGTCTGTATGATCGCCTTGGCGCCCACTTGGATACCATCGATGGGGTTCCGGGCTGTGCGTTCGCCGTGTGGGCGCCCAATGCCCGCCGGGTCTCCGTCATCGGCTCGTTCAATAACTGGGACGGCCGGGCTCATACCATGCGCCTGTTGGGAGCCAGTGGTGTCTGGGAGATTTTCATTCCCGGCGTCGCCAAGGGTGCCCTCTACAAATTCGAACTGCTCGACGCCCACGGACAACTGGCGGTCCACACGGATCCGTTCGGCGCCTTTTTTGAACTTCCGCCGCTACAGGCGGCCATCGTTTGGGAGACGCGTCAGTACAAATGGAACGACGCGGCCTGGATGGAACGTCGGGCCCGCACGAATGCCCTGCGGGCGCCGATGAGCATCTACGAACTGCACCTGGGTTCCTGGCGCCGCAAGTCCGCCCACGAATCCCTGAGTTATCGGGAACTGGCCGGACCGCTCTCCAGTTACCTGGTGCAGATGGGCTTCACCCACGTGGAGCTCCTGCCGCCCGCCGAGCACGCGTACTACCCGAGCTGGGGTTATCAGGTCACCGGTTTCTTTGCCCCTACCAGCCGATTCGGCACCCCCGATGATTTTCAATTTCTGATCAACGCCCTGCACGAGGCGGGCATCGGCGTGATCATCGATTGGGTGCCGGCCCACTTTCCCCGCGACACCTGGGCGCTCGCCCAATTCGACGGCACCGCCCTCTACGAGCACGAGGATCCGCGTCAGGGCGCGCATCAGGATTGGGGCACGTTGATCTTCAATTTCGGCCGCCATGAAGTGCGGAATTTCCTCGCGTCGAATGCCCTTTTCTGGTGCGAACGGTTTCACATTGATGGTCTCCGGGTCGATGCCGTGGCGTCGATGCTGTATCTCGATTATTCCCGCCAGCCGGGCGAATGGATCCCCAATCGGCACGGGGGCCGGGAGAATCTGGAGGCGGTGGATTTCCTCAAGCACGTGAACCATCTCGTCCACACGGAGCATCCGGGCGCGGTCACCATTGCGGAGGAAAGCACGGCATGGCCGATGGTTTCCCGACCGCCCTGGCTGGGCGGATTGGGCTTCACCCTCAAGTGGAACATGGGCTGGATGCACGACACCCTGGGATACTTCGGGCGGGATCCGATCCACCGGCGGTATCACCAAAATGAACTGACCTTCGCCATGTTGTACCATGGCCACGAGAACTTCGTACTGCCGCTGTCGCACGACGAAGTCGTCCACGGCAAGGGCTCCCTGCGCGGGCGCATGCCGGGGGATGACTGGCAGGGGTTCGCCAATCTACGGGTCCTGTTGGGGTATCAATGGCTCTTCCCCGGCAAGAAGCTGCTCTTTATGGGCGGTGAAATCGGCCAGCGCCGCGAATGGGCGGAGGACAGCGAACTCAACTGGTGGCTGCTCGACGCGGGACCGTATCACATCGGCACCCAGAACTGGGTGCGGGATCTGAATGCCTTTTATCAGCAGGAACCGGCGCTGTGGCGCGGCGACTATGACAGTGACGGCTTCTGGTGGGTCGACTGCTCGGATCACGGCAACAGTGTCCTCAGCTTCATCCGGCACGATCGCGAAACTGGGGGCCATGTGCTGGTCGTCTTGAATCTCACGCCCAACCCCTTGCGGGATTATCGTGTGGGATTGCCGTTGCCCGGTGTCTGGATGGAGGTCCTGAACAGCGATGGCTCCCTGTATGGCGGAAGCAACGTGGGCAATGGCGGAAGCATCACCGCCGAGGATTACACGGTGCAGAATCAGCGCTATTCCGCCCCGTTGGTCTTGCCGCCACTGGGCATCGTCGTCTTCCGCGCCGGCGCGCGGTAATGTCGAGTTCTGTGCGCGGCGCCGCGAAACTGCGGCCGGCGGCTTTATGCCCCGCCGGCCCAAGGACGCTGTTTACTGGAAAATTTGGGGCAGTGCTTCCAGGCCGTTGAAATTGATGGCCATGTGGGCTTTCTCCTGAACCACCGGCTTGGCGTGGAAGGCCACCGACCAGCCGGCATCGGCCATCATCCGCAGATCATTGGCGCCGTCGCCCACCACCACGGCGGCCGTCGTGGGACATCCGAGCAACCCGCAGATGCGCCTCACTTCCGCGGCCTTTCCTTCCGCATCGACGATTGCCCCGCTCACGTGCCCGGTCAGGCGACCATCCTTCACCTCCAGCGTGTTGGCCAGCGTGTGATCCAATCCCAGCCGGCCCTTGAGTCGATCCGTGAAAAAAGTGAAACCGCCCGAGACCAGCAGCGTTTTCCAACCCGAACGCCGGGCGAACTCCAGAAGATGCTCGGCGCCGGGGGACAGCTTCAAGCGCTCCGTGTAGACCTGTTCCAGTTTGGCCACCTCGAGTCCGGCCAGCAGCGCCACCCGTCGACGCAACGCCCCGGCGAAATCAACTTCGCCCCGCATGGCCGCCTCAGTAATTTCCTTCACCTGCGGCTTCACGCCCACCAGATCGGCAATCTCGTCGATGCATTCGATGGTGATGAGGGTGGAATCCATATCCATCGCCAGCAGACGAAACTCCCCGGCGAGCAACGGGCGGGGCACCACGGTAAGATCCACCCGTTCGTCGCGGGCAAAGCTGCGCGCCGCCGGAGACAGCGGCACCGCCGCTCCCGTGAGTTGGGCCACCGAGGACGAGACCACCACGTGCGCCGACGCACCGGTCAACTCCTGAAGACGTTGGATCGACGCCCGGGTCAGGGACGCACCTTGAATCAAGACAGACGACATGCGGCCGGCACCATCGCTGGCGAAGTCGCAGATTCAATGCAGGAGTCAGCTGCGCAGGGAATTCACCCGGCCACCCCGGCGACGGGTGATTCACCGCCCGGGCCCGGCGGGAGGTGCAAATGCTGTAGCGCTTCGCGGTAATTCGAGGAGTGATTCCCAAATTTGTTCGTGGTGAAAGTGGGAGTGATGTCGCAATGGTCCGTGGGAGCAGTTGCAAATAGGTCCGTAGATTCACCGGAAGTGCGTGGGAATGATGCCACGACGGTATT
>CANIZL010000033.1 GCA_947471985.1 Verrucomicrobiota bacterium | reverse complement strand
CGGAACGACCGCTTCGGTACCCTGTGGGCCGAACGTTTTACGAGTCTTTTGGTAGAAGATTCCCCGACCGCCCTGAAAACGTTGGCGGCGTACATTGATCTGAATCCCGTGCGGGCGGGATTGGTCTCGGATCCGAAGGACTACCGGCACTGCGGCTACGCCGCTGCCTTGGTCGGATCGAGCGCCATCCGGGCGGGATTGATGAGTTTCCTAGAACCCGAGGACTGGCCGGCGGCGGCAGCCGCCTACCGCTGCCTGCTCTTCGTGACGGCTGGTTCCGCCAACGCGAGCGACAAACAGGTGTTGGATACGGAAACGATCCGAGCCGAACTGGCGCGTGGGGGCGAGCTGGGCGGGGGCCAGGTGCTGCGCCTGCGGATACGGCATTTCAGCGATGGGGTAATCCTGGGTTCGCGGGAGTTCGTGGATCAGCAGTTCATTCGGTTTCGGGACCGCTTCAGCCCGAAGCGGAAGGATGGGGCCCGTCCCATCCGGGGCGTCCCACTCCCCGGAATCAGCGTCCTACGCGACCTGCGCGTCGACGCCATCGGCTGACGGCGCCAAGAACCCAACCCCCAACGGGCCGAACCGGCGAAATTCCAATGCCGGAAAGGGAGAGCTCTGCCCGCAGCCGGAGCGGTCGTGGTGCTGGACGCGTTGTGGCCCGCCAAACGGGCTGACCCTCAGTCCACAATACCCCTTCCGGACCAGTTCCGCCGCCCGAATTCACTCCGCCGCCTGCTGCATCACCAGCGGTGACGCCCCCCCGCAAGATACTGACGCTGGCTCCCTATCTGGTGAAGATAGTGAACCTGGCACGTTGCTCCCAAAACAGTGAACCTGGCACGCTTTCCATCGGGGCTTGGGAACACTCAATCTCGCATCGCTTTCCGACGTTCGCGATCGGCTGGATCGGGCAATTGCCCATTCCGCCACACCCTATGGGAGCTGGAACATTGAACCTGGTACACACTGCAGAATCGATCCCCCGGAAGAGTTCGCTCGATCCATTCTGACGAAACGACGGGGGATTTCCCCTTTCCACCGGGCTTGGGGCCGCAACCCTTGCCGGGTAATGCCCTTGTTGTTTTGGGGAATCCTTGCACGTATCTCGCCGTGGCCCTGCCCTGCACGCCTCCGCCTCGTGGCCCCCGCCGTCGCACACCCAGCCCACGTTCATTCGACGCCACCCCACTTCAGGGCGCGGGCACGTGACGCAAGAGCCGCCGCCGGCCTCGTGACCGCCACCACCCAAAGAGCGACAACATGAACGCCCCCCGCCCGCTCCCTGCTTCCACCTTCCTGCCGAATCTGCTCGCCGGATTAACCTCTGGTTTGGTGACGCTGGTCTACAGCATCTCCTTCGCCGCCCTCATTTTCTCCGGCAAACTGACGGCTTACTTTCCCCAAGGCGTCGGGACAGCCCTAATCGGGGCTACCATCACCGCCATCATCGTAGCGTGGCGCAGTCCGTTCCCGTTCACTCTGGCGGGTCCCGAGGCAAATTCCGCGATTCTCCTGACCCTGGCCGCAAGCGCCATCGCCGGAGCCCTCGATTCGCCGGGTCGAGAGGCCGCAATCTATCCCACCGTATGGGCAGCCATCACACTCAGCACCACCCTGACCGGTCTATTCCTTTACCTGCTCGGCCGGTTTCATTGGGGGCGACTCGCCCGGTATGTCCCCTATCCCGTGATCGGCGGCTTCCTCGCCGGGACAGGTTGGTTGATCACCCGTAGTTCCTTCAAGGTGATGACCGGCGTGCCCCTCAACCTCGCCACCCTCCCCACGCTGATCCAAAGCAACCTCGCCCCGAAATGGATCGCTGGCGTAGCCATGGCAACGTTGCTCTTCGTCGTCCTTAACAGGTTCAAACATTTCCTCACTCTGCCCGGTGTGCTGCTGGGTTCGATGGCAGTGGGCAATGCCGCTTGGCGACTCCTGCCGCACGGTTCCGTCCGAACCGAGCACGACACCTGGTTCTTCAAACCCTTCTCCAACGATTCCCTGTGGCAAAGCTGGAGCACCCATACCTTCACGCAGATTGATTGGACCCTCTTGTTCCATCAGAGCGGCACGTTACTCGCCCTCATGGTGATCGTGATGCTCTCCATTCTCCTCAATTCCACCGGCTTGGAACTGGCGACCTCACGCAATGTCGATCTCGATCAGGAGTTAAAGGCCAACGGCATCGCGAATCTGGTCAATGGCTGCTGCGGTGGAATGGTCGGCTACCTCTCCATCAATCGATGTCTGTTAAATCAACAGGCGGGCGCCCGATCCCCCCTGGCCGGCATGATCGCCGGTGGATTCTGCGGGGCCGTCCTGCTATTAGGTTCCTCCTTCCTCGCGTACGTCCCCAAGCCGGTCCTCGGCGGACTCCTCCTATATATCGGCACCAATCTCCTGTACCGCTGGGTCTTTCAGGCGTGGTCCAAGTTTCCGCGCACCGATTATATACTGATCCTCCTCATCCTGATCGTAGTCGCCTCAATGGGCTTCCTGCAGGGAGTGGGAGCGGGCATCCTGATCGCCTGCTTCCTGTTCATTCTGAGTTACGGCAAGACCTCGAGCATCAAGTACACGCTGTCCGGCCGGAATTATCAGAGCAACGTCTACCGCACGCCCGCGCAACAGCGGCTGCTGGAACAGGAAGGCGAAAGCACCGCCATCCTGGTGCTGCACGGATTCGTCTTCTTCGGAACCGCCAACGACCTTTTGGAGGGCATGCGTCGCCGATTAACCGCGGCCGGTCAGCGGCAACTTCGGTACGCCGTCTTCGATTTTCGCCTGGTCACCGGTCTCGATTCCTCCGCAGCGCTGAGTTTCATGAAGCTCCGCCAACTCGCCGAAAAATCCGAGCTGCAACTGGTCTTCACCAACCTCGGGGAGGCCATCGAATCCCAGCTTCGTCAGGGCGGCCTGTTCGCCGGCAACGCCTCCCGCTTTCACTGCTTTCCCGACCTCGATCACGGTATCGAGTGGTGCGAAAACCAAATCCTGGCAGGCGGCCAGCTCCTCTCCAACCCGACAACGCCCCTCGAAGAACAGCTTCAATCCCTGCTCAAGAATCAGGAATTGGCGACCCGACTGATGGCCTATCTAAAGCCAGTCGATGTACCGGAGGGACAACACGTCTTTCACCAGGGCGAGGCGTCCGATGGTCTCTATTTCATGGAATCCGGCCGGGTATCGGTGGTGGTCGAATTACCCAACGGCAAGACCATGCGTCGTCGCACCTATACCGGCGGAGCCATTCTTGGAGAGATGGGATTTTACGCCCAAGCACCCCGCTCGGCGTCGGTTATCGCCGACCAACCTTCGCGCCTGCACTACCTGTCGAATCAGGCCTTCCAGCAGATGGAAGCTGAAGCCCCCCTCCTGGCCGCTGGTTTCAACCGGGGCGTTGTCAACCTCGTCGCCGAACGCCTCCGTCGTTCGGAAGAAGAAGTCCGCATCCTCCGGCAGTAGCCCCAGAAGCGGTTTGCTGACCAAGCCCCACCGGCATTGCCAACCACGGCAACCGCCATCTCCATGGCCACGCTGCGGGACCGACGGCGTTCTATTTCCGTCGCCACCAGAAACAATGCTCCAGCCCGGTCCGATGCGGCCAGGTCCGGGGCGACCACTCAGACTGGAGCTCGAAATGTCCGGAGAAGCGGGTGAGAATCTCGCCCCGGGTGCACCCGAAGGGCGGGCCGTCGGGATCATCGGGCGGGAGCAGATAATGCACCGCGAGGAACTGCCCGCCCGGACGCAGCCAGCGCGCCGCAGCCGCCGCATACTGATCGCGGAGATCCGGGGCGATCGCGCAATAGAGGGTGTGCTCGAACAACCAGTCGAACGGTTCGGGGGGTGAGTCCGCCAGGAAATCCGCCGCAGCAAAGGTCGTGGGGAGATGTGCGGGAGTGGCCGTGCGGGCCGCCACCACAGCGCTGGTAGAAAGATCAAAACCCGTGGCGGCAAAACCCGCCTCCGACCACGCCCGGGCATCGTGCCCAAAACCACATCCAGGGATGGCCACCGATTGCCGTGGCAGCTCGGGGTGAGCCGCGAGGAAGTCGACCAGCGCCGGAACCGCCTCCCCCTTGTTCCAAGGAGTGTCGGCCAGGCGGTAGCGCTCTTCCCAATAGTCGGAGGGCGGGACGGAACTCTTCATGCGCTGAACCATCGCACATCGCGGACAACCCCGGGCAAATCTTAGTCACGGCCCTTACTCCAGCGCGGGACAAAGCGACCGATCGCCAAGTTGACGCGAGGGCCGGCACCAGGGCCCGATGCCCTTCCCCCCTCGCGCTCCATGACCCTGGCACCGGTTTTTCAAGGTTTCAGCATTTGGTTGACAGAACCGGCACGGAGTGGCGTCGTTCCCCGCGGTGAGCCACCCACTTGCGCGGCTCATCGCGTCCTATGAATACCGTTCCCCACGCCTCGCTCACAAGACTCCGGCGCCTCGCACAGGCAGGCCTCCTTTTGCTCGGAGCGCAATGGATCCAGGCCGATCTCATCGGACTGCCGAGCCAGGTGGAGCCATCACTCGTTCGCGAAACGGCCACGGCCGATCCAGGGCCGACCACCCGCCGGCCCGGCGCGGATGACGATCAAGATCAGTTGTCCAACGCCGAGGAAGCCCTCTACGGCAGCCATCCCGACCGGCGCGACTCCGACAACGACGGACAGGACGACTGGCATGAGGCCCACAACATGACCAATCCCAATCGGGCCCCGTACGAAGCCGCCCGACGGGTCGATCGTTTTCGCTTCAACACCCGGGAATCAAAATCCGATGAAGGGATCAGTCCCCTGCCCCCGATCCCCCCGACGAGTCAGTGGGTGGACTCCTTCGAAGGCCAGGCCTGGCAGTTCCCTGCCGCGGATTCCGTACCCTTGGTGTACAGCCTCACCAAGCGCCCGCTGGATCTGGCCCATGGCATGGTGCGTTTCTGGTACATACCGGACGCCCCACTGGAGACGACCGACACCACTTGGCGAACCCTGCTGCAGGCACGCGGTACCCGGGACGATTCCAGTTATGAATGGCGACTCGAAATCCAACCCAGCAGCCGGCGGATCTCTTTCAAATCCAGCCTCGCTTCCGGGGAACTACGCGAGAATCTTCTCGCCAACCTGCCCGCACCCACGCCGCCCATCGAGGACGCCTTTGAAGTGTGCCTTTCGTACACCGCGGGCTGCACCTGGATCAGCGTCAACGGCACGCTTTTGTTCAGCCAGATTCCCGTGGAGCCCGGCCGGGCTTTGGGATTGGGAGTGGATGTGGCTGGCGTCAGCCGCTTGCTGGATTGCCCCGATCGCCGACTCGCCATTGGCGGACGCTTGACGGGGAACGGGGCACCGGACCAACCCGCCCGGGGAATGCTCGATGAGGTCGAATGGTACAACGCCGCCATGGGCCAACCTTTTCCCATGTATCGGGCGGCGACACCTTGGGGCGCCACCCGGGAGAGTTCCGACCTGCGTCGCTATGGCGGATGGGCCAATCCCGCCCCCAACGGCCAGGACATCCAAATCAACCTGCGTCGCGGCTGGGAAGGACCGATCCCCACCGACCCGAACGCACGCGATCCCTATCGGCTCGAACGTCGGGAGTGGGGCGCCACCGGCCCCGATGCGTGGCGGTCAATCCGCGAAGGAACCCGGGCCGAGGTCATCGTGGATCGCGATGTCACGGCCGGAAAATGGTATGAGTACCGACTGCCCCTCGGCAGCAAAAACTATGGTCCACCAATCTGGGGCCATGCCGGTCAGAAGCCCGCACTAACTTCCGGCCCGGGCTTTGCCATCGTTGTGGGCGTCGAGCGCACGCTGCTGGGTTGGGAAGACGCCGGCGGGGTCCTCCATCAGGCGCTGGAGGCCTATATCACGGGATTGAAGGCGGCCTACGGCGCGAATAACGTCGTCAAAATCGAAAGCCTGCGGCGGATGGAGGATGATCCCAACCTGGACGGTCAACTCGATCCCCGCGATGGACCGGTGGCGATCTTCGAGCCCAACACGCCGGAAAACACCGCGTACAAGCAGGATCTTCAGGCCAACAAACAGGAGTTGATGGCGGCCTACGACCGCATCGAAGACAGCGCCCGACGGGTGAAACTCCTGGTCCTCATCGGACACGCGACCGTGCCGCTGGCGGGGGCCGGAGCGGAAGACGGACACCTCGCCCCCAATCAGGTGGGACCCGGAATCTGGCAACCCTCCCATGCCGGAGCGTGGGCCTGTGATGCGTGGTATGGCGATTTTGATGGGCAGTGGACGGACGTCACCAATCTCTCCACGGGCGCGAGCTGTTACGTCAACGGAACAGCCCGAACGGATTGGCAGTCGCGAAACCTACCGAACGACGGCAAGTTTGATCAGGTCGCCGTCCCGCCCAACGCCGCCGGACAAGTTGCCTTGGAGGCCGCGGTGGGCCGCATCGATTTCTCCAAAATGCCGGGTTTCCGCACCGCGGCCGAAATGGCGCAGGGCGAGGCGGGATATCGCCAGGCGGAACTGCGCCTGACCGCTGCCTACCTGAACAAAGCCACCGCCTATCGCAGCGGCCGCGGAACACAGCCCACCGTCAACGTGGTGCGGACCTTGTTCGGCTCACCGCAACCGCCGTCGATGCCCTGCCTGCATGCGTTCATCTCCCTGGCGCGACCGGCGATCATGGCCTCCACCCGGCAATTCAACGGCGCGCTGCCGGATTCCGCGTGGGAGGACCTATTCGATGCGGGACCGATTTCCCTCTGGGGTCTGCATGGCGGATACGGATCGTACAATTCGATCCACGGCACCTTTGGCGCGGTGCGCAATTCGGCGGAGATCGCCCGCTGGGAAAACGCCGCGCCCGCCGAGCGCGGTCGCCTGCCGGAACGGTGGAGTCATGCCCTCTTCACGTTTGTGAGCGGCTCCTTCCTCGCGGATTGGAATCATGAACCGGAGGACTTGTTCTACCAGACAGGGACCGCCGCCGATCCGATCCACATGGGGGCCGGAAATCTGCAGAAGGCCATCTTGAGTCAAAGCAAGGCGGGGCTGGCCACGTTCTTTCAATTCTCGGCCGGGCATGCCGAAAAAGTGATCGTCCTCAGTCGGGCCGCCGCCGGGTTCCCCCTCGGTGTCGCACTGCTCGACACCGTCGAACTTTCACCGCGATTCCCCTGTCACGGACTCTATCTGCTCGGCGACCCCACACTCGTTGCGAAATAGCCGCACCGATCGTTACCGACCCGGCCACGCGCCGGTTGCGCCTTTGCCGGCAGCCACCGCGACCGGTTCCGTGGTGGGATCACTGAGCGTTCGCATCACGTTTTCCGCCCGACGGGGCTCACCTTCCGCCAAGTGCTGCAGCGCCTCGCGAAAAGCAGCCAGACGAAAATCCGCGTCGCCCTCCGCCCGGTCAACACGATCCAGAAACGCCGCCAATTCGATGAGCTTGCACCGGGCGTCCATAAAGTAGAGATCCAACACCTGCTGACGTTTCATACCGCTCAGTATACGCCCGAATCCCCCTGGCCCAATCCGTTTTTTGCCGCGGCTGCAACGGCGACAGCGGACCCAGCGGGCGCCGCCCCCCCGGTGCGACGACGCTTCTTTTCCCTTTTCCCCCGCTCCCGTCGCCGCACACTTCCAGCCGCATGAGTCAGAAAAAGTCCGCCCATCCGTTGTCGAAAAAATTCGCCGGCTATCCCCGCCTGAATCCGTTCGGGGTCGGCTGCGATATCTCCGCCGCCGATCTGATCGATCAGTCCTTCCTGGCCTACAACGGCGGTCGGCTGCGCGAGGCCGCCCATCTGCTCACCCAAAAGATGCTGCCCGACGACGGCTTCATCGGCATGTCCCTCACCGGCGCCCTCACCCCGGCGGGACTCGGCAAGAGCTGCCTGATTCCGCTGATGAAGGCGGGCTTCATCGATTGGATCATCTCCACCGGCGCGAATCTGTATCACGATCTCCATTTCGGACTCGACATGCATTTGCACAGCGGCACGCCGTTCCTGGACGACGTGGAGCTTCACGAGGAAGGCGTCATCCGCATCTACGACGTGCTCTTTGATTACAACGTCTTGCTCGATACCGATGAATTCGTCCGCGAGGTCATTCAGGGCCCCGAATTCCAGCGCCCGATGGGCACCGATGAATTTCACTACCTCCTGGGCAAATACGTGCATGCCCGGCAAAAGGCGCTCGGGATCAAGGACAGTTCCGTTCTGGCCACGGCGTACGAATGCGGCATTCCGATTTTCACCAGCAGCCCCGGTGACAGTTCCATCGGCATGAATGTCGCCGCCATGGCGATGCGCGGCTCGAAGCTGCTGCCCGATGTGAACCGCGACGTCAACCAGACCGCGGGCATTGTCTACCACGCGAAGAGCACCGGCCACACGAGCAGCGTGTTCATCCTGGGCGGCGGCAGCCCGAAGAACTTCATGCTGCAAACCGAGCCGCAGATTCAGGAGGTCATGGGCATCAAGGAAAAGGGACACGACTACTTCCTGCAATGCACCGATGCCCGCCCGGATACGGGTGGTCTCAGCGGCGCGACCCCGGCCGAAGCCGTGAGCTGGGGCAAAGTGGATCCCGACAAATTGCCCGACTCGGTGGTGTGTTACGTCGACAGCACCATCTCCCTGCCCCTGTTGACCGCGTACATGCTGGCCCGGGTGAAGCCCCGGACGTTGAAGCGCCTGTACGATCACCGCGACACCATCCTGGAAACCGTGCGGAGCAAGTACCTGAAGACCGGCACGGTGAGCAAGGTGCTGACCAGCCGGAAGATCGCCAAACGCGGCAGCAGTGTGGGATTGAAGAAGAAGTAACCGAAGGAAACTCCCTCCGAAAACGCCCGGGCGCCGCCCACAACGCTTATGAATCCTTATGCCGAAATGGTGGCCACCCACGCCCGCCTGCTGCGCGAAGGGCGCGCCTGGCCGCTGGGAGGCTTCCCCACACCCACCCGCCCCGCGCCGGCCGCCGACGCTCCCCGGGTCCTGATCTTCAGTCCGCATCCGGATGACGAATGCATCATCGGCGGCCTGCCGCTGCGCCTGCAACGCGAGGCCGGCTGGCGGGTGGTCAACGTGGCCGTCACTCAAGGTTCCAAAACGGACCGGCAAGCCGCCCGCCTCGCCGAACTCCAGGCGGCGTGCACCTACCTCGGCTTCGACCTGGTTACGCTGGGCGACAACGGGCTTAATCAGGTGACCCCGAAATCCCGCTCCACGGATCCGTCCGGTTGGGCCATCAAGGTGCAGGCGATCGCCCAAGTCCTCCAAAGTCACCAGCCCCGGGCCATCCTTTTCCCGCATGTCGCGGACTGGAACGGCTCCCACATCGGAGTCCACCACCTCATCATGGATGCGCTGGCGACGCTCGGCCCGGAGTTCAGCACCGCCCTCGTGGAAACGGAATTCTGGGGCCAGAATTACCACCCCAATCTCCTCGTGGAAACCTCCGCGGAGGAACTCACCGATCTCATCACCGCCCTGACGTTCCACGTCGGCGAAGTGCGACGGAATCCGTACCACCTGACCCTGCCCGCCTGGATGACGAACAATGTGCGGCTCGGCGGTGAAACCGTCGGTGGACAGGGCATGGCGCCACCGGATTTCCCATTTGGCACCGTGTACCGGTTGCGGCAGTGGCGCGCCGGCGCGGTTCATGACCGCTATGCCGGGGGACGGGTCGTGACGTCCCAGGAACCCGTGGCGGGATTGTTTGCGTAATCGCCGAATGCCCCAAGGTTCCGGGACCATGACTCGGAAGATCGGATGCGCGACGGCAGTTGTTTTGGCTTTGCTGGCCGGGTGCGATAAACCATCGGCTCCCGGCGCGGCCGCCCAACCCGCGTCCGCGCCGGCGAGCCCCATCGCCAAAGGTCCGGATTGGCCGATGTTCCGCGGCAATCCCACCCTCACCGGCGTCACCACCGCGACCCTCGCCACCAACCTGACGTTGGCCTGGAAATTCGACACCCACGGTCCGGTCAGTTCCTCACCCGCCGTTGTGGGCGACCGCGTCTTCATCGGCTCCGGCAGTTCCAACGTCTTTGCCCTCAACCTGGCCGATGGCGCCAAGGTCTGGTCCTTTCAGGCTTCGGGTCCGATTGAAGCCTCCCCGTTGGTCCTCGACGGACGGGTCTTCATCGGGGACATCAACACCAACTTTTACGCCCTCGACGCCGTCACCGGACGGGCGCTTTGGACGTTCGGACTCGAGGACAAAATCAAGAGCAGCGCCAACTGGGTCGCCACTCCGGCCGGCAAGGCCATTCTAGTCGGTGGTTACGACTACAAGCTCTACAGCCTGAATCCGGAGACCGGGCGCACCAATTGGGTCTTTGAAACCGGAAACTACATCAACGGCACCCCCGCGGTCGGCAACGGACTCACGGCGTTCGGCGGTTGCGATGCCGTGATCCACGTGGTGGACGTGATCACCGGCAAGAAGCAGAAGGAAATCGAAGCCGGTGCCTACATCGCGGCTTCGGGAGCCTTGGTGGACGGCCACTTGTACGTCGGCCACTACGAAAACGAAGTTCTCAACGTGGATCTGAGCGCGGGCGTCATCACCTGGAAATACCGCGACCGCAGCTTTCCCTATTTCAGTTCCCCCGCCGTAACCACCAACCGGGTCGTGTTCGGCGGCCGCGACAAGCGGCTGCATTGCGTGGACCGGGCCACAGGGAAGTCGATCTGGGTCTTCGCCACCCGGGGCAAAGTGGACAGCTCACCCGTGGTGGCCGGGGACGACGTCCTCGTCGGTTCCGATGACGGCCGCATCTACCGGGTGGGCTTGTCCGACGGCTTGGAACGATGGAATTACGAGGTTGGCCAACCGGTCCAAAGCTCCGCCGCCGTGGTGGCCGGCTACCTGCTGATCGGCTCCGAAGACGGCAAACTCTACTGCTTCCACTGACGGAGTCCGACACGGTTATCGCGGCCGCGCGGAGTCAGTGTCGGCGCCTCGGTTACTTCCGTCGGAGTCGGAAAAATCGCGCCTGATTCGTCGGCGACAGCGTCACCGTGTTCTGCTCCCCAACCAGTACCGGAGCCACCGCCTCGGGCGCCCAGTCGCTGGAATCGTTCAGTTGGCTGGCCACTTGCAGGACAAAACCGGCCGACGTGGCCCGCCACGAAAGCTTCAATGCCTCGCCGTCCCGCACGGCCACCAGAGCCGGGAGCACCACCGTCCGAACCTTGGCCTCCACGCGAAACTGGCTGATCACTTCAGGAACGCGCCCCAGCAAACTCGCACTCACTTCCTGCGGCGAATACGCGGGAATCCCATACGTGGTCACCGTGAGCCGGTGCGTGTCCCGATCAATCGCAAACGACGTCCAACCAAAGGTGTGCACCGCCACGTAATCCCCCTGCAATAGCGTGGCGTTGATATCCGATCCTTCCAGGCCGGTCGGATCCAGTCCGATCAGATTGAGTTGAAAATCGATCATATTGCGGACATGGCGATCCTTCTCGCTGCGCGGTAACGCCTCAAAGGCCGCACGGTTCGGCAGCCCCTCCAGTTGCAACAATCCCTGCAACAAACTCAAGCCCGGCGCGAGGAGCACCGAATCCGCGTAGTCAAACGTGGTCGGCCCCAGCGGCCGGTCATACGCCACGGATCCGGTAATGATTTCAAACGCGCCCGTGCGCCGATCCGCTTCCGCCGGTGCCAGGCGATAGCGCAGATCATTGACCAAAGTTCCATGCAGGTCGGCCGAGACGAACACCACGTTTTGAATGGGCGTCTCCGCAATGAACGCGAGCAATTCGGCGCGCTCCCGCGCATATCCCTCAAAGCGATCCGCGGCGTCGGCGAACCCGAGACTTTGGATCGGCTCGGGCAGGCAGATGAACTTCCATACGACGCCGCGTTCCTGAGCCGCCCGCAGGTCGGCTTTCAGCAGCGCCAATTGCGTGGTTCCCAACAGAGTGCGGGGCGGAAGCGCCGCGCCGTTGGTCGGCGAGCGATCAAACGTGAGGGCATTGAATCGGGTTACTTCGCTGCTATCCAGGGGATTGCTGACCGACGCCAGCGGCGGATCACGAAAACTCCGCGCATCCAGCAGAAAGAGCGCCGCGTCGTTTCCGTAATTCTGCGTCCGATAGAACTTCGGTTTGTGATGGGTCCGGGCATCCGTGGGACTCTCGTACTGGATCGCCTGAATCGGATGATACTCTACAAAAGCCTGCACACCATTTCGGTAAAACGGCGACTCATTGATATACGCGCCCCCGGCGGAAAATCTCGGATCCGAGTCCGGACCAGCGCCGCCGGCGAAGTTGTTCACCACTTCATGGTCGTCGATGACGGCAAAATGCGCGGTGGAGGCGCGCAGATCCGCCAGCGCGCTCAGGCCGAAGCGCGGACCGTAGACCTCCGCGTACTTGCTGCGAAATTCCTCCAATGTCTGCGCCGAACCCGATGGCACCGCCGGCGACGGAACATCCGCGTACATCGTGTCGCCCAAGGCAACGAAGAAATCGAGGTTCGCCGTGGCCGCGTTGGCGATGGACGGAAAGGGCGCCAGATCGCCGCGCCAATCACCGGAGACGCCAAACCGCAGTCCGTGAAACGCCTCATCCGTCGCCGCAGTGTGGAACGTTCCCGCCTGCGTATTTCCGTCGTGATCCGCCACCTGATAGAAATACCGGTTGTCGGGGGCCAATTGCCCCAGGACGACCTTCACGGGCACGGCCGGATTCGTGGCCTCCACCACCCTCTGCGACCCGCCCGGCAGCAGGGCGGCGTTGGTGGACCACGTAAAGGTGAGAGGCCCCACATTCGTCGTCCTCGTCCAGAGCACCGCGCTGGTTCCCGTAACGTCCCCTGCCGCCACACCGTTGGGAAAAGACGGATGGAATGATCCGGCATGGGCCAACTGAAGGACCGACCACACCAACCACACCAGCCATAAGAACGCGGATCGGAGGCACGAGTGCCCCATCCGACCCGGCGGGGTCCCCATTTTCAAGCGAACCGCTCCCATCAACCCAAGTGCTGCGTCGGCCATAGTTTCACCAAGTCTGACCGCCGAAGTGCCGATGGCAATCCTGGGACTGTCCAAGCGGAGCAGAACGTTCACCGTCCCCCCCCAACGTTGAACGGCAAGGACTTTGAGCCTGGCACCGAGTGCCTCACTTTGAACCTGGACCCCGTTTTTCCGAAGCAGGCCAGACCGCATCCAGAAGGGGCTGGGTATCCGACCAAGGTCCGATTGAGACTTTCCCCGCGGAGGTTCAGTTTGAAAGCGTGATGATTGAATCGGCCTTGGGTCGGTTCTTCATAAAGAACAAATTCTCGCACATTATAATATGAGTACGATCAACAAGCCCCTGGTGGAAGCCCCCGCATCCGACACCTCCTATACCTACGAAACCCTCGGTTACGTGGACGCCTATGACGCGGTCTTGAACTGCGACTACGCCTACGTTGCCTACAAGGAGACCAATCGCGGTTCCAACGAATGGCAGGTCCGCATCAAATCCAGCCAGACGGCCGGCGCCGTGTTTGATCCCGCGATGATCCGCAATCAGGCCCGGTCCTGTGGCGCCCAAGGCAAGCCGTGGTTCCAGTGGGGCTATAGCTTCGATCCGAGTCCGGCCGATCCGCGCAACATTCAATTCCGGGTCCACGTCAAAAACGGCCAGGCCGCGGAGATCGAAATGCTGGTTCAATTGCGCAAGTTCGACGGCACGGCCGACGAAGCCAAATCGGTCCGCTTCCCTTGGCCGGCCTGATTCGAAAGCATACTGGCGCCTGGGGCGCCATCCGCGGGCGGTGCCTCCGCCGACTTCCCTTGAGACGGAGGCCGCCCGCAGAATCGCCGGAGCTCGAGCGCAGTTCACGCCCGGATATTTCGCGAACACGGGCACCGGGAGCTTCGGCGCGAGTCGCCCCCGTTAAACTCGTTCAGAATTGCCCGGGGCAACTCCACCGCGAATGCTCGTCCAGTGAACGTCTTCACCTGCGTGACCCGTCTGCTGGGCGCTCTGATGGTCCTCCCGGCCATCGCCCAATTCACCGCCCCCACCGGCACCAACGAATTGGTGATCCGCAATGCCTTGGTGCTCGAATCCACCGGGCGGGCCGGTCGCAACACGCTTTTCACCGACGCACTGGAATCTCGGCTCGTTGCGGGCGAACGACTGACACCCGCTGCGGGAGACTCGATCACGCTTCCCGATGGTCGCACCCGAACCTGGACCGCATCCGAAGTCGATACCAACGGCTGGTTCACCGGGCCCGCACTGCGCGGCGGATACGCGTTTTTCTCCGTCGAAGCCACCGAACCGCGGATTCTTCTGTTGAACGCCAGCGGTCATTCCATGGCCTACGTCAACGGCGATCCCCGCGCGGGTGACATCTACCAATACGGCTACGTCCAATCGCCCGTGCTGCTGCACCCGGGCCGCAACGATTTCCTGCTCGCGACCGGGCGGGGTCGGTTGCAGGCGCGATTGCTCCCGCCCCGGGCTTCCGTCGCCTTCAATCTTGGTGATTCCACCACACCGGACTTGATGGTGGGTGAAGAAGTCCAGGTGAAGGCCGCCGTGGTCCTGGTGAATGCCACCACCAATTGGATCCACGAACTCGATCTCAACGCCAAATACGCCGGCCGCGTAACCCGTACGGCGGTGCCCTCAATCCCGCCCCTGGGCGTGAGGAAGGTCGGTTTCTCCATCGCCGGAGCGGCACCCAAGCAACCCGGCAAAACCACGGTGGAACTGGTCCTCCTGAGCCCGGCCATGGGACGGCGGACCCTGGATACGGCCCCGTTGGAACTACGGGTGCGCACGCCCGACCAAACCCACAAGCGCACCTTCGTCAGTGAGATCGACGGGAGCGTGCAATATTACGCGATCAATCCCGGCACCCAGCTGCCACCCGGTGAGCCTCCCGCGCTGTTTCTCTCGCTGCACGGCGCCAGTGTGCAGGGCCTCGGTCAGGCCGAAGCCTACGGACCCAAACGCTGGGGCCACATCGTCAGCCCCACCAATCGCCGGCCCTACGGTTTCGATTGGGAAGACTGGGGGCGCCTGGACGCGTTGGAAGTGCTCTCGCTGGCCACCACCCGATTGTCGCCGGATCCGTCCCGCATTTATCTCACCGGCCATTCGATGGGTGGACACGGCACGTGGAATTTCGGGGCCACCTTTCCCGACCGATTTGCCGCCATCGCTCCCAGTGC
This sequence comes from Verrucomicrobiota bacterium, assembly GCA_947471985.1. Taxonomy (GTDB): domain Bacteria; phylum Verrucomicrobiota; class Verrucomicrobiia; order Limisphaerales; family UBA9464; genus CANIZL01. Next base: position 43,110 of record CANIZL010000033.1, on the reverse strand, counting down.
GGGCTGGATCAGCTTTTTCTCCTACGCCGGGACCGATGCGTTCACCAATGCTACCCCGGTGGAACGGATCCTCCGCCGCGCGGCAGCTTCCAGCGATACGCTCGCGTTGCAGACCAATTACCTGCAACAGGGCATCTACATCCTCCACGGGGATGCCGACGACAATGTCCCGGTCACCGAGGCGCGCCGGATGCGGGAGGAGTTGGGTCGTTTTCACCACGACTTTGATTGGTATGAACAACCCGGCGCCGGCCACTGGTGGGGCAATTCGGACGAACCCGGTGCCGCCTGTGTCGATTGGCCGCCGATGTTTGACTTTTTTGCGCGTCATCGGATTCCCGCGGAGACCGATCTGCGTCGCGTGCGCTTCGTGACGGTGAATCCTGGGGTCTCCGCCCGCTCCCACTGGGTGGGCATCGAGGCCCAACAACAGGCGCTCACCCCGAGTGAGGCCAATGTCCTCTGGGATCCCGGGCTGCAGCGGCTCACCGCCACCACGCACAATGTGCAGCGCCTGGTGTTGGAAACAGCCCAGTTCGGCCGGCTTCATGAGCCGGGTTTGCTGCTCGAGATCGACGGCCAAAAACTTTCCGGATTGAAGCCCGGCCCCGCGAGTCCGACCGTGGCCGCCCCCAGTGTTGGGGAGCCCAAGCCCTGGGTGCGACCGGTGCAATTGGAGCAGCTGGACGGTCATTGGGGCGTCGCCACCGCCACGCCCGTGGCGCGCAAGAATCCCCGACGCAATGGACCCTTCAAGGACGCCTTCCGTCATCGGATGATCTTTGTCTTCGGCACCCGTGGAACACCCGAGGAGAACGCGTGGGCGCTGGCTCGCGCCCGGTTTGATGCCGAGGCATTCTGGTATCGGGGCAATGGGGCGGTGGAAGTGATGTCTGATACCCAGTTCGACCCGGCCAAGAACCGGGATCGCGGAATCATCCTGTACGGCCATGCCGAAATGAACGCCGCGTGGCCGGTCTTGCTGGCGCACAGCCCGGTGCAAGTCCGTCGCGGTCAGGTGCAGGTGGGCGGACGGATCGTCGAGCGCGACGATCTCGCGACCCTCTTCCTGCAACCCCGCCCCGACTCGGCCGTCGCCAGTGTGGGCGTGGTCGCGGGTACCGGCATGAAAGGTCTGCGTCTCACCCAGCGGTTGCCCTATTTCATGGCGGGCACCGGGTATCCGGATTGTCTGGTGCTGGCACCGGAGTTCCTCGCGAAAGGCACCGCCGGGATTGTGACCGCGGGCTTCTTCGGCAACGACTGGTCCGTCACCACAGGCGACTTCGCCTGGACTCCCTGATCGCTGATTCAACCGTCATTCCGCGACCAATTCCAGCGGGGCCGACCAACGACTCCAGCGACCATCAGGGGATTGGCCCTTCACTCGAATCCGGTAAGTATGCCCCCGTTCCATGCGGGTCGTAGGCACCTCCATCCCGGCACCGTCCGTCGCGGCGGATTCCCATAACGGCAGGATTTCATGATGCCACGGCGTGGCGGGTAGGGTCGCCTCACCGCTCGATCGGGAAACCTCCGCCAACCGCCACCGATAGTGCGCGGCCACCGGTTCCCCCGTCGCCGTCAAGCGCAGGGGACCGTCGATCGGGCGCACCGTTTTCGGCCCCGTCAACTGCGGTGCCACGGGCGGCTGATAGCCGGTCAGCAGCCGGGCCAAATGCGCTTGCCGGCCCGCGGCGAATTTCTTCATCCCCGCGATCATGACATCGAAGCGATTCGCGGGATTCCGTCGATAAAATAGACCCGGGTCCGATTTTCCCCGAATGGAAAGCGGCGAGGACATGATCGGGTGATAATCCCATTTGGCCCGATCCGCATCGGCGAGGGAAAGTCCACCGGATGCATCCCAGATCCAGGCAGCCTGCTCATCGATAAGCCGTCCGAGGGCTTCGGGGTTCAGCAAAAGATCCATCAGTTCCGCGAGCCGTTCCTGGTACTCAGCCCGCAGGGCCGGCGACCGGCGCAGAACGGCGTCGACAAAGGGTTCCTGACCGCCGCCGTACATCCGTTCTCCCCAGGTAAGATCCACATCCCACGGAATCACCTGCCAACGACGGGCCGTCAGATTGTGGTAGAAGAAATAATTCTTTCCCGAATCGACGTCGTAGTGGTGAACGGCCTCCAGAACCGCGCGATAGGCATAATACCGCGGCAGATCGACATTGGCCCGCCACCATTTTTCGCCGGCGCCACCCTGCATCAACTGCGCGAGAAATGCTTGCGCATCCGCGCCATCCGCATGGGTGGGATCGGCCACGTGTTCGACGTGGGGCGCGAATCCATCGATCTTGTAGACATTCCCCTCGGGCAGAGCGTGCTCCTTGAGAAAGGCCCCATCGATCTCCTCCGTCGCCAGATACAGCCCCCAAAAATCGCCGCGATACTGATCCGCCGGGGATTCCTCGGTCTCGGTCACGACCCGCAGGTGAATCCAATGCGTGTGCGGCGCCTCGGCGCCGGCGAGATTGAAGAGTCGGAAGCTCAGCGATTCAAACATCCCCTGCTCGCCCCGCATGCCGTAGTCGCCCTGCTGGATGCAGGCGCCGAGATTGAGCTTGTCCCATTTGGCGGCATAGGGCCGACCGTAGTCATCCGCGGCTTCAAGCCGGTGCCCGGGGTTGAAATTGAATTTCCACATATTCTTCCCCATGGCGTGCCGCCAACCGCCACCCCGGGCGCGGAAGCGAACATGATCATAGACCACCCCATCGCAGACCAGCGTGCCGGTGTACTTATACGCGTGCCGCGCCTCGTCGCCGTTGAAGTTGTTCGGTTCCCGCCACAGGACCTTCTCCACGTCGTCCTTGGCCGCAATCCATTGGTACACCGGCACCCGCGTCAGGACTTCCGATCGAAACGTTTTTACATCCCGCGCCGCGGCATCACCCCGCGGATTCACCGCCCCACGCCAGGCCGGCACGCCGTCATACACGAAGTACGCCAAATTCCCCTGGGCATCTTCGCGGGGCGGGACCACCACCGCCTTGGACTTCGCGGACCGTACCCGGTAGCGGATCAGCTGCCGGTGCTGCTGCACCCGGGCGGGAATCTCCGCCGTCCACTCACCCCCCGGACCCGCGCTCAAAGCGATCGCCGTCCAACCTTTCAAATACTGCGGATTCGCCTTCGCCACATACTGGCCGGGAGCCACGCTCTGATATTCCACCACCAGATCACCCGATTGCCCCTCGACACTCCGATCAACAATAATCCGAACGGGCTGGCCGGATTTTGGTTGAGCGGGTTCATGGTGCGCCAACGCCGGACCCGCGGCCCACATTCCGGGAACAGCCGTGACCCACATCATCCAGGCCATCACCCAGAACCAGTTCGCTCCGCGATTCCCATCCCGGAACGTAGTGGATTGACTGACCGATCGGAGTCCGTGCTCGGAAAACTTCATGGCGTGTATTGAAAGGGTGAGACCGGGCAACGCTGAATTCGGTTCAACCAAACCCAAACCCACCCTCGGGGACAGGGGAAGTGCCAGCCAGCTTCGTCCGTGCTATCGCACCGATCAGGGACTAATCCTCTTTCGCGAAAACATGAAAGCTGCCCCCCACTGGCTTCGCTCAGTTGTGCCGTACCTGGCCTTCGCCGCGCTCGCTGGCTGGGGCGTTGGCTGCCGGCCGACGCCTCGCAGTACCGTGTCGGGCTATGTCGAGGGAGAGTATGTGTACGCCGCCGCACCCCAGGCGGGACGTCTCGTCCACCTGCACGTGCAGCGCGGCCAGACGGTGGAAGCGGGTCAGCCACTTTTCGAATTGGAACCCGAACCTGAAAGCACCCGCCTCGCGGAAGCCCAAGGCAAAGTTCAAGGCGCGCGGGCCACTCTGGCGGATCGGCGCAAAGGCCACCGACCTTCGGAAATGAGCTCCCTGCGCGCGCAACTGGGGGAAGCCGAAGCCGCGCTCGTGCTGGCCACCGCCGAACGGCAACGACTGGTGCGCCTGAGCGACACGCACGTGGCCTCCCCCCAGGAACGGGATCGAGCGGAGGCCTCCGCGCAGCAGGCGACGGAACGATTGACCCGCATCCGGGCCGATCTGGCCACGGCCGAACTGGGTGCGCGCCCCGACCAAATCGCCGCCGCGGAAGCCGAAGTAACGACGCTGGAAGCCGCCGTGACCCGGGCCCGCTGGGAGCTGGAGCAAAAGCAACCCCGCGCTCTTCAGGCCGCCCAGGTGCATGACACACTTTTCCGCGTGGGCGAATGGGTGCCGGCCGGTCGCCCGGTGGTCGTCCTCCTACCGCCCGCGCAAATCAAGGTGCGGGTCTTCGTCCCCGAAACCCGCCTGGGAACGCTGCACCTCGGCGACCCCGCCATCGTCCAGGTGGACGGCACCACCAACCTGGCCAACGCCACGGTCGCCTTCATTGCCAACCACGCGGAATACACCCCGCCCATGCTGTACTCCCGCGATAATCGCAGCCAACTGGTGTACCTCATTGAACTGGCCCTTCGGCCGGAGGAAGCGCCGCGGTTTCATCCGGGACAGCCGGTGGACGTGACCTTCCGGCCACGCTGACCGCCATGGAATCGCCACTCGCCATCGATGTGCAGGGACTGACGAAGCGTTTCGGCGACCGCACCGTGGTGAACGACATCTCCCTGCAGGTTCGCACCGGCGAGATCTATGGATTTCTCGGTCCGAACGGCAGCGGCAAGACGACCTTCATTCGCATGCTCTGCGGCTTGCTGCGGGCGGATGCGGGCAGCGGCACCTGCCTGGGCTTTGATGTCATCACGGCGAGCGAGGAGATCAAACGTCAGGCCGGGTACATGACCCAGCGTTTTAGTTTTTACGAAGACCTCAGCATCCGGGAGAACCTGGATTTTGTTGCGCGCATCTACGGCGTGCTGGATCGACGCCACGCGGTCGACCAAAGTCTCGAACGCCTCGGGCTCACTCAACGTTCCCGCCAACTTGCCGGGCAGTTGTCCGGCGGTTGGAAGCAGCGCCTCGCCCTCGCCGCCTGCCTGATCCATCGCCCCCGACTGCTCCTGCTCGATGAACCCACCGCCGGGGTGGATCCCCAGGCCCGGCGGGATTTCTGGGAACAGATCCATCAACTGGCGGCGGACGGACTCACGGTGCTGATCACCACGCACTACATGGACGAAGCGGAGCGCTGCCATCGGCTGGGCTACATTGCCTACGGCCGGCTGCTGGCGCGCGGAACGGTGACGGAAGTCATCGCGAGCGCCGGTCTCACCACTTGGTCGGTGGCAGGCCCCCGGTTGCCAGCGCTGGCGGTTCAATTGCGCGTCACACCCGGAGTGCAACATGCGGTGGCGTTCGGCAATACCCTGCACGTGAGCAGCGACGACGCTCCGGCGCTTGCGGCGGCCATCCAACCGTGGCGAACACCGGAGTATCAATGGAGCGAGGTGAAGACCAGCCTGGAGGATGTGTTCATTCACCTCATGAGCCGGGCTCCGGATAATTTCGCCACCCCGTGAGCACGCCCCGCTTCAGCCAGTCCCTCCAGCGCTTCTGGGCCTTGGTGGTGAAGGAGTTCACCCAGATGCGGCGGGATCGGCTCACGTTCGCGATGATGATCGGCGTGCCGTTGATGCAGCTGATGTTGTTTGGATTCGCAATCAATTCGGACCCCAAACACCTGCCCACGGCGGTGGTCTTGGCCGATCACGGCCCCCAGGTGCGGACCCTGCTGAAGGCCATTGAAAATAGCGGTTACTTCACCTTCGTCGGCGAAGTCCGCGACGGGCGTGAAGCCACCGATTTGCTCAATCGTGGAGGCGCCCAATTTGTGCTGCACATTCCCGAGGATTTCTCCCGGCGCCTGCAACGCGGCGAATCTCCGTCCGTGTTGTTGGAAGCGGATGCCACCGACCCTGCGGCGACCGGCAATGCGCTTGGAGCCCTGCGTACCTTGATGGTCACCGCTCTGGGCGCTGACGCGCGCGGTCCGCTGGCCGGCCTGGCGCCCGCGGCTCCAGTGATCGATCTGCGCGTGCATCCGGCTTTCAATCCGGAAGCCGTGACCCAGTACAACATCGTCCCGGGCCTCATGGGAGTGGTGCTCACCATGACGATGGTGATGATCACCTCGCTGGCCATCACCCGCGAACGGGAACGAGGCACCATGGAGAATCTGCTTTCGATGCCCACGCGACCGATCGAAGTGATGCTGGGCAAGATCGTGCCGTACATTCTGGTGGGGTACGTGCAGGTGACCCTGATTCTCCTGGCGGCCCGCCTGGTGTTTCACGTGCCGATCGTCGGTAACATTTTCCTCCTGTTCGCCCTGACGAGCATCTTCATTGCCGCGAATCTGTCCGTCGGCATCACCTTTTCCACCATCGCCGCCAATCAACTGCAGGCGGTGCAGATGTCCTTCTTCTTCTTTCTGCCATCGCTGCTGCTTTCCGGATTCATGTTTCCCTTCCGCGGCATGCCGCCGTGGGCCCAGGTGCTGGGCGAAGTGTTCCCGTTGACCCATTTTCTCCGCATCGTTCGCGGCATCATGCTCAAGGGGAATACTGTTCATGAAGCGTTTCCTCACGCGTGGCCCATCGCTGTTTTCACCGTGCTCGTCCTCGCTGTGGGCGCCAAACGGTATCGTCAGACTCTGGATTGATCCGGTTTTGGGATCATTGCTGCCGGCGACTTCCGGTCGCGGTAATAAAAGTCACGCCTAAGTTTTTGATCCTCGCGGGCATCATCTATTAAAATGCGCAGCCCCGAAATGCTCCGATGAAAAATGGCAGCGTATTTGCGCCCACTGAAATCAGCCCGGGCGTGGTTTTACCGGTTCACGAATGTCCAGAGAACCTGGTTGGTGTCGTCCGCGCCGCGCGGGAATACCGGCTCATTGCCCTCCGCCAGATCGTGTCCGGCGAGCGCATGTTTCGCATCGAAGGCGAACTCTCCCTGCGTCCCTCGCGGTATTCCGTGCAGGTCAGCGAAACCCAGCACGTCGATCTCAACCCGGGACATTCCGCCGAGGAAATCCTCGACCGCTATTTCTGGCGGTTCATGAACCATCATTGTGAGCCGAACACAGTCATTCGCGGACGGGAAGTCGTCGCCGTTCGCACGATCGCTCCTTGGGAGGATGTCACCTTTGATTACAACGCCACCGAGTACGACATGGCCGACCCGTTCGCGTGTCGGTGCGGCAGCGCAGTTTGCCTGGGTGAGATCCGGGGCTTCAAACACCTGACGCACGAGCAACGTCATCGCCTTCGGCCCCATCTCTCCACCCATCTGCAGCGGCACCTGGAGTCCGCGACGGTTCCGCTGCCGTCGCTGGTGCCCGCATGAGCAGTCGGGCCGAATCCGGGCAGGGTCCTCCGGTTCCCGCCGTCGCGGCTCCGGGATCGCTCCACGAATTCTTCCTCGCTGCCGTCCGGCGATGGCCGGATCATCCCGCGATCGATATCCCTCCGGCAACGAATCGATCGGAGCGCCGGGTGATCACTTACGCCGAACTCCACCACCAGGCGCGATTCCTCGCGGAATTTCTACAGCCGCTGGTTTCCCCGGACTGCGTGGTGGGCATTCTGCTTCCCAAGGATTCGGAACATCTTTACAGCGCCCAACTCGCCGCCTTGCTCTCCGGCGCCGCCTATACCTGCATCGATCCCGCATTTCCAGAGGAACAGATTCGGGAAATTCTCGCCGACGCCCAAGCCGTGGCCGTATTTACGGATCGTGCGGGATCCGTCCGATTAAAAACCTGCGGCCTGGCACCGAATCGAGTGTGCCAAGTGACCGCACGGATCAACCCCAATACCCGGGCCCCCGGATTTGAACCGCTGCCGTCTCCGGAATGGTTGTCCCCCCGAAGTCTGGCGTACGTGATCTACACCTCCGGCACAACCGGTCGCCCGAAAGGGGTGATGATCGAGCATCAAGGGATCACCAATCTCGTGGCGTCGGATCTGGCGGAATTCGGGCTCGCCCCCGGCGATCGCGTCGCCCAGGGATCCTCGCCGGCTTATGACTCATCGGTGGAAGAGCTGTGGCTCGGCCTGGCCGCCGGGGCAACGGTGGTGGTCATGGACGATGAAGCGTCCCGGCTGGGGCCCGATCTGATTCCGTGGCTCGCCCGGGAGCGAATTTCCGTGTTATGCCCACCGCCCACCCTCCTGCGATCCACAGGCTGTCCGGATCCAGCGGCGGCATTGCCCGGATTGCGTCTGCTTTACGTCGGTGGCGAAGCCCTGCCGCGCGATGTGGCGGACCGATGGTCGATCGGTCGCCGATTGGAAAATGGCTACGGCCCGACCGAATGCACGGTCACCGCCTTGCGCACGCAAATCCGACCGGGCGAGGAAATCTCCATCGGCCGGCCGATCCCCGGCATGCAGGCGTGGGTGCTCAACGAGTCCCTGCAGGAAGTCGCCCTGGGCGAACGGGGCGAACTCTGCCTCGGTGGTGCGGGTCTGGCCCGGGGTTATCGCAATCGAGCCGAACTCACCCAGGAAAAATTCCCGCAGCACCCGCAACTGGGACGGATTTATCGCACCGGCGATCTCGTCAGCCGGCGCCCGGATGGAACGTTTCTCTATTTTGGTCGGATGGATTCGCAGGTGAAGCTGCGGGGATACCGGGTGGAATTGGAAGCGATCGAGGCGCGGTTGGCCGAATGCGACGGTGTCCGCGAAGCCGCCTGCCGGGTGCAGGGTGAGGGCGCCCAGGAGTTTCTGGTCGCCTGGATCGTGCCGGCAACTCCCGCTACCCCGCCCTGCTTCGACACCCTGAAAGGGACCCTGAAGACCTTGCTGCCGGTCTACATGATTCCCGCCCGCTTCGGTTGCCTGCCCGAGCTGCCCAAGTCGGTCGGCGGCAAAATAAATCGTCGCCAACTTCCCGCTCTGGAGGCCACAAGCCGACCATCGGCGCGATCGACCGAAGACACGGAAGAGGGTGCCGAAGCCCGCATAGTGGCGGTGTTCCACCAGGTCTTCCCGAGCCACGGAGACATTTCGGTCCACGCCGATTTCTTTGATGATCTGGGCGGCGATTCGCTGAGCGCGGCGATCGCCATCTCCGGACTGCGCGAGGATCCGGCGACGGCGACACTGACGGTTCGCGATTTGTACGAATGCCGGTCGGCGGGCGTGCTGGCGCAACGAGTGGCACCGCCAACCGAGATGCCCACCCCTTCACGGGAGATCGCGACCGCCACCGCCGGTCGCCCGATTTTCGCCACCCTCATCCAAGCCGCGTGGATGCTCGTCACGGTCAGTGTCAGCGCCGGCCTGGCGTACCTGGCCGCGTTCCACGCCCTGCCCTGGCTTGCCGAGAAAATGGGCTTGGTGACGCTAACCTTGGTGGGACCGGCCTTGGGCTTACTGGTGATCACCGCCCTCACCCCGCTCGTGATCGGACTCGGAGCGGCGGTCAAATGGGGCCTGATCGGCCGGTACCGACCGCAACACGCCCCGGTCTGGGGTTGGTTTTATGTCCGTCACTGGATGGTGCTGCAGACCCTCCGATTCGTGCCGTGGTGGGTCATCGAGGGAACCGAGTTTCAAAACTCCGCCTTGCGGGCCTTGGGCGCTCGAATCGGTCAGCGCGTCCACTTGCACCGCGGCGTGGATCTTTTCCACGGCGGCTGGGACCTGTTGGAGATCGGGGATGACGTGACCCTCGGCCAGGATGCCAGCCTGCAGCTCACGGAATTGGCGGATCGGCATTTGATTATCTCCCCGGTGACTGTGGGTGCCCGGAGCACGCTGGAGACCCACGCCGGCGTCGGCGGCGACACGCACCTGGAAACGGACACCTTTCTGAACGCCCGCGCCGCGCTGCCCCGGGGTGGCCGGATTCCCGCCGGCGAACGCTGGGACGGCATTCCCGCGCGCCCGGTCGGAACCTCCCCACCCGCGCCCACCCTGCCCCGCGACAACGGCCCCGTTTCGCCGCACTGGGTCGGCCTCTGCCTCGTGGCCGCACGTCTCGCGCTCCTCGTGATCCTGGCCTTACCCACCGAGCTGCTGACCCTCGGCCTGGCCCGCCTCCATCAGATCGACTCCGACGATGCCATCGCGTGGTTGCAGCATCCCTCTGCCAATCATCAGGTATTTTTCGCCGCCCTTCTCGTCGCAGCTTTTTCGGTGCCCTTGACCCTTCTCATGGAAGCCCTCGTCTGCCGGGGTATGGGGCGGATTCCGGCCGGAGTCACCCGTCGATGGCATCCGGGGTACGTGCGGATTTGGTTGAAAGCCGGACTCGTCGACTCCGCCGGTCGCTGGCTCTACGGCACGCTGTTTTGGCCCTTCTGGTTGCGCTGCGCGGGCATGAAAATTGGCCCCGGATGCGAAATCAGCGGGTTGATCGATACCCTCCCCGAAACAGTGAGCATCGGGGCGAATACGTTTTGCGCGGACGGAATTTATCTTGGGGGGCCGCGGATCCATCGTGGCACGGTCACCGTTGCGCCGGTGCGTCTCGGCACCAATACGTTTCTCGGCAACGGTGTGGTTATCGCCGCCGGGCAAGAATTGCCGGACGACATTCTGCTGGGCGTGGGCACGGTGGCCGATGCCACGCAAATTCGCGCCGATTCGGCTTGGTTTGGACATCCGCCGTTTGAACTGCCGCGCCGGCAGATCATCGAGGAGGATCGTCGCCTCACGCACGAGCCTAATTTGCTGCGCTACGCGAATCGGGTCACCTGGGAGCTGTTGCGTTTTGCCCTGCCCGTGCCGCCGGCCGCGCTGTTGTCGGCGTGGTTCAGCCTGATGCTGTTCGCTCAGGGCGCTCTGGCAGGATCGGCCTGGCTGTGGTTGGCTGTACCGCTGATTCATCTCTCCATCATCACGGCATCGGCCTTGATGGTGATCGCCCTCAAATGGGCGCTGCTGGGCCGGGTGCGTCCCGGAGTGCACGCTTTGTGGTCGTGTTGGGCCAGCCGCTGGGATTTCGTGTGCCTGGCTTGGAGTCTCTACGCCATCGATCTGGTTCTCCTGCTGGAAGGCAGCCTCCTGCTCAATGCCCTCCTCCGCACCACCGGCGTCCGCATCGGTCGACGCGTGGTTTTGGGCGGCGGCTTTGCGCACGATCTTCCCGATCCCGACATGCTCTCGGTCGAGGATGACGCCACGGTCGATTGCCTGTTTCAAGCACACACGTTTGAGGATCGGGTCCTCAAGATCGACCGGGTCACGATCCACCGGGGCGCCACCGTGGGCCAGAATGCAATCCTGCTCTACGGCGCGGAAATCGGGGCCCACACCCGCGTCGCACCGCACAGCGTCGTGATGAAGCATGAGCGCCTGCTGCCGAACCGCACCTACGCCGGCTTCCCCACCCGCGCCCGCCCGGAAGGTCTTCCCGCCGGGCCCGCGGTCCCTCCGCCCCGCGCCGTCCCGAGCATCGCGGTCTGAATCGGCCGGAGACCGGCCGCCGTCAGGCCAGCACCTGGGTTACCACATTCCGCTCAACGACGCCGGTGAGTCGCTGATCGAGGCCGCCGTTAAAATAGCTCAGCAGACGGTGATCCAACCCCATCAAGTGCAGGATTGTCGCGTGCAGATCGGAGACATGGACTGGCTGCTCCACCGCTTTGAACCCGAATTCATCCGTCGCCCCGATGGCCTGACCGCCCCGCACGCCCGCCCCGGCCAGCCACATGGAAAATCCGTGCCAGTTGTGATCCCGCCCCGGTTTGTCCACGCCCTCACTCGTCGGCGTACGACCAAATTCCCCGCCCCAGATCAGCAGGGTTTCGTCCCACAGACCCAATTGCTTGAGATCCCCCATCAGCGCGGCAATGGGGCGATCCGTCTCCGCCGCGTGCAGGCGGTGGTTATTGAGACAATCGTTATGTCCATCCCAGGTGTCCTCGATATGCCCGCCACCGGAATAGAGCTGAATGAAACGGACACCCCGTTCCAACAGCCGACGGGTGATGAGGCATTTGCGACCGAAGTCGGCCGTCACCCGATCGTTAATGCCGTAGCGCTCCAAAGTGGCCGCCGATTCCCGGCCAAGATCCACCACTTCCCCCGCGGAAGACTGCATGCGATACGCCAGCTCATAGGAAGCCATTCGCGCCGCAATCTCGGAATGCTGCGCCCGGGCGGGATCCGACAGGTGCTGCCCATTCAATTCGTTCAGCAAATCCAGGGCGTGCCGTTGGGTGCGATCCGTGGTCCCGGGCGGCGTGGCAAGATCCAGCAAGGGCGAGCCGGCACTGCGAAACAAAGTCCCCTGATACGCCGCCGGCATGTACCCCGCGGACCAATTCGAGGCGCTGCCAATCGGTCCTCCGCGGGGATCCGTCATGACCACAAAGCCCGGCAGATTCTCGTTCTCCAACCCCAGCCCGTAACTCAACCACGCGCCCAGCGACGGATGGCCAATAAACACACGGCCGCTGTTCATCTGCAGGCAACCGCTCGCATGGGCCGCCGTATCGCTGTGCATTGAGCGAATGACGCACAGATCGTCCGCAAACCGGGCCGTGTGCGGGAACAGACTGCTGATCTCCAACCCGCTTTGACCATGCCGCTGGAACTCGAAAGGCGAGGGCATCAATCGACCGACGGGGCGGCCATTCGAACCCACCTTCGCGTCGCCCGTGTAGGCCTTCCCCTGCCAGCGAACCAAGGCGGGTTTGGGATCGAAGGTATCGACCTGACTCGGACCGCCGTTCATGAACAGGAACACGGCGCGCTTGGCCTTGGGACGGAAATGCGGGAGCGGTGGTAAGGCCGGAGATCGCGCGGAAGCGGCCGCCGCGAGCGACACCCCGGAGCGGGTGAGGAGATCCACCAACGCCAGGCTGGCAAAACCGCCGCCGGCCTGCGCCAGAAAGTCCCGGCGGGTGCGCGCGCCCAGCGTGCGGTGGGGAGAAAAGCGATTGGGATTCATCGAACTTAATCCGGATAGACCAACTCGTTGAGATTGAGCACCACGCGCGCAACTTGCACCCAGGCCTGTTCGTCCGGCGACGACGCGCCCGCCACGGTTGGCTCCGCCGACCGAGACGCCCGTTCGCGATTGAGAAATTCCTGCAAGGCGGACACCTCCGCCGGCCGGGGACGGCGTCCCAAGGCCAGTCGATAGGCCAGATCGATCCGCGCGATCACGTCCACCCCCGCCTCGCGACGCAAACGCGCCGCCAGGTGCCTGGCCTGCGTGTTCACAAACGTCCCGTTGAACAAGGTCAAAGCCTGCGGGGCGACGGTGGTGATTTGTCGCCGCGGCGCGGATTGCACCGTATCACAGAGATCCAGCACCTCGAGCATCGGTACCACCAAGCCACGTTTGATGAACGCGTAGATCGTGCGACGCGATTGTTCGGCCTCACTGGACGCGGTCCAGATGCTCGCCTTGTCCGTGTTGGCTTCGAGCGCCTGCGACGGAATGTCGGGAAACATCGGCGGACCAAACGGCTGCGGATTGAGCTGCCCACTCACCGCCAACATCGAATCACGAATGGCTTCAACCTCCAACCGACGATACGGCACATGCGACCACAGACGGTTCTCCGGATCGACCGTGGACACATCGACAGCCGGTTGTCGTGCCATGCGCCAGGTGCGGCTGGTCAGCAGCAGGCGATGCAGCTTTTTCAGGGATCCCCCGGCATCGTGAATGAACCAGTGCGCCAGCCAATCGAGCAATTCCGGATGCGTTGGGGGCTCCCCCATGAGCCCGAAGTCGCCCGGTGTGCGCACCAGCCCGGTGCCGAAATGCTGCTGCCAGACGCGATTGACGATCACGCGCGCCAGCAGCGGATTTTCCGGTGCCGTCAGCCAGCGCGCGAAGGCCAGACGCCGGCCGGAGGTGCGGGTGATGTCGTCCGGTTTGACCAGTGGTTTCGCGTCGAGGATCGCCGGAACGGCGGCCACCACCGTATCACCGGGCCGGTGCGGATTTCCGCGTACCAACACCTGCGTGGCGGGAATCGGGGCGCCGGGCGGCTCCTGCAAAAAGTATCCGTGCAGGAGATCAGGAACCGCAGTGCGTTGCGCTTGTTTGCCCTGTTCCAGTTCGGCGAGACGTTGACGCACGGGCTCCAGCCACGCCCGCTCCGCGGCTTCATCCAGGGATTTGGTGGATTCGGCGACCTGCTTTTTCTGCGCTTCCGAACGTTGCGGCGGGGGCGTCCGCCAGGCCTTCAGACTTTCCGCCGGCAGCGGGCAGCGATCGTCTTGAATGTATTCGTCCCGGAATTTCGCCCGCACCGCCCGGGCTTCGTCCTCCAGGCGCGTCAGTTCCCGATCGCGGGCCGCCAGGGCCGCCAACTCGGCAGGCGATCCCGCCGGCAGCGTCCGCTCGGTGCGCCCATCCTGCGGTCGTCGCAGCGGAGCAAATACCGCCGTCAGCGCGTAGTAGTCCCGGGTCGACAACGGTTCGAACTTGTGATCATGACACCGCGCACAACCCAAGGTGAGCCCCAGAAATGCCTCCGAGGTCGTCCGCACCAAATCGTCCAACTGATCAAACCGGTCCGCATCGACGTCGGCCGGTTCGTCGTCCCAGTGACCCAGCCGATGAAAGCCCGTGGCGATCACGGTCTCCCGCGACGCATCCGGCAGTTCATCGCCCGCGAGTTGTTCCTGCACGAAACGCGGATACGGCTTGTCCGCATTCAGCGACCGGATGACGTAGTCGCGGTACTGCCAGACCAGTGGTTTGGCTGCGTCGCGTTCATAGCCGTTGCTGTCAGCGTAGCGCACCAGATCCAGCCAATGGCGCGCCCAGCGTTCGCCGTAAGCCGTGCGGGCCAGCAGGCGATCAATCACCACGTCCAGCGCCGCAGGCGCATTCGTGGCGGCCTCGGCGGCGAAGGCGTCCTGCTCGGCGATCGCCGGGGGCAGTCCGGTCAGATCGAGATAAATCCGGCGCAACAAACTTGCCGGTGCGGCCTCGGCGGCCGGAGGCAATCCACGGGCCTCCAGTCGCGCGAGGATGAAGGCATCCACCGGGTTCCGCGGCCAGGATGCCGCACGCACGGGCGGAGCCGCCGGGCGCCGAATGGGTTGAAACGACCAATGCTCGGCCGGGGCGGGCGCGACGACTTCCTTCTCCGGCACCACGGCACCGCCCTCGATCCAAGCCCGCAGGATGGCGATCTGTCCGGCCTCCAGCGGCGCTCCCTCGGGCGGCATGCGCTCCTCGTTGTCGGTGCTGAGAACTCGGACAAGAAGTCGGCTGACCGAAGGCTGACCCGGCTCCACGGCCGGACCGTGCTTGCCGCCTTGGCGCACCAGGCTCGCGGCGTCCAAGCGAAGCTTGCCCTTCTGCTGCAAGCGGCCGTGACAGGTGCCGCAACGCTTCTCCAGGATCGGGCGCACTTCCCGGGTGAAATCCGGTCCCGCCGCCGCCCGCGCTGACAGCGCCGACAGCGAAAGCCCGACCACCAGCAACCAACCGCCGCTGCGACCGAGCCAGCCGCGCCAGTTCGCGATGGTTTTATCCGCGAGGGGAAGCACGCGATAAATCTGCGCACCGTGCCGCCCGTCGGCCAATCAAACCCGCTGATTAGCGAGGCGCAGATCGGAGCCGCGCCGTCATGGTCCCGGCGCCCGGACCGTCAATCGCTTGGCCCCAACAGGAAGAGCGTGGGTGGTCAATTTTCCACCCGGCCACCGAACTTCCACCGCGTCCGCTCCCGGCCGGCCTCCCAGCACCATCACGGGACTGTCACTGCTCCAGTAGCCCGCGCCCGCATGACGTTCCCGCCACGGCCCAAACGCGGCTCCCCAACGCAGGCGCACCACCGCGCCTACGGCGCCCGGATTTTCCGCGGTGCCTTCCAGAGTCAAACGCAGCCCGGGTTGGGCCGCCGTATTGCGCCAGAGCGTGGTCGCCGCGCCATTTTGCGCGACACATAAATCCACCCGGCCGTCCTCATCAAAATCCGCCAGCGCCGCCCCGCGCGCTTCACCATAAACGGCGACCCCCGAGAGCAGATCCGGACGAAACCCGCCCTGGCCATCGCCATAAAGCCAGACCCCGCGACCGGCATCCGCGCGATTGCGAAACGGATCCACGGCGAAAAATCCCTGCGCCACAAAAACGTCCTCGCGCCCATCGCCATCCGCATCGCCCACCGCGAGCCCGTACACCGGTGCCAGTTGCACTTGGTCCGGCAGACGCCGCAGTTCAAAATGATCGCCCCGATTCAGCAGCAGAATGGAATCATAGAATTGCGCATCGACATGAGCGGACTGGCCCAGGGCATCCCCAAAAAGTTCCGACAGCGACATCCGGGCATAGGCCGCAAACGAGGGCACCTTCTCCGCTGCCTGCGGAAATAGCGCCCGCACCGCCATCAACTCGCGCGCCGGCACTTCGCGGCCGCCAGCGAAGGACGATTCAAAGATGTCCATCACTCCGCCGCCCTGACCGGCCAGGTCGCCGTACCACAACCGCGCCGGCGCCGGATCGGCGCTAAAGTCCGCGGACTGGCTCACCCGCGTGTTGGCACCCCAGTTGCCCGCGACCAAATCCATCTGGCCATCGCCATCGAAGTCGCCCGCGATGATGGAATTCCAAAGGCCCGAATATCCGGACAACTTCCGCGGATCCGTCGAGCGCGCGGAGGTGACCGGCACGTCCCAAGGCTCCAGAACCCCGCCGACATTGCGAAAGACCTGGAGCGGACCCCATTCCGTCGCGAGCGCCAATTCCGGGCGACCGTCCCCATTCAGGTCCGAGAAGCAGGCGCCGCTGACGAGTCCCAGCGATTCAAACCGGCGTTGCACCGTCAAGCGACCGCCGGCGGTCCCCAGCAGCAAGGACGTCGCAGGTTCGGGATAGCGTCCCGCAATCACGCGTCCACCGGCAAATATCTCCAGGGTTCCATCCCCATCCACATCGGCCGCCGCCAGCGGGCCCACGCTTGAAAGCTGACCGCTAAGACTCGTCCCCGCCCGTTTGGATTCCGAGTCAAAGATGGCCACGCAGCCGCCATTGGTCTGGCCATCTTCGTAATTGGCCACCCCGGCAAACAGCATCCCCGGATGCAAACTCAGCACGGTGGTGAGATCCCGTCCCTGCACGCGATTGAACGGCGGTTCATCGAGGGAACGAAAGCCACCCTGCCCATCCCCCACCAACACGGCCAGGCGTCCGCCCTTGCCCGTCGCCACCAGCAAGTCGTCGTGACCGTCCGCATTGACGTCAGCCCAAGTGACCCCGGGGCCCAGCGACGACAAACGCCGGGGAATCAAGGGCTGCCGACCGGCATCGGAAAAATCCTCGTCCACATGCCGGTGATTCAACGCTGCGGTGACATCGACAAAGCTCGGTCCGTTCCGCGTCGGCGCGGCCGGCACCGGGGCATCGTCGGGTTCGCTCAATTCATACAAACGTCCGGCCGACACACCGGAGACCACGCTGCGACGTCCATCCGGCCAGGTCACTTCCAGTTCATAACTCTCACCGACTGCGGCGGCGAACGTCCGTCGGGCTTCATCCCCGGCCAGATACCGTCCGCCCGCAATGAAATCGACGCGCTGTTCCCGGGGCAACCCACCAGCCTTTGCCTCCGCCCCCATCCAGCGCAGCACCACGGCGGCACCAATCCCCTGTTGATTCCCCGCGCGACCCTTCAGTTGCACGGCCACGCGTGCGCCCGCCGCTTCGTTCCGATACAACCCGGGAGCTTCCATCAGATTGTTCATGACCACATCCAGGTCGCCGTCCCCGTCCAGATCCGCGAGGGCCGCACCCTGAGAAACGCCGCTCGCTGCAAAACCCCACTGCACGCCGACCTCGTCGAACCGGGGGACAAAACCCGCGGCGGCCGCCCCGCGGTTATGAAACGCCACATTGGGCGTGGCAAAATTGGGAAAGCTCCGCACCAGCGCGGCAATTTCTGCCGAAGTCAACGTCCGCCCGCCCCGCTGCGCCGCCTGCAATCGCTCCGCGCCATCGCTGTCCTGAAAATCACGCCATTGTCCGTTGGTGATCAGAATGTCTTCGTAACCGTCCAGATCCACATCGAGAAAAACCGGTCCCCAGGACCACTCACTCGCCGCCACCCCCGATTGCCAGGCGGTTTCTGCATAGGTGCCGTCGCCCCGTCCCAGCTGAAGACAGTTCCGCTGTACCTGTTCCCGTTCATTAAATCGCCCCGGAAACCGGGCCACCGGAGACATCCCCGCGAGTTGCGTTTGTCGATTCGTGTGGAATCGGCTCAGCATGTCCACCGTGAAAAAATCCGTGTTCCCATCGCGATTCAGATCCCCGAAATCGACCCCCATGGAAAAGGTGGAATTCGCGCGCACCGCGAGCGGGGAAACCGCCTGAAAGCGAATCTCGCCCGGGCGACGGCGGGTGTTCAGCCAGACGCGATCCGGCGTCCACAGGTCGTTGCACACATACAGATCCACCAAGCCATCGCCGTTGAGATCGCCAAAGCGGCAGGCCAATCCCCAGTCCCGGACGGCGTCCGACAAAGCCTTACCCGACTCATCCAGAAACGCGCCTTCCGTCCACGGGACCGCGACAAATCGCGGCGCCCCGCCCGGCGGCGTGTCATTGCGCCAGAGCACGTCCGCTTCGCCGCATTCCTGCACCTGACCGTTCGCCGTGACAATGAACCGGTTGGTCAAATCCGGTTCCGTCACCGGTCGCCCATTGAAAGCCAGCACCCGCGGCTGACCGTTCACCACCTGCATGCGATAATGCGCACTGGGCTCGTCCATGATGGTCGTCGGCCGGAAATTGGCGACGTACAAATCGAGGTCCCCGTCACCATCCACATCCGCCAGAGCGAGCGACGTGGCCCCGGTTTGCGTCGCCAATCCCGCCGCCGCGGTCGCCTCCGAAAAATGTCCGTGCCCATCGTTCACGAACAGGTGCGTGCCGTGCCCCAGGGTGTTAACCAACAGGTCCAAGTCTCCATCACCGTCAATATCGGCGAAGGCCGCTCCGGTGGAGTTTCCCAGCGCCGACCGTGCCGCGGCGCCGGCGAACGCGGTGGCCGTGCTGTTGGTAAAGTGCCAATCGCCCAGGTTGAGGTACAACTGATCAGGGCGATCGAGGCCGCAGAAGAAGATGTCGCACCGCCCGTCGCCATCCACATCGCCCAGCGCCACGCCGGCGCCCGACAGGAGATTTCGATTGGTCAGCCAGCGCGATTCCGCCAGGTCATTCGTGAAGGTGATGCCCGTGAACGACCCGTCGAGGCGGGTAAAGCCGGGCGCATGTCCGGGAACCGCCGGCAGCGTCTGCCAGCGGTGACCCGGACCCGCCTGCCAGTCCGCCCCCCGGGCGGCCGCCAACAGGAAGGTCGCGGCCGCACAAAGCAGCCAGGCACGGATACGACGTCTCCAGGATTCCAAGTGCGGCACGCCGTCAAGTCAGCCCCGGTGACGCCCGGTCCGCAAGTTTCCCCGCAACCCTACTCCGGACCCGCCGCCTTCCGTCATTTCTTCCCCGCGGCGTGCGCCCAAATCCCCACGCCTCGAGCCTTGGCCTCTGCTTCGAGCTTTTCCAGCCGGGCCTGATACACCTCCACCGTTTCGCCCTTGGGCGTATTCATTTTGGTGCCCTTCACCCGGGCCAGGCCCATCGACAACAGGACCTCCCCCAGATCCCGGCCGTCGGACAACTCGATGAACGCGGAAAAGCGCGGCAATCGGGTGGACCCGGCGGCGCTGGCCCAGCGGGTGTAAACGGTGAAGGGCTGGGACAGCAGTTTCGCCGTGGCGACTGAGGCCTCCTTGCCCGCAGTCGTCACCTCCGACGGGGAGATCCCGAAATGCTTCGCCTGTTCCTCGTTGCGGGTGGCAAACCGTTCGTCCGCCTCGGGAGTGTCCACGTAGGGCAGGCGCAGCCAACGCACTTCATTCGCGACCTTCGCCTGAAAACTGTCCCCGTCGTTGTACTTGTTGGCGAGGTATTCGCAGGCCGGGATTTTGTTCCAGGCGCGGGTCTTGTCCGGAATATCCTCCGCCCGGACCCGGTCCCCCAGGCAGAATGCGAGCGCCAACGGCAGTAGTTTCGTGAACGACTTTTGCAGCATAGGGAATGGCCCGTGCTTATGGGAGCACCAGTTGCTTGTCGAACCAATCGGCCATCTTTTTGACCTCTTCCGGCATCGTCAGCCACGGGTGTCCGCCGCCGGGCTTGATCACCAATTCCGCCGAGCCCCCGGCGGCGTTGATCGCGGCCACCAGTTTTTGCGAGTGCGACAGCGGTACGGTTTTATCGGCATCGCCATGAAAAATCAGGAAGGGCACCTCCGGTTTGGTGACGCGATGAAGCGGCGACGCCTGACGGGCCCGGGTAGCGATTTCCTCGGCCGTGTGATTGGTGCCCCCCCCGACGAACAGGACCGGAACGACAATCTGGGGATCGGCCGGTTTGCCCGTGTCCCATTCGAGCAGATCCGTCGGCGGGAAGAAAACGGCCACCGCTTTGACCTGCGTACCGCGGCGTTGCCCCACGTCGCGGGCGTCCGGATTTTCCGGCTCGGGGGTCAGCGCCGCCAGGGTGGCGAGGTGTCCTCCCGCCGAGGCGCCGGTGAGTCCCAGGCGTGCGGGATTGATGCCGTAGTCCGCCGCGTGATCCTTGATGAAGCGCACCCCCGTTTTCACGTTTTTGTCCATCTCGGCCAGGGTGTAACGGCTTTTTGAACCCGGCCGCACGGCGAACACGGTGTAGCCGCGTTGACAGAATATTTGATAAATCTGAGCGAGCGTGTGATCCCGGATCTTATTGCGATCCGAACTCCAAGCGCCACTGACCACATCCACCACCGCGAGGCCGTTGGTCCGCGTCGTCGGGGTAAAGACATCCATGAGCAAACCCGTTCCGTGCA
The DNA here is from genome assembly GCA_947471985.1 of Verrucomicrobiota bacterium. Lineage (GTDB taxonomy): Bacteria > Verrucomicrobiota > Verrucomicrobiia > Limisphaerales > UBA9464 > CANIZL01. The sequence goes on along the minus strand of CANIZL010000033.1, from coordinate 22,323 downwards.
CCTCGCCATACACCACGTCCCGGGCCTGGCGGTAAGGGAGCGAATCCTCCGCCCGGACGATTCCGGTCAGCAGGCAGCACAACGCGGCAATTCGCCCCCACGGCGAAAGGGTATTTTTCATCCCTCCTGTTTGGCCTCTGGCGCGGAATTGTCCAATCCCGTTGACCGCCCCATCGCGTGCCCGCGTACGCCCTTCGCCGTGCTTGACCCGATGGGGTACCCGCCCACGTTCCCGACACCTTGGGATCCGTCACTCCTGCTGACTCCACCGCACCCGCCGCAACGCCCGTTGCCGCGTCCGCGGATTCTCCCGCGCACCTGTTCGCCGGGGTGGCTGCGGAAGTCGATCGCGGCGGGGCCGAGGCCATCGAACTCTCCGACGTGATCGGGGCGGCCCATCCGCTGGTGGTGGCGGGCCTGCATTGGCTTTGTCCCCGGCGCCCGCTGGTGGTAGTCACGGCCGGGCTCAAGGAGCAGGAGACGTTTCACGCCGACCTGCAAACCTGGCTGCGGGCCTGGCCGGAGGGTCGGACGCCCGCGAGCAAATCCGCCGGTAGTGCCGACGCGGTCACGGAACGGGCCTGGTTCTTTCCCCCTTGGGATACCTTGCCGCACGAGCACAAACTGCCGGCCGCCGATGTCATTTCCGAACGCTTGGAATCGCTGGTGGCGCTGTCCCTGACGGCCGGCGAACCGAGCCGGGCCCCGCTCGTGGTCACCCAGGTGACGGCGCTCCTGCAGCGCACCTTTGCGCCCACCGACCTGCGGCAGCGCCTTCGGACGCTGCGACAAGGCGACACCTGCAATCCGCTGGATCTGATCGAATGGCTGGAGGAACAAGGTTATGAACCCGAAGCCCAGGTTTCGCACAAGGGCGAACTCGCCTGGCGCGGCGGCATCGTGGATCTCTGGCCACTCAGTTCACCCTGGCCGGTCCGATTGGAATTCTTCGGCGATGAACTGGAATCGTTGCGCGAGTTTGATCCGCACCAGCAGACCAGCCGCGATTCGATCACGAAGGTCATCATCCCGCCCGCCGGGGAACTCGGCCTGTTGCTGCAACGACCCGGGGTCGGCGAAACGGCGCGGGGCGTTCACCCGCGGGCACCGCTCGCCACGCTGTTGGATCACCTGCCCGCCGGCGCCCTCCTGATCCTCTGCGCGCCCGACGACCTGCGCATGAAGGCGCTGGAGTATCAACAACGGGTGCCGGCGACGGACCCCTTCCTCGTCACTTGGGATGACTTGCTGACCGAAGCCGCCCAACGGGGCATCCGTTGTCTCGAACTGCGGGAGACGGCCACGGACGAAAACCTCCTCGCCCCCGATCTGGATTTCGCGGAACCACCGCCACCCGCGGTTTCCGCGGCGATTTGTCCGCCGATTCATTCCCTGGAAGCATACCGGCCCATGGCGGCGACCCTGCCGGAAGCGGCGATCGCCGAGGCGCAGCGGAAGGCGTTCTTCGAACAGATCCATCGCTGGTTGCGCACCGCACATCAGGTCCAGGTCTTTTGCAATACCGAGGGCGAGCGCCAGCGGTTCGGGGAACTCTGGACCGAATACGGTCTCGGCAAACCGGGCAAGGGTCTGCGCTTGCTGGCGGGTTCCCTGTCGCGGGGATTCTCCATCGAGAGCGCCCACCTCATCGTGGTCACGGATGCGGAAATCTACGGACGCTACAAAATCTCCCGTCCACGCCGACTCAAGTCAGCCCACGCGCAGGCGATGCGCTCCGTCTTCGAAGTCGATTTCACCGAGTTCGAGGAAGGCGATTACGTGGTGCATCTCCAGAATGGCATTGCGATCTACCGCGGCCTGCAGCGGCTCCAGGCGACGGGACGCGGGACAGCGGACGGGGCCGCACCCAAGACCGGGCCCGAGTGTTTGGTCCTGGAATTTGCCGCCCGCGAAACCGGCGGCGAAGCACCCCGGCTCTATGTCCCGGTGACCGAGGCGCACCTCGTCAGCAAGTACGTCGGCGCCGGCAAGGCCCGACCGCAACTCAGCACCCTCGGCGGCACCCGCTGGACCAAGGCCAAACAACAGGCGCAGGTGGCCGTTCGCGATCTGGCGGCCGAACTCCTCGCCGTCCAGGCCGCCCGCCAGACCCAGACCGGACACGCCTTCACCGCGGACACCCCCTGGCAGCGCGAATTCGAAGCGGCCTTCGAGTTCGAAGAAACGCCGGATCAGCTGCGGGAAATCCTCGCCGTAAAGCGGGACATGGAGACGCCGAAGCCGATGGATCGGCTGCTCTGCGGCGACGTCGGTTTCGGCAAGACCGAGGTCGCAATCCGCGCGGCGTTCAAGGCCGTGATGAGCGGCAAACAGGTGGCCCTGCTGGTTCCCACCACCGTGCTCGCCCAGCAGCACTACAACAGCTTCCGCGAACGCATGGCGGAATACCCGGTGCGCATCGAACTGCTTTCGCGTTTCCGCACCCCCAAACAGCAGCGCGCCGCCCTCGCCGCCGCCCAGGCCGGAACCGTCGATATCCTCATCGGCACGCACCGGATCGTTTCGGCCGATGTCGATTTCAAGAATCTCGGGCTGGTGATCGTCGACGAGGAACAGAAGTTCGGCGTCAAACACAAGGAGCAGTTCAAACTGCTGCGGCGCACCGTGGACGTTCTGACGCTCTCGGCGACCCCGATTCCGCGAACCCTCTACATGGCCCTGACCGGTGCCCGGGATCTCAGCACGCTCGAAACCGCACCGCAGGATCGCCTGCCGGTGGAAACCATCGTCGCCAATTACGACGACCGACTCGTCCGCGACGCCATCCGTCGGGAACTGAATCGCGGCGGACAGGTCTACTTTCTGCACAATCGCGTCGCCACAATCGAAGCCACGGCACTGCGCATTCGGGATTTGGTGCCGGGGGCGCGGGTGATCGTCGGGCACGGCCAGATGGACGACGATGATCTCGAGGAGGTGTTCACCAAGTTCGTCAATGCGGAGGCGGACGTGCTGGTCAGCACCACCATCATCGAGAGCGGCCTCGATATCCCGAACGCGAACACCATCATCATTGATCGGGCGGACCGATTCGGTCTGAGCGAACTGTATCAATTGCGGGGCCGGGTGGGCCGCTACAAGCATCAGGCCCACTGCTATCTGCTGCTGCCCCGGCACGCCCAACTCCTCACCGAGGCACGGAAGCGGATGAGTGCGATCAAGCAGTACTCGGCGTTGGGCAGCGGGTTCAAAATCGCCATGCGCGATCTGGAAATCCGCGGGGCCGGCAATTTGCTCGGCGCGCAACAAAGCGGGCACATCGCAGCGGTGGGTTTTGATCTGTACTGTCAACTATTGGGCCAAAGCGTCTCCGCCCTGAAGGGTCAGCCGGTGCGCCCACGCATCGAAGTAAGGACAAGCCTCGATTTCCTTGCCCTGAATCCCGGCGAGGAACGGGCGCGCAAAGTGGAACCCAAGTCCGGTGGCGCGTCCGATTGGAACATTCAGGTGCCGCGGGAGGAGTATACCTATTCGGACTTCACTCCCGCGGGCAGTTCGAAGCGCCCGGCCGGGAATGACACTCCCCGGGACGTCGGCCGCACCCCCGCGTATCTGCCGCTCGATTACGTCCGGGAACCGGGCCAGCGCGTGGAACTTTACCGCAAGCTCGCCCAGGTCACCGACAAAGCCGCGGGAGATCGACTGACCCGGGAGTTGCGGGATCGGTTTGGTCCACTGCCCGCACCGGTGGAGCTGCTTCTGGCCGTGGCGGAATTGCGCGTGCTGGCGGCCGCGCGGCAGATCACGTCCGTGGAAGTTACCGAGGACAAGGTGAAACTCACCCGACGCGGGGATCTGATTACGCTCGGGGGTCAACTGCCGCGCCTGACCAAGGTCGAAGCCAAAGCCCGCATGGGAGAGCTGAAGCGTCTCATCCTCTCCATCAGCGAGGGGAAATAACCGCGCCCGACGCTTCTTTACCGAGTCCCGCTGCCTGATCGGTCAGCGGGACTTCCGACTTCCCTTACCGCGATGTGGAACCGCCTCAGGCCACCTTGGCCTTGAGCCGCTGCCCGCCCAGATTGGCGCGGTTCAATTTGGCAATGATGCCGGCCGCCGCCTCACTGGCCACATCCACAAAGGAGTGACGCTCGCGGATGTCGATGTTGCCCACGGATTCCGCCGGCACGCCGGTTTCACCCAGGACACATCCCTTGATATCGCCGGGAGCGACGTTGTTCTCGGAGCCAACACCGATCCAAAGGCGGGTCATTTCCGGACCGGGACGCGGACGGGCGGCCGTGCGCGGACGGTTCTGCGCGGCGGGAGCCGGCTCCCGCTCAGGACGACGGGAGGTTCGTTCCTCCGGTCCGGCGGGCGGCGCTCCTTCAGCCCGGCGCACTGGGCGCTCCTGCCGATCATCATGTTGAGGGCGATCAAACCGGTTCGCGGCGGGCGGCCGATCGAACGCCGGAGCCGGGCGTCCCGGACGGGGAAATCCCGGAGCCGACCGGGGTTCACGGGACTCGCGTTCCGCCCGTTCCCGCAGTGCGGCCGGCGGAGGGGGGGGAATCGACAACAAGGGTTTGCGCGCGGGCGCTGCCGGCGTGGCGGGTGCAGCCGGCGCGGGCGCGGCAGCCACCGGCGGAGTGACCGCCGGCGGACGGACCGCCGGCTTGGGCTTCACAGCCGGGGCCGGGGCGGGAACCGCGGCGGGAGTTGGAGCGGGCGCCACCACCGCGGCCACAGGGGCTGCTGCCACTGGCTCCGCAGCGATGGTCGGGGCCGGCGACGCCGGAACCGGGGCGGTGGAACTGGGCACCACCGGGGCCGCAATCGGCGGGGCGATCGCGACGGGGCGGTCTCCGGCCGGAACAACCGGCTTCACCGGGGCCTTGGCCGGTTTCGCCGGCTTGCGGTCATTCGAATTCGCCGCGTTTTCGCCCGCCGCGCCGCGGAGTTGATGCAAGAGCGCATTGGCCAGATCGAGGGAGTCGATCCCGTCTTCCAGCAAACCTTCGATCAGATGATCATAGTGGCGGAAATTCCCCGCCTCGATCGTGGCGCGCACCGATTGCATGAGTTGATTCAGCCGGGCCTCTTCAATCTCATTCGGGCTCGGCACGTCGATGCGACGAAGCCGTTGCCGCGTGAACCGTTCAATCTGCTGAATGACAAAACGCTCACGGCCGCTGGCGAACGAGATCGCCAGACCTTTCCGTCCGGCCCGCCCCGTCCGGCCAATCCGGTGGACGTAATCTTCGCCGTCGTAGGGCATGTCGAAATTGAACACCACCTGGATGTCCTCCACGTCGATCCCGCGGGCCGCGACATCCGTCGCCACCAGGAACTCCAGACCGCCGCCCTTGAACTTCTTCATCACGCGGTCGCGCTGAGCCTGCGCCATGCCGCCGTGGATGGAATCCGCGCCGTATCCGGCCGCGTTGAGCATCTCGGTCAGCTCATCGACCATCCGCTGCGTATTGCAGAAAACCAATCCGCGCGTCACGTCATGCAGATCGATCAGGCGCTCCAGCGCCTCGACCTTCCAGCGCCGATCCACCTCCACGTACGCCTGATCCACCGTGGGCACCGTCATCGCCTTGGATTGGATCTGCACCCGTTGTGGCGTGCGGGTGTACCGGGCGATCAATTCCTCGATGGGCCGGGGAATGGTCGCGGAAAACAGTACAGTCTGACGTTCCGCGGGCACAGCCTTGAGGATGAACTCCATGTCATCGCGGAAGCCCATGTTCAGCATTTCGTCGGCTTCGTCGAGCACGACCATCTTCACCTGATTCAGCACCAGGGTCCCGCGCTGCATGTGATCCATCACCCGTCCCGGAGTGCCGATGACCAGATTGGCCCCGGAGCGGAGTCCGGAAATCTGCCGATCGTAGCTTTGGCCGCCGTAGATCGGCAGCGGCCGGACGCCGGGTTTGAAGTGGGCCAGCTTGAAAATTTCCTCGCTGACCTGAATGGCGAGCTCGCGGGTATTGCACAGGATCAGCACCTGCACGGAGCGGTTCGTTGGATCGATCCGCTCGATCGCCGGCAGAGCGAACGCCGCCGTCTTGCCGGAGCCGGTCTGGGATTGACCCACCACATCATGCCCGGCCAACAAGGGCGGAATGGCCTCGGCCTGAATCGGCGACGGCTGTTCAAAGCCGAGGCGTGCAATGGCCTGGAGGCTTTCGGCGGATAGTCCCAGGTCGCTAAACAATTTATCGCTCACGTTAGAACCTAGGCCCGTGAGGGGGGCGGCAGCGAATCAATTCGCGACCTTCCGCCATCCGCCCCTTCCCGGGCCGCAGCGGAGGCATCCGCTTGGTATCTGACAGCATCCACGCTAGGGTGCCGGAGACATGGACAAACTCCTGTTGATCGATGACGAAGTGGATGTGCAGTATAGCTTTCGCCGGATTTTTTCGTCCCCGGAACTGGAGCTGCACACGGCGTCGAGCGGCGAGGAAGGCCTGAAATTGCTGGCGCAGGTCAAACCGGATCTGGTGATCTCGGACATCCGGATGGCCGGGCTCAACGGGTTGGAGACCCTGCGGCGCCTGCGCCAGACCGATGCCCGCCTCCCGGTGATCCTCATGACGGCGTACGGCACGACGCAAATGGCGATCGAGGCGATGAAACTGGGCGCCTACGATTATGTGCTGAAGCCCTTCGACGTCCCCAAGCTGCAGCAACTTGTCGCCAACGCCCTGCGGGCCTCCCGCGACATGAAGCAGACGGTCACGCTGCAACCCTTGTTGGAGCAGGGTGACTATGATCTGGGCGTGGTGGGCCGGAGCGAACCCATGCAGCAGGTCTTCAAACTGGTGGGGCAAGTGGCGCCGTCCGACGCCACCGTCCTGATCACCGGGGAAAGCGGCACCGGCAAGGAATTGGTGGCGCGGGCGATCTACCAGAACAGCCGGCGGTCGCAACAGCCCTTTGTCGCCCTGAATTGCGCCGCGATTCCGGAAAACCTGCTGGAATCCGAACTTTTCGGCCACGAACGGGGCGCCTTCACCGGCGCCACCGCGCAACGTATCGGCCGGTTCGAACAGGGAAATGGCGGGACCGTTTTTCTGGATGAAATCGGGGACATGCCCCTGGCCACCCAGACCAAGATCCTGCGTGTCCTGCAGAATGGGACCTTTGAACGGGTGGGTGGCAATCAAACGGTCACGGTCGACGTGCGCATCATTGCAGCGACCAACAAGCCGTTGGAACAGGCGGTGGCGCAGAAACAGTTCCGGGAGGATTTGTTCTACCGGCTGAACGTGGTGCGCATTCCGCTGCCGGCCCTGCGCGAACGCCCCGAGGACATCCGCCTTCTGGTGGATTATTTCCTCCGCAAACTCGCCGGCCCGGGCGCCAAGCCCCGCAGTCTGGCCACGTCCGCCCTCGCCGCCCTCGAATCCTATCAGTGGCCCGGGAATGTGCGGGAACTCGAAAACTGCGTCCGCCGCGCCACGGTCGTGGCCAAGGGTCCGGCGATCCTGCTGGCCGATCTGCCCGCTGACCTCACGCAAGCCGTCGCCGCCGCCACCACCGGACCCGGCGCGGTGGCTCCGACCCCACCATCCGCCGCGGTGACGAACCCCGCGTCCGCCGGACCCGAAATTGCGCCGCCCGCGGCCGGCACCCGCGGCGTCAGCCCGAATTGGGCGGAACTCGCCCGCACCATGTTCCGCTACGCCCGGCTGGATCCGAAACTCAAGGTCCTGCCCGCCGTGGAACGGGAATTGATCATCGAAGCCCTCAAGGAAACCCGGGGCAATCAGGTGCAGGCCGCGAAATTACTGGGCATCACCCGGGCCACCCTGCGCAAACGCGTCGAAAAATTCGGCATCAAGCAGGAACTGAACGTGGGTTAACCCCGCACGGTTCTCAGCCCATCGCCGCCTGCATCGCCGCCAATTCGCACAGATGCTTGTCGTCCGTGCGGATCCGGCTCGCGAGCGTCTTGCCCAAGCCGAGGATGATCGGGACCGCCAGGTCGGGCGCACTCCGGCACAGTCGACGAAAATTGAAGGTGGTCATCCGCGCACAGGTAATGTCGGATTCCGACACCGCATCGGTCACCCGCGGTCCGTTATCGAAAAGCGTGATCTGTCCAAACACCCCGCCGGCTTCAATCTGACTGATGGTGAGCTCACGCCCCTTGACCAGGATTTTCAGGCGGACCCGTCCGCTGAGCAGAAAAAGCACCGAATCGCCCGGTCCCCCGGCCCGCATAAGGGTGGTTCCCGCGGGAAAATGCTGCACGTCCACATAGGCGGCGACGCGTATTAATTGCTCGGTCGTCAGTTCCATGAACACCCGGACCCGGCGCAGGACGTCCGGTTGCAGCTCCGGGGGCAAGGCGACGATGGCCGCCCGGAGCGCGGGGAGATGCGGCCGCAGTTCCGGCGATTCCGCCGCGGTGATCCATTTCCGGCTCGCCACACACAACAGCCAGGAGTCGGGCAAAATTCGCTCGTCCCGCGCCCATTCAATCAATTGCGAAATCCCGACCGGACCGTACAGCGCGTCGTCGTGTCCGAGGAGTTTGAATCCATTTTCACTGGATTCCGCGGTTTCTGAGGCATTTTCCGGCAGCGACGTGGACATAAGGAGCCTTTCGCGGTCCGCTTCCGGGTCCGCCGGGAGTTCGGCGGGGGGTATCGAAAGGGGAACCAACCCCATGGAACCTGAAATCGCCCCCTTCGGCAACGGCTTTCCGAAGCCACTTTCCCTCGTTGACCGTGAGCCAGAGGGACGCCTAACGTCCTCGGCTCCGGATTAAACGCCTAATGCGTCCCGGGGGTAAGCATTATGATCGGTACGATTCGTAGACATTCGCAGAGTCTTTGGTGGATCATCGTCGTGGCGGTGATCGTTTCCTTCGTCTGGTTCTATGGCGCGAACAACGCGTCCATGGAGTCCCTGCTGGGCCGCAACCGCGGCGAAGGCAGTCGCCTTTACGGCAACGAGATCAAACCCTCAGCCCTGCAGGCATCCTCCCGCCAGGTCGAGTTCAACCACTTCCTGCAGGACCGCAACAGCCAAAGCCGCCGTCCGCGATCGGACGAGCAGCAGCGCAACGAGGTCTACCAGCAGGTGCTGCTCCATCACGAACTTCAGGCCAACGGCATCATCGCCGGCCCCGAGGCTCTGGGCTTGGCGCTGCAGGAGGAATTCAAGAATCCCTCCAAGGCCTCGACACCCGCGGAAATCCGGGAAGGCTACAACCAGTTCCTTTTGAGCCTGGATAAAACCAGCTTCACCGAGGCGGATTTCGTTACACTGCTCCGCAGTCAGGTCGGCTTGGGCCACCTGCGGGAATTGGTCTCCGTGCCGGCGGCCCTGGTGAGTCCGCGGGAGGCGGCCGCCGAATTCCGTCGGGAAAACGAATCCCTGGTCGCCACCGCCGTGGTTTTCAATCCCAGCAATTTCCTCGCGTCCGTCCAGCTCACGCCGGCGACCGTCGGCCAGTACTACTCCAACAACCTGGCCCGCTACTACTCCGAGGAGCGCCTGGGCTTGAGCTACGCCCGCTTCGATGCGTCCAATCATCTGGCGGCCGCCGAGGCGGAACTGGTCAAGATGCCCAACCTCACCAATTCGCTGCAAGAAGCGTACGTCCGGCAAACCAACCAAAATGCCGCGGCGTTCAGTGACGCCGAAGGCAAGCCCCTCAGCCGGGAAGCGGCCATCGCCAAGCTCCGCGGCGACTACGTTCTGAACAGCGCGCTGCAACGGGCGTACAAGCAGGCGGCGGATTTCTACAATGGTCTCGGCAAGAACAAGATCAACGCCGAGAGCTTCATGTCGTATGCCACGAACGCCGCCACCGCGACGGGATTCAGTCTGGGCTCCACGCCCGCCAGCGCCACCGCCCTCGTCGCCTATCAGGCGCCGTTCAGCGATGTCCGCAGCGCGCAGGAATCCCTCAGCCGGGTCAGCCCCCAGGCGCCCTTCACGGTGCCCATGGCCGGCCGGGATGCCGTCTATATCGCCGTTTTCCGCGAACGTATCCCCGCCAGCATTCAGCCGCTGGCCACCATCAAGGCCCGCGTCGAGGGTGACTTCCAACGCCAGGAAAGCCTGAACGCCGCCCGCCTCGCCGCCCGGAGTTTCCTCACCCAGGCGACCAACAGCGTGGCCGCCGGCAAATCCTTCGCCGACATCGCCAAGGCCCAAAACGTCACCGCCGTGGATCTCCCCGGCTTCTCCGCCGCCATGAGCCAGGTCGAGGGCCTGCCCGCCAGCGTCAATTTGGCCGAACTCAAGAATGCCTTGGGCGCGAGCAAACCCGGCGACATTCAAATGCTCAATCAGGGCAACCCCACCGTGGTGTTCCTCAAGGAACGCAAGCCGGTCGCCGACGAAACCGTCAAGGCCGGGCTCAATGCGTTCACCGATGAAATCCGCCAGCGTCGCCAGGGCGGTCTGTTTGGTGAGTGGTTCCGCCAGAAAATGGAAGACTCCGGTCTGGCCGCTGCCCTGAGCCCCGCCACCCCGGCCAGCGCCCGCTAAGTCCGCCCCGATCACGATCAAGCGGCCCCAAAGGCCGGCGACGCCCAGGCGTCGCCGGCCTTTTGTTTTTCCCTTTGCAGGGTCGCTTCAATGGGCGTCCAGCCGCCCGTACTTGCGGATCTCCGGCCAGATCCACGCCACACCAAGAACCACCAAAAGGGCGCCCACTCCCCCGGAAACGGCAGCAAAGACCGGGCCGAACCAGTGGGCCATCATCCCCGATTCAAATTCCCCCAACTCGTTCGACGTGCCGATGAACAGGTTGTTGACCGCGGAAACCCGGCCGCGTTTGTCGTCCGGAGTCAGCATCTGCACGAGCGTGTGCCGCACCACCACACTCACATTGTCCGCCGCGCCCGCCGTCACCAGCATCAACAGCGACAACCAGTACCATCGCGACAGCCCGAACCCAATCGTCGCCACCCCATAGATCGCCACCGCCCACATCAGGGCCCGGCCCGCCCGTTGCAGCGGCGGTCGATGGGCCAGTAGGAAACCGCACAGGATGGATCCCGCCGGCAAGGCCGCCTGCAGCCAGCCCAACGCCTGCGGCCCCACCCGGAGTATATCCTTGGCGTACACCGGCAGAATCGCCGTGGCACCCCCCAGCAATACGGCAAAGAGATCGAGGGTGATGATTCCCAAAATGATGCGATTCTGGAAAACGAAACCGAAGCCGGTCAGCAGGGCCGCCACCGACATCTTCTCGCGTTGGGGGACGACATGCGCGTGGCGCACCCGGCTGATGAACCCGCAAAAGGCCACCGAAGCCAGCGCGTTGAGGCCATAAATCCAGGCCGCGCGATGCAGGGCGTGCAGCAAAATCCCCGCTAACGCCGGACCGGCGATGGAGGAAAACTGGTAAACCGTGCTGTTCCACGTGACGGCCCGGGGAAAATCCCGACGAGCCACCAGCATCGGCAGGAACGACGCCGTGGCCGCCCAGAGAAAGGTCCGCGCCGAACCGGTGACCAGCAGACAGAGATAGACGTAATGAACCGCGGCCTGGGCCGAGGAGATCGCCGCCAGGGCGAGATTCGCCACCGCGACCACCAGGGTGGAGATAATGATAATGCGTTGGCGATTGCAGTTGTCCGCCAGATGGCCCGCCGGGAGCGTGAAGAAGACCATCGGCACCACCTGTGTCAGTCCCACCATCCCCAGCACAAAGGCCGAATTCGTGCGCTCGTACAATTCCCAACCGAGCGCCATCACAAACATCCCCTGCCCGGTCGTCGCCAACAGCCGGCCGGATAGGTACCACACAAAATCCCGATTACGCAGCACCGCGTAGGGATCATTGGGCGGCGCGGCGATCTCGGCAGGGGTTCGAGGGTCGGGTGTTTCCGCCGTCTTCACCCGCTTCCCCTACGGCGACCTCCCCCGCAAGTCCACAACTGTCTCGCCGCGGCGGCCGGGTCACGAAAAACATGATCGTCCGTTCGTTTCCTATTTCCGTTCGAATTCCCGGGCCTAGTTGTCGGCCATGAAGTTTGCCGCCGCCGTCGCCGCATTCGCCAGCCTCGTCCTCGGACTTTTCGCCGCGACCGCGGCCGCCCCGCCGACCGTGGTGCCGCTCCCCGATACCCCCTTCTGGCAGGACGTGGCCGTCCGCATCGCCTCCGCCTCCCCCCTCACCAACGGCAGTTATCGAAAGCTCTGCATCGACAAGGAAAACGTCGTCTACGTGCTCACCGTGCAGGGCGTCGCCCGGGTGTTCGACGACACCCTCGCGCTCGACCGAAGCCATCGCCCGCTGACCGGCCAGGCCGTGCGCGACATTGCGCTGAGGCCCACCGGGGATCTCGCCTACCAACTGACCAACGGCTGGGTGTCGAACGGCGCAGGCGATTTGCCCGAGCCCGAGCAAAATCCGTCGTGGCTGCGGCCTTCACCCACGTTGACCGCTGCACCCGGCATGCCGTGGTCCGAACTCACCGCCCGCGCCGACGTACCCGGCGGGGTCTGGTTCGGGACCACGCGCGGTGCGTTCTTTACCCGCGACGGCACTCAGTCCCGCTACGCCACCCCCGCCGCTCCCGGCATCGAACCGCCCCGCTTCCGCTACTATGCCGGACACCGCTGGCTCCGTGACGATCACGTGCTGGATCTGGCGGTCGATCACGATGGACACCTCTGGGTGCTGACCCGGACCGGCTTGAACAAAATTGAGTTTCGCGAAACCACCCTCGCCGCGAAGGCCGATTGGTTTCACCGCAAAATTCGCTCGCGGAATCTCCGCTACGGGCTCACTGCCGAACGCCGTCTGACCGTTCCCGGCGATCTCACCTCCAGTGAAATGATCGACACCGACAACGATGGCGGCTGGACGAGCTACTACCTCGGAGCCCTGGGGGCCCGTTATGCGGTCACCCACGAGGACGAAATCCGCCGTCAGGCCTGGGAATCCTTCGCCGCCTTGGAACGTTTGCAAAGCATCCACACGAACACCGGCTTCCCGGCCCGCACATTCGAACGGCGGGGTTTCAAATTCTCCGATCCCGACCGCTGGCGCGACGCACCGCAAGCCGGATGGGAATGGAAGGGCCATACCAGCAGCGACGAGATTTGCTCCCAGACTTTCGCCCACGCGGTGATGTGGGAACTCGTCGCCACCACCGCAGCCGAACGCGCCCGCGTGGCCACCAATTACGTCCGCATCGTCGATCACCTCCTGTCGCACGATCTCTACCTGGTGGACGTGGACGGCCAACCGACCCTCTGGGGTCGCTGGAATCCCGCCTACGTGAATTGGTTTCCCCCGACCATTCACGATCGCCAGCTGAATAGCATCGAATTGACCGGCAGCCTGCAGCTCGCCTTCGCCATGACCGGCAATCCGCGGTATCGGGACAAGGCCTACGAACTGTTCAACCGCCACGGTTATCTGACCAACGTGCTCAGCTCCCTGTCGCTGGTCGGCCCCACCGCGGGCTACGTGCATCAGGGCAACAACATGGGCGACGAATGGAATCACAGTGACGACGAACTCGCTTTCTTCGCCTACTGGCCGCTGGTTCGTTTTGCCTTTACCGACACCCTGCGTGGGCAATACCTCGGCGTCGTTAAGGAGCACCTGGCCATCGAAGCGCCGGAACGTTATCCCATCTGGAACTTTCTCGCCGCCGCCTGCGGGGTCACTGCCTTCGATGCCGCCGGCTCCGTGTGGACCCTGCGAGGTACGCCGCTCGACACCATCGCCTGGCGGGTCACCAACTCGCATCGACAGGACATCACCCGGCTGCCGCCCAGCTTTATGGGGCGCGAATTGAAGGAACTGCTTCCCCCCGGCGAACGCCTCATCGCCCGCATCAATACCCAGCCCTTCATCCTGGATCAGGGCGACGACACCACCGATTTTCCCGGTGACGAATTCCTTTTGGGCTACTGGCTGGGCCGCTACGTCGGCGCCATCCAACCGCGTTGAATCAAGGGACCGCCCACTCCCGCCGCCGCCCCGTCACTCGGGGGGAATCGTGTACAACAGCTCCGTCCGCGTGTCGGAACGTTCGTCCCGGATACGGATGTCCTTGAGGAACCAGTGGTCCTTCACCCGCACGAAGTTGCCCGTACTGAAGTCCTTGATCACAAATCCCCGGCTATCAAATCCCTTGGCGGAAAGCAGGCCCTTGAATTCCTGATCGATGTAGGACCAGACCTTCGCGTAGCCATTGGTGGAAGGATTCACACTCTCCAGCACGTGGCACGGCCGGCCGTTGCTCAACTCGTCCTTCACATACCGCTGGGTCGGCCAGCGCAGGAATTCCAAACCCAGATCACAGACCCAAAAATCCGAATTGGCAAAGGAGATCGCCGTGCCCCCGGGAGCGATGACCTTCGGGGCACCCGCCATGGAGGCGCCGGGTGCCGATCGGGCCACTTCGTATATCGGGGCGCCGGAACCATAGCGCGCCGTCAGCGTCTCACTGGCGCCGTTGCTCAAGGAGGCTTGGTAGGAAACCTGCCAGTCATTCGATCCCACCACGGTTAACACCGTCACCGGCACCTCCCGGCGCCGTCCTTTGGCATCCCTTATGCGGAGCACCCCGGTGTTGGTGCTGCTGGCGCCGGGCCGGAGCGATCGCAGTTCCTCGGCCAAGGACTGCCCCACGCGGACCGCCTCCGCGGGCGTCAGCGGTTCCTCGGCGCGGACCGCCATCAGTCCCACGCCCAACAGCAGCAACCCCACGCACCGGACGGGCCCGGGGCAGTTCATGAACGGATTCATCGACGACGAAACTGGCGGCATTTAAGCGGGTCCGGAAGTCCGGTTGTTGCTTCACTCGCAGGTTTTAACGAGCCATTCCTGGAGGAAATCGATCGGGGACGGCGAGGGGGAAATTTAGGCACGGGGAAGCGGGCCGAAAAACCGCAACTTTGCGGTCCAATACCAGAATGTGGCCACGATTCTGGCAGCACTAAATCGCCGGGTTAGGCGGGCACCGAAAATGGCGGATCCAGTCACTCGAGCCAGGTACCTCCGCCGGTCCAACACCGGCGACATCCAACGACATTTTTCCCGCGAAGGAAATTGAGGGGCCCCGACCACTCGGCCGGGGCCCCTGGTGATGAGGTCTATAGACGCCTTCACCAAGACGCTCAGACGGGCGGCGTAGCCAACTGGAGACTCGGTGCCCGCACTACGCCGCCAAGCAAGACCCCTCTGCCAACCCTTAGCGAACACCAATCCAACCAACGTTCAATCAGATGCAAAGACCCCGCAGATGTTCAATAGTTCCGGGCGTAGGGGCGAAATGGTGAACCCTTCCGATAAGTGGCTTGTTTTCAACGAAAATGGCGGTTCGACCGTTCGCCCGGTTAGCCTGTCCGCCCGGAGCCATGGTCTCCGTCGCGTGGCCGGATCGGCTCCGCGGTCGGTTTTCCCCCTTTTTCGCGCATGAGTGCCAGCAGCTACGTGGAACTTCACGCACGCAGTGCGTTCTCGTTTCTGCGGGGCACCGCCCAGCCGGAGGCGCTGGCCGCCCAAGCTGCCGCCTTGGAGCTCGACACGGTCGCCGTCTGCGATCGCATGGGACTCTACGGCACCCCGCGCTTCCGTACCGCCGCCCGCGCGCAGGGGCTGCACGATGTGGTGGGGGCCGAGTTGCTGCTGGAGGACGGCTCGGTCCTCCCGGTCCTGGTGCAGGATCGCACCGGCTACCAAAACCTGTGTCAACTGCTGACCCGGGCCCATCTCCGCGCGGAAAAGGGCGAAGGCTGCGTGAAATGGGCCGAATTGCCCGAGTTCGCGCCCGGCCTGGTGGCCCTTACCGGCGGCGAGGAGGGCCCGCTCCTCTGCTCGCTGCTCGAACGTTCCCCGGCGGGCGACCGTTTTACGACCGCGCCGGAATTCGTACTGAAACAGCTGACGCAGGCCTTTGGGCCCGCGCGGGTTTACGTGGAAATCCAGCGCCATTGCCGACCGGAAGAGGCCCGCTGGAATCGGCGCCTGATCGATCTGGCCACTCACACCCGTCTGCCCCTGCTGGCCACCAACGGCGTGGAACATCTGGCCCCGGAAGATCGCGCGGTCGCCGACGTCTTCACCTGCCTGCGCGCCCACACCCACCTCGATCAGGCGGGCGATCGATTGAGCGTCAACGCCGAGCGGCACCTCAAATCCCCGGCCGCCATGGCCGTCCTGTTCCGGGATCTCCCCGCCGCCATCACCCAAACCCGCCGTCTCAGCGAACAACTCCAATTTCAACTCACCGATCTGGGCTACGAGTTCCCAGCCTATCCCGTGGGCGCCGGGGAAACCATGCCCGGGGTCCTGCTGGAATGGGTTCGACTCGGCGCCGCCCGACGTTATCCCGCCGGCGTGCCCGCCCGCGTGGCCGCCCTGTTACGCAAGGAATTGGCCCTCATCGAAGAACTGGGCTTCGCCGGCTATTTTCTCATCGTCGCCGACCTGATCCGGTTCTGCCGCGAAAACGACATCCTGGCCCAGGGCCGGGGCAGCGCCGCCAACAGCGCGGTGTGTTATTGCCTGGGCATCACCGCGGTGGATCCGGTCAAATTCAACGTCCTCTTTGAGCGCTTCCTCAGCGCCAGTCGCAAAGGCTGGCCCGACATCGACATCGATCTCCCCAGCGGCGAACGCCGGGAAGCGGTGATCCAGGAGGTCTATCGCCGGTACGGTCCCCACGGCGCTGCCATGACCGGCGCGGTGCACACGTATCGGGGACGCGGCACCGCACGAGAGGTGGGCAAGGTGCTGAACCTGCCGGCCAACGTGCTGGAGCGATTCTCCCATCTCTTCGGCGACGGCGGAGAACATCCGCCGACGCTCGACATGTCCGCCCAGTTGCAGCAAGCCGGACTCGCCGCGCATCCCCGGGCCCAGGCCTTCGCCACACTATATCCGCGCATTGCCGGATTGCCCCGGCATCTGGGCCAGCACTCAGGCGGCATGATCATCTGTCAGGGCGGATTGCACCGCTTCGTCCCCTTGGAAAATGCCGCCATGCCCGGACGCGTGGTGGCTCAGTGGGACAAGGACGACTGCGCCGATCTGGGCATCATCAAGGTGGACTTGCTCGGACTGGGCATGATGGCGGCGTTGCAGGAAGCGGTGACCCTGAGTTGCAGTCGCGGCCGGCCGGTGGACCTGGCGCAACTGCCGGAGAATGATGGTCCCACCTTTGATCTGCTCTGCCGGGCGGACACCATCGGGGTGTTCCAGGTGGAGAGCCGGGCACAGATGGCCACCCTGCCCCGCATGCAACCCCGGTGTTTTTACGATCTGGTGGTGGAGGTGGCGATCATCCGCCCCGGCCCGATCCAGGGCGATCTCGCGCATCCCTACCTGCGTCGCCGCACCGGTGAAGAGGCGATCACCTATTATGATCCGCGCGTCATTCCCATTCTCCAACGAACGCTCGGCGTGCCCTTGTTTCAGGAACAGATGTTGCAAATCGCCATGGAAATGGCCGATTTCAGCGGGTCGGAGGCCGAGGATTTGCGGAAGGCCCTGAGTTTCCACCGATCGGATGAACGCATGGTCCGCGCCGCCGCGCGCTTGCGGGCAGCCATGCTGGAACGGGGCGTACCGCCGGACGTCGGCGAACGGATCGCCCAAGCGGTGGGTTCGTTCGCGCTCTACGGATTTCCGGAATCGCACGCCATCAGCT
Organism: Verrucomicrobiota bacterium; assembly: GCA_947471985.1. Taxonomy (GTDB): domain Bacteria; phylum Verrucomicrobiota; class Verrucomicrobiia; order Limisphaerales; family UBA9464; genus CANIZL01. The sequence goes on along the minus strand of CANIZL010000033.1, from coordinate 4,711 downwards.
TTGCCCTGCTGGCCTATGCCAGCGCTTACCTGAAGGTGCATCGGGCACCCGAATTTTACGCCGCCCTGCTCAACAACCAGCCGATGGGTTTCTACTCGGCGGCCACCCTGCTCCAGGACGCCCGACGCCATGGGGTGGTCATTCGCCCCGTCTGCGCCGCCCGCTCCGAATGGCGATGCACGCTGGCCGACGATCATTCTCTTCGCTTGGGATTGATGCAGGTCGAAGGGCTGCGGCGGACCGCGGCGGACACGTTGCTGGCTGAACGGGCCCGAGCGCCTTTTACGTCCCTGAACGACTTCCTCGCCCGCACCACCCTGGACGCCTCGGAGCGGCGGACGCTCGCCAACATCGGGGCCTTGAACGTCTGGGCGGAACATCGCCGGGCCGCCCTCTGGGACGCCGGCCGGCCATTGCGGCAAGGCGACCTCTTCGAAGGATTTCCCGAGGCACCCGCCGGCGGTGGGGAAACTCCCCGGGCGCCGCTCGCACGCATGTCGGCCGCGGAGCGGTTGCAGGCGGATTATGCCGGTCAGCGACTCAGCACCGGTCCGCATCCCATGGCGTTGCTGCGCGCCCGCGTCCCCACGGCCTTCTGGCGGGCGGCCGATCTGCCGGAAGCGCGCGGTGGGGAGCGCATTCGGGTGGCCGGGCAGGTCATCTGCCGACAACGACCGGGCACGGCCAAAGGGGTTTGCTTCGTCAGCCTGGAAGACGAGACCGGCATCATTAACGCCATCGTCGCACCGGACCTTTTCGAGGCGACGCGGCTGCTCTTGATCAGCGAACCCTTCCTCATCATTGAAGGGATCGTGCAATTGCGGCACCGCACCATCCACATCCAGGCCCGCTCGCTGGAGCGGCTGGACTACGCCGGGCTCACCACCGCGGCGTCGCACGATTTTGCGTAAGGGACGGACCGGCGGAATGGCGAAACGGCTCGCCGCCGCCGCGAACGCCGGACCTATTTCGGCGCCTCTTCCTCGTCGCGCAGCCGCACCGCCATGAGGTCAAACAGGTCCGCCAGCGAACGACGGTCCGTGGCCCGATCCCGCTGCTCGGCGGAATCGCGGGAAAGCCGGCCGGAGATGTCCTTGTGCTTTTCCTCGATCTCGTTGGTGAGCCGCTTGGCCTCCTCCAGCAACTGCTGGCGCACATCGCGGATGGCCTTGGAAGCCGCTTCTTCGATCTGCAATTCCCGCTTCTCGACGGCCTTGTTGATTTCCTTCTGCTCGCGGACGATTTCGCGATCGGTCTCCACCCGTTCGGCCCGGGCCGCCTTGAGATCATCGTGCAGCGAATTCACCTCGCCCTTCACGTAATTCTCCAGCGCCGCAAACCGGCGTTTGATCTCCTCGCGCAATTCCGCGGCTTCCTGCAACAGCCGGTCTTCCAGCCGGGCAAAGCGCTGGTCGTAGTCGCGCATGTTGGAGCCAAACAGGATGTCGCGGATCTTGTCGACGTTGCCGGTGGAAGCCGCGATGGCCGCCTCGGCCTCGCCGGTCTTGTTCTTGGGGGTGTTGGAACTGCTCATGTCAGTGAAAGGGGGAGCAGAAACCGCGGCGGCCGGAGTCCCGGGAGGGCGCCCCGCCGCGCGGTGGGAAGCTCGATGATGTAACCGTCGCTTAATGCGGCTTTAATCGCCGAGAGACCCACGGTGGTCAATTTACTCCGGACGCCCCGCCGGCAGCAGGAGTTCGAGGTAGGCCACGTCCAGCCAGCGATCGAACTTGTAGCCCACCTGACGGAAGAGTCCGACGCGTTCGAATCCGAAGCGCTGATGCAGGCGGATGCTGGCCTCGTTTTGGGCATCGATGCAGGCGATGATCGCATGCAATCCCCGGGCCTGCGCCGCGGCTACCAATGGCGCCAGCAGCCGCCCCCCCACCCCGCGACCCCGCCAGGGCGCCGCCACGTAAACGGAATTCTCCGTGGTGAAGCGGTATCCCACCCGATCGTGATACTTGTTCAAGGCGCTCCAACCCACGATTTCGCCCGACGGCGTTTCCGCCACCAACACCGCCAGATCCTCCCGCTCGTGTGCGGCCAGCCATTCCTCCCGATGCGCCAGCGTGCGCGGCTCATAGTCGTAGCTGGCCGTCGTGGTCAGCACGGCGTCGTTGTAGATGGCCAGGATGCCCGGGCAATCCGCAAGGCGCGCACGGCGTACCGAGATTTCCGCCGGCGACGGGATGGGATCGGACGGAGTCATTTCCGGGGATGAGTTCAGCGGGCCGGGCCGGATTCCGCCGTAATGGCCACCACCGTGGGCGCCACCTCGTTGTCGTAGCTCTCGAGGATCAGCTTATCCACCACGCCCCGGCCCTGGATGTCCCGACTGAACCAACGCACCTGTCCGGGACCCACGGTCCAGTCCACCCACTTCGATCCCGGTACATCATGCCGCCCCAGCCAGTCGGCAAATTCGACACCGTTCTTGAACACCATTTCCTCCCGCGCGCCGCCCACAAAAAGCACGGTGACCTTCAGCACCGGCAACTGCTTGTCCTGCACAAACGGGAATCCCCACCCCGCGATGCCCCCCAGGAAATGCAATCGCCGAGCGGCCACCCCCACCGGGACCTCCACCTTCCGGGGCAGCGTCTTCCGGCTCGAGACATCTCCCGGGCCGCCCTTGAGCACAATCACGTTCGCCGTCGCCTGCGCCGGACTGACCACGTTGAAGGGGACCTCCTCCACGCGCTGCAGGCCATGGCGTTTGAACATCAGGAATTCGCCCTCGTTTTCCGGCGCCGCAAACAGGTCCCGCGCGGTATTGCGGGTGCTCGCCCGACTCAAATCCAGCACCCGGAACCGCGCATCGTCCACGCACAGATAGGCCAGCAGATTCCGCAGCGATTCCGCGCCCAATCCCTCGAAGCCTTCCGGCATCAGCGAGATCCCCGTCGCGCTGCGCTGCTTGATCTCACTCACCCGCACCGTGTGATCCGCGGTCGCATCCCGCAGCACGACCTCACTGGTATTCTCCCGCGCGATGATCCCGTTGTACGTGGTGCCATCGCTCGTCTCAATCAACTGGCTGAGGAAATTGGCTTCCACCACCCGGTTCGGATCCAAAATGTGCACGAGCAAATCCTCCGGTCCGTGCGCCCCCATGCCATTGAGGTTCGGCGCCAGATTGCGCCCATCGTTCTTGTACTGATGGCACCCGGCGCAGTTCGCCAGGAAGACGGCCTTGCCCTGGGTCGGATCCCCCGGCTTCACCACCTCCGGACGGAACCGGCTGATGAGCGCATCCTTGGAACGAGTTTCCCCGCCGGTCAGGGCATTGATCACCTCCGCGGCCCGTGCGGCCACCGTCGGATCTGCGAAGGTGCGCAGTCGATGAAGCCGCCCCGGGCCCAACACCGTCAGCGGGATCGATCGATCCGCGAGGCGGCTGAGGAACGTGGTCACGGCATCCTTGCGTTTCAGCACCATCGCAAAAGCGGGTTCAATCAAGGTGCTCGGCAGTCGCGGAAACACCTTCACCAATTCCACCGCCCCCTCCGCCGTCCCCCCGAGGGCCGACACCAACCGCTTCTGCAAATCCTCGGGCGTGTCCCGCCGTCCCAGCAGGGCCGACAGCGCCGGCACCACGCGGACATCGGCATTTCGGACACCCATGAGACTCTGAGCCAACTGACCCCGGAGGGCCACGGGCGTCGCCGGATCACTCAATTGATCAATCGCGCGGGTCACCGCCGGCTTCACCGAACTGCCCAGCATCTCCACCACGCTGCCCCGACCGCAGAAACCCAGGGCGACGTTCGCCGTGCGCGGATTGAGCATGAACGACTTCAACGCGTCCGTGGTCGGCGGATCCCACCAAATCACGCCGTTGACCGGGAGCTGCGTGCTGAGAGTTTCCAGCAGCGCGATCTGCAGGCCTTCGAACTTCTGGGGTTGCCGGGCGAGCAGCACCAGCAGTTTCGCCGTCAGCGTGGATTCATTCCGATTGCCCACCACTCGGACCAAATGCTGCGCGTACGCCAGGGATTGCACCGGATCCGGCGTCCGGAACACCGCCTCCAGATGCCGCAGGGGATCCTTGGATGCCGCGCCCACCGCGGCCGATTGCAACCAGCGACCCTGCCATTGCGGCCAGGCATCCGTCAGAGCCGCCGCCAGACGGGGAGTGGCCACCAGATCCCCTGCCGCCCGCAAGGCGTGCAACCGCACCCGCGCGTCCGGATCCCGCAGCCCCCCGAGGACCGCCAGTTCCATGCCGTCGTCGATATCCACACCGGACTCCGACCGCAGATTGCGGCGCAGTTCCGGGCGGCTCGCAAACTCCGCGAGCACTTGAAACGCCGTCTTCCGCAGCGCCGCACTACCCTCGGAAAACCATCCCTTCGGCACGGGGGCCGATTGCTCCAGGCGATAATTCTCCGCGAGAATGGTCGTCAACCACAGCGCCTGGATCCGCCCAAACACCGAGCCCCGCGGATTCGTAACCGCCTGATCCAACTCCCGTCGCACCCCATTCAACGCCTCGGGATTCTCGGTCAGCAGGCGGTTGGCCGTGCCGCGCACCCAGCCGTTGGGATGGCTCAACATCTCCACCAGGCCGGCCGGATTCTTCGCGTCCAACCGGAATGCCGGCAGCGTCCGCGCCTCCTTGTGCTGTACCCGCCACAGCCGCGTGAAATGATGATCCCGATCCGGCCGCGCCGCCGCGTTCCGCGCTCCGTGCGCCGGTCCCCGCGTG
>CANIZL010000032.1 GCA_947471985.1 Verrucomicrobiota bacterium | reverse complement strand
GGGCTGGACGCTGGCGAATGGTTCCCCCATGCTGATGTCACTGAAAAAACTGACACCAAAACCACCTTTCTTCAGACCCCAAACCATAACTTAATTTCAGGGAAAAATGGTCCAACGATTGGGGACCACTTTAGCGCACGACAGCTTCCACCGCGCCGAGTTCCTGGAACACCGGTTCCGCCGGCCGCCACCACGGATCCAAATCCCACCGCTGGAGCGCCGTTCTGCAGGGCTTCGTGCTCAAGACTGCGCGGCTCGGGCTGCTGCTCCCGCTGGTGGCGGCAAGTCCGGTAGCGACCGTCTCGTTGCTCGTCACAGGACGATTGACGCTCTGGGCAGCGTTCGCGGCAGCCCTTTGCGCGTACTCCAGCTATCTAATCGACCATCTATCGGAAGTGGACACATGCGAGGATGGCTTGGCCTCCGACCGCAGCAAGCTGCTAGCCGCGTCACGTCACCGCGCGGCCGGCTTCGGAGCGGCGGCCTATCTGCTCGCGTTGGGAATTGCCGGCTGGCAATCCGGTCTCAGTGCGATGCTGATGCTGCTTTCCTTTCCGCTCGCCGTGGTCATCTACTGCGTGCCGGTCATTCCCCGTCGCACGGTGGGAAAGTGGTCGGCGATCCGGCTTAAGGAGATTCCCGGACTGAAGGCGGTCTACACGGCGGCCTTCTGGGCTTGGCTCATATCCTTTGCGCTGGTTTTTCATCACACGGGCAGCTGGGGCGAGCATGCCGGGTTCGCCGGGTTCATGTTCCTTGCCATTTTTGTGAATACAGTCTTTTGCGATTTCAAGGATCTGGAGCGCGATCAGGTGGACGGCGTGCCCACTCTCCCACTGGCTTTGGGTACTGGCCCAACGTTCCGGCTATTGCAGGGCGTGAGCCTGGCGACGGCCCTTTGGTTGGTTCTTTCCATCGCGTTGAACTGGCTGCCAACCCCAGCGGCGGCGCTGCACTCCACCCGAGTTTACGCCACCTATCTCCTGCAGGGCGGAAAGTCCGGGCAAATCGACCTGGGGCACATCGGAGAAGTCTGGGCGGACTTTGAATTTGTGCTCTGGCTGCCCAGCGTGCTGGTGGCGGCGGCCCTGTCAGCCCTCTAATTCATTCGCCAAGGCACCATGACTGCACTGGAAAACAACATCTCAATGACCTCCGGATGTGTCTCCGGACTTTTTTGGGCCGCCTGTTATCTCCTGCTTATCCGGCGGGCCGCCTTGGACCGGGCGCACGCCATGCCGTTGGCGCCCTTGTGTCTGAACATCAGTTGGGAATTCATCTTTGGTTTCGTGCATCCGCAACCCGCACCCATGAACTACGTCAACATGGTCTGGGGCGGGATCGATGTGATCATCCTCTGGCAATATTTCCGATACGGCCGCGCTGAATTCCCCAAAGCGCTCCCGAAGTCCTGGTTTCTACCGGTGCTGGGTTTGTCGCTTATCACCGCTTTCCTCGGGGTCCTCACCCTGACCCGCGAACTAAAGGACTGGGATGGCAACTACTCTGGCTGGGGTGCGCAAATACTGATCAGCATTACAATGATCTCGTTGCTCGCAAAGCGGGGCAGCGTGGAGGGGCAGTCCCTCTACATCGCGCTGACCCGCTTTATCGGCTCACTGGCCGTAATCCCCATGCAGTATCTGCAGACACCCAAGTCGTCCTTTCTGGCCCTGATCTGCGTGGCGTTTACTGTCTGCGACCTCGGGTACATCTGGCTTTACCTCCGCCAGGCCCGGATGGAAGGCATTAATCCCTGGACACGCATCTGAATTCTGACCCGGGCCGCGTTGAAACCGGCCCGCCCTCCGGCCACCTGGCCACTCCGCCCGGGGCCCGGCATTTCGTCACGTACTTTGACGCCAACTTTCTGGCGCGCGGGCTGGCACTCCATGCGTCGCTCGTCCGGCACTGCCCGTCGTTTGTCCTCTGGGTGCTGTGCCTCGATACCCGGACAGCACAAGTTCTGAACCGGTTAGGCCTGCCGGAGGTGCGGTTGATCACCCTGCCCGAATTGGAGTCGGCGGATCCCGAGCTTCTTTCCGTCAAATCCACCCGCCTCCCCGTGGAGTATTTCTGGACCTGCGGCCCCGCACTCTTGCTGCACGTCCTCCAACGGGATTCCCAAATCCCGATGATCACCTACCTAGATTCGGACCAGCTCTTTTTCAGTTCTCTGGCGCCCATTTACGACGAATTGGGCGACGGCTCGATCCTGATCATCGAACAGCGTTACCTCCACCGGGAGCCGGGCGACCATCGCTTCATCACCCGGTTCAATGTCGGTTTCCTGATTTTCCGTCGGAGCGCCGAGGGACTTGCCTGCCTGAAACGCTGGCGGGAGCAATGCCTGACGTGGTGCCATGATCGCCAGGAGGGCACGCTCTACGGGGATCAGGGGTATCTCACCGAATGGCCGGAACGATATCGCGGAGTCGTCGTCCTCCAGCATCCCGGCGGTGGCGTGGCTCCGTGGAACCTGCGCAATCATCCGCTCACGACAGTGGACGGGCAGGTGCGGGTGGCCGGCGTTCCGCTGATCTTGTTTCATTTCAGTGGACTCCGGCGGGTCCATCGCTGGCTCTATGAACTGCACGTCTGGCGTTATCACCACCGGCGTTTGAACGCCACGGTCCGTCGCGGCATTTACGCCCACTACATCCGCGAACTGGCCCGGGCGGAGCGGCGATTGCGCCAGATCGACGGTTTTCAGCGGGGCGGTTCCTACTCACGACGCTCCAGCGCCTGGCGTCAGGCCCGCCGGGCCCTCACCAACAGCCAGACCTCGGCCCCGTGGATTCGCTGGCAGCGGTTCATGATTTCGCTGGGCCCGTGGGTCTTCTGAGTCCGCCAACGCGGCACCAGGGGCGATCCCGGAACACTGCCGTCGCACGTTGAAATTCCACACCACCGTGCGGCCGTCACTTCTTGAGCGGCTCCCGCAACCACCAATGTTCGATCTGCACCGACCAGACCGGATGGGGCCGGAAGCCGCCAACGGCTGGGGAAACCAACACGGGAATCCCGGAGTGCCCCAGCGGCACCATCGGCGCGTCCTGCAGGATCAATTTTTCAATTTCCTGATATCGGCGATAACGCTCGGCGGGAAGCGCCACCCGCTCCGCCTCCCCGAGGCGTTGATTCACCTCGGCATTGTTATAATAGGCAAAATTATTGCCGCCGTAATCGACGAGATGCGCCCCGTTGAACAGCACGTCCAGAAAATTGCTGGGATCCGGGTAGTCCTGGCCCCAACCGAGGCATCCGCCGGTCACCTTTTTGCGCGTCTGCATCCCCGTCAGCAGGGTGGCCAGCGTCACCCGGCGCAAATTCGCGGTGATCCCCACGGCCCGCAGATCGCTTTCAATCGCCCCGACGATTCTCCCCGTGCGCGGATCATCCTCGCTATACCACAGATCGAAACTGAAGGGTTCCTTGTGGCCCGCCTCCTGGAGGAGTTGGCGCGCCCGCTCCGGATTGAAGGCAAATCCTTTGGGGTCGGGATTGAATCCCAACATCAGCGGAGGAAGAATGCCCCGGGGCGCCTCCGCGGTATGCGCCGTCAGCGAAGCCAGACGCTTTGTGTCGATGGCCTGGGCCACCGCCTGCCGCACCTTGAGTTGATCGAAGGGCGGCATTTCGGTATTTAAGTACAGAAAATCCGTGAACGCCTGGCTGATGACCTGGAGGCCCTCGCGCGACTGTTGCCCCCGCGAAAGCCGGACGATGTCGGGGACCTGGACGAGATAAACAAAGTCCATTTCCCCACGCTCCAGCATCATGGTGTGCAGAGCCCGGTCCCCGCCGATCATCACTTCGATCCGATCAAAATAGCCCTCATCCGACTGATTGACCTGCGGGCTCCGCTCCAAGGTCATCTTCACCCCGCGCGTCCAATCCTTTAATTGATAGGGACCGGTGCCAAACGCGTGCAGCCAGAATTGGCTGCCTTGAGCCTCAAGGGCCTCCCGCGGCACTACGCAGGCAAAAGTCATCGCCAGCTTGAATTCAAAAGCAAAATCCGGGGCTCCGAGTTCAATTTCCAACGTGTATTTTTCCGGCGCCCGCAGTCCGCTAACCGATCGGGCCTTGCCCTGCTGAAATTCCTGGGTTCCGACGATCCCATTGAAAAACGCTTCACCCGGGGACTGATTCTTCAGATCCAGGACCCGTTGCAGGGAATAGACGTAATCCGCCGCCACCACCTCGCGTCCGTTGGCAAACCGCACGCCGGGGCGGAGGTGAAACGTGTAGGTTTTCCGATCCGCGGAAATCACCCAGTCCGTCGCCTGTTTGGGAACGATCTTCTGCTGCTCATCGAAATCCACCAATCCCTGAAAAATCAGGCGGGTGATCAACAACGACTCAATGTCGTAACAGACGGCCGGATTGATGGATTGGGGGTCGTTCGGACGGGCGACTCGCAGGATTCCGCCGCGTCGGGGGGAATCGTCGGCCGCCGCAACCGGGGCGCTGCCCCCGAGGAACAGGCCGAGAATCCCCGCAGCCAGGGAAACAACGGGGGGCGCCCAACGCCGCCCGGTACCCTTAGGATACTGATCATCACCGACTTTTAACCTCATGAAGATAGATCTGTTGGCCCCTGCCCTGCTACGTTCCGCCGTTCTACTGCGGAGCGAACACTTCCGCGCGTCCCGTCGGCACGTGGTCGGTCGACGTTGTCGCTCACGCGAAATCAAGGCAGCGTGCCGGACGAATCCTTCCTTGGCGACGGCAAAAAGTCGGGCGCGGCGCTAATACTTTTTTCCTTTTTGGGGCTCCGGACGAGGCCTCACCACCTCCGGAGCCGAAATTCACCCCATGGTCAATCCGCCGGCGATTCGTCACGATTCCCAAATGAATTCGGTGCGAACGCAATCGGTCCCACCAGGGATGCGCACTGAAACGAAAGGAGTGTAGCCCTATGATTCCCGTCGCCTTTTACGATACGAAACCCTACGACCGCGAGTACTTCGAGCGCGCGCCCGGCGCGGATCAACTTCAACTGCGGTTCCATGAGTTCCGGCTCAACCAGGATACGGCCGGCACCGCGGAAGGAGCCACCGCGGTCTGCGCCTTCGTGAATGACCGGCTGGATGCACCCTGTCTGCAACGGCTGCATCAGGCGGGCGTCCGCCTCATCGCGCTGCGCTGCGCGGGGTTCAATCAGATCGACCTGCCTGCGGCCAAATCCCTGGGACTCGCCGTCGTCCGTGTGCCCGCCTACTCGCCCCACGCGGTCGCTGAACATACCCTCGCCCTGCTGTTGTCACTCAATCGCAAGATCCACCGCGCCTACAATCGCGTCCGGGAACACAACTTCTCCCTGAGTGGCCTCGTGGGCTTCGATCTCCACGGTCAGACGGTCGGCGTCGTCGGAACGGGCCGCATTGGCCGAATCGTCGCCCGGATTCTTCGTGGATTTGGCTCGGAGGTTCTGGCGTTTGATCCATTTCCGGCGCCGGAGTGGGCCGCGGCGGAGGGCGTCCGCTACACGGATTTCGGCACGCTGCTCTCGGCCAGCCGCATTGTCTCGCTGCATCTGCCACTCACACCGCAGTCGCACCACCTGATCAACACCCAAACGCTGGGGCAAATGCGGCCGGGGGCCTACCTGCTCAACACGAGCCGGGGCGGACTCGTCGACACCCAGGCACTGACCGAGGCGTTGAAGTCCGGGCGGCTCGGGGGCGTTGCCCTGGACGTTTACGAAGAGGAGGAGGGTATTTTCTTTGAGGATCTTTCGGGCGAAATCCTGCAGGATGACGACCTCGCCCGCTTGCTGACCTTTCCCAACGTGCTGATCACCTCGCATCAGGGATTTCTTACGGCGGAGGCGCTGGGGGAAATTGCCCGGGTGACCACCACCAACTTGCGGCAATTTGCCGCGGGCCAGCCCTTCCTGGAGGGAACCGTGCTGGGTTGATGGCTGGCTGACTCATGCCGGGACGGGCGGACGTCGCCGGCGCGAAGAAATGTTGTCAGGTTTCGGTTCCCGGGGCGACATAACCGATAATCGGCTGGTCCTCCCCTCGGGTTCAGGCCTGACCGAGAAAGCGCATCAACGTCTAGCATTGTGGAAGTAGATCCTGTCGTGGCAGAAACCAACCCGGCGCCGTCGCGGCTCTCGGACCCCGAGCGCTGGGTGGCGGAGCATGGCGATCACCTGTATCAATTTGCCCTCTCCCGACTGCGCCATCCGGCGCGGGCCGAGGACATGGTACAGGAAACTTTTTTGGCGGCGCTCAAGGGCGCCGGAACGTTCGCCGGGCGCAGCGCCGAAAAGAGCTGGCTGGTGGGAATCCTGAAAAACAAGATTCTCGACTACTACCGCAAGGCCAGCCGCGAATCCTCGTTCACCGATCTGGAGTTCTACCAGGATGAGGAAAAGGAGTGTTTCATCCCGGATGGCCTGTTCAAGGACGGCTGGATTCACCAACCCGACCATGACCTGGGCCCCATGGAATGGTCGACGGGGCCCGGGGCCAATCTCGACAGTGCCGCCTTCTGGCAGGTTTATCGCGACTGCTCCAGCAAGCTGCCGCGGACCATCGCGACGGTCTTCACCCTGCGCGAAGTCGACGGCGTGAAAAGCGGGGAGATTTGCGAAACGCTGAACATTACCGAGAGCAATCTCTGGGTGATGCTGCACCGCGCCCGCATGGCCTTGCGGCGATGCCTTGAAACCCACTGGTTTGGGAGAAAGGATTGAGATGAAGTGGCTTCAATCCTTAAAAATGCGCTGGGTGGTCTGGGTCTGGAATCACACGCCGAACTGTGCGGAAATGTCTCGCCTGGCGTCCCGTTCCCTGGAGCAACCACTCCCCTTCCGGTTGCGGTGGCGCATGCGCCTTCACCATCTGATCTGCGTCTGGTGCCTGCGCTATGAGAAGCATCTCCGGCTTCTGCACCACGCGGCGCCCGGTTTGGCGGATGCGCCGGGAACCCCGGCCCCGCGAGGATTATCGCCGGAAGCCCGCGAACGCATTCTCCAGCGTCTGCGCGAGGAATCCCGGCATTAGGCCTTCGCACCCCAACGCGCCCACCGCCATGCCCCCACTCGTCCAACCGGCCCGAGCACTGCTCATTAACCTGCGTGCGCTTTCGCCCAACTGTCGGGAGGCGGCGCGGCTTCAGTCCCAGGCTTTGGATCACCCGCTGCCGTTCCTGCCGCGGCTCGGAGTGCGCCTTCATAGAGCTTTGTGCCAACGGTGCCGTCGCTATGGCGATCAAATCCTCCGACTCCGTGAACTCGTTCAGGCACATCCCCACGGCGGGGACGCGACGCCATCGGTTACCCTTTCCCCCGCGGCCCGCCAACGCTGCGAACGGGCCCTGCGGGAAGCCGCGAAATAATTCGCTCCGGCGGGTGTAAGGTTTCCTCCCGGGAGACGACGAATGAGGGCCGGCGGCTGATTTGTCCGCCGGAAATTCATGCGCCTCCCTCCCCTCCCCGCCCCCGCCCGGTTGCAGGTCCGATCCGAGTCCACCTACACCACCCATCTCGCGCGTGGTGCCGACGACGTCCGCGCCGCTCAGGCCCTGCGTTACGCCGTCTTCAACCTGGAACTCAACGAAGGGTTGCCGGAATCCCGCGCGACGGGACTGGACGCGGACCCCTTCGACGCAGTGTGCGATCATCTGCTCGTCGTCCATGCACCGACGGATACCGTCGTGGGGACTTATCGGATGCAGACCGGCCGAACCGCGGCGGAAAACCGCGGCTACTACAGCGAGCAGGAATTTGATTTCGGCCCGTTCGAACCCCTGCGGAACCAGTTGATCGAATTGGGCCGGGCGTGTGTCCATCGGGAGCATCGCAATCTCGTGGTGCTCGGGCTTCTTTGGAAGGGCATCGCCCGTTACGCGGAGGACCGCGGCGGAAGGTACCTCTGTGGTTGCAGCTCCCTCACCTCGATCGATCCGGCGGTAGGGGCCTCGGCCTATGCTCATCTTTACCGCCAGCACCTGAGTGAAGCCCCTTGGCGCACGCGCCCGAGGCCGGCTTTTGAATGCCCCCTCGATCGCCTGGCGGAAGAGTCACCACGAATCCCGAAACTACTCCAGGCCTACCTCACGGTGGGTGCCCGAATCTGCGGACCCCCCGCACTGGATCGGCAATTTGGCACCATCGATTTCCTCACCCTGCTCGATCTGGAGGCCTTGCCGTCCCTGGTGCGGGCGCGTTTTCTCGGCGGATCCCCGGCATGAACGACGCCCCTCGACACCCCCTTCGCGTAATGGGTCGCTGTGCCCGATTGGCCGGGGAACTTGGCTACTCTGCACTCCGGTTCGCGGCGCTTTCGGTGAGACACGGCGGGACACTCGCCCCGTCCCCGCGGGCCCGTTGGTTGCAACACGTTTGTCGCCGGGTTTTGCGCGTCTTTTCGCTCGAACACGAAGTCCACGGGCCGATGCCGACTCGGGGTCTGCTGGTCTGCAATCACCTCAGCTACCTCGACATCCTGGTCCTCAGCGCCACCACCCCCTGCATCTTCGTGGCCAAACTAGAAGTCCGCGGCTGGCCGGTGTTCGGCTGGTTCGCGTCCCGGGCGGGAACCCTCTATCTGCAACGCGAAGCGCGCTCGGCGGCGGCCCGCGTGGCCGGGGAAATCCGTGCCGCCCTGGACGCCGGCATGCTCGTCGTACTTTTCCCGGAAGGGACGACGTCCGACGGCCGCGACGTGTTGCCCTTCAAATCGTCCCTACTGGAAGCCGCCGTCGGGTCACCGCACGATTTATCGGTCGGGCACATCGCCTACACCGTCAGCGACGGCAGCGTGGCGGATGAAGTCTGTTACTGGCGGGACATGACCCTCGTCCCGCATCTGCTGAATCTTCTGCGCAAACAAAAGCTGGGAGCGCGACTGCGTTTCGCTGAAATGTCCGCGACCGGCGCCGATCGCAAACAACTCGCGCAGGAACTTCGGTCCGCCGTCGTGCGCCTGCGGGAGTGCGACCCGCACGCCGCCACTTCACGAGCCGACCAACCACCCGCGGTACCGGCATCGAAGGCAGCGTCCGCTCTTTCGTCGTAAAGTTTTTGGTAAGGTTTTTCCACCGGCTCCGACCCACCCACAGCCGCGGACGATTCCGGGACAAATCCCCGTCAGATTACCGCACCCGAAACTTTTTTGAACCGCATCACGATTTTATGAAATCCCCCTGTCTGCCCGCCTCCCGATTCCTCCGGAGTCTCCTGGCCCTTGCCGCCGGTATGACGCTCTTCGCTCCCCTTTCGCGACTCAACGCCGCGCCTCCCGCTGATTTCACCGTGGAGGCCCCGGCCACTGGCCAACACTTCAAGCTGTCCGAAGCCCGGGGAAAATATGTCGCCCTGCATTTTCTGCTTCAGACCGAATGCCCCTACTGCCTGAAGCACACGCGGGATTACGCGGTGAAGTCCAAGGACGTCACCGACGTTGTGCACGTCTTCCTCAAACCCGACGACTCGGAGGCGATCAAGAAATGGTCCGACGCGGCGAATCGCGGGGATGATTTCGCGGATCTCTCCATCTTCCGCGATCCGGAGGCCAAACTGGCCGACCAGTACGGCATTCCCGGCGGCTTTAAGTTCCACGGACAAACCGTGCACTATCCCGCGCTGGTGCTCCTGAATCCCGCGGGCCGTGAAGTATTTCGCTACCTGGGGCGGGACAACACGGACCGCTATTCGTACGAACAATTCACCGCCAAGCTCGCCGAATTGAAGTCCAAACCGTCCGTGGGATTGCCCCACTACAACCTCGGCCCGGACCATTTGGCGTTGAGCGGATATGACCCGGTCGGATACCTGACCGAAAACAAAGCGCTCAAGGGTCAGAAAACGATCAGCACCTCCCATCGGGGCGTCACTTATTACTTCGCCTCGGAAGACCACCGGAAGGCGTTTCTCCAAGCTCCCGATCGGTATCTGCCGACCTACGGAGGCTGGTGCGCCACGGCGATGGCCAAGGGTGAGAAGGTCGAGATCGACCCGACCAATTTTAAAGTCACCAACGGCCGGCTCTTCCTGTTTTTCAAGGCGTTCTATGCCAACGCCATCAAGGACTGGAACCGGGATGAGGCGAATCAAACCCAACGGGCCGATGCGCATTGGAAGGAAATTTTCCGGTGAATGACCTCCAGGAAAACTCCCACACCCCTCCTGCCATGCCTTCCTGCAAACTTAAAACCATCGCCAGCTGGTTCCTCCAACTCATCGCCGCTGGCATTCTGGCGCAGACGCTGTTCTTCAAATTCAGCGGTGCACCGGAATCCCGCTATATCTTCACCACTCTCGGCGTGGAGCCGTGGGGACGCATCGCCGCCGGGCTTACTGAATTGGTCGCGGTGGTGCTGTTGCTCGTGCCCCACACGGTAACCTTGGGCGCCCTGATCGCCCTTGGGGTAATGACCGGCGCCATCGGCAGCCATCTGACCCGACTTGGGATCGAAGTGCAGAATGACGGCGGTTTATTGTTCGCCCTCGCCGTTCTGGTGCTGGCCTGCAGTTTCGGCATCCTGCTTCTGCGCCGGCACCAGATCCCCGTCATCGGCGCATTCCTTAGTCCTCAGCCGGATGGGGGTTGTACCACCGAAGGCTGTCGGCACTGAACCGGCCCCTCCCACACGCCCCATGATGTCCAGCCAAATCACCCCTGAAGAAGTCCCGGCCCAGGCAAACGCCGTACGTCGAAGCAACGAGGTGATCGAGCCACGTTGCCACGAGGATGCCCGACGGATTATCGACGCCGCGACAGCCATTCTCGCCCAAGGTGAAATCCTGCTCCTAACGGTGTCCGCCGAAACATACCAGCAACGGGTGCCGCAAGCGTTCGATGCCTCGATGGGCGGACATTACCGGCACTGCCTGGACCACTTCACCAGCCTATTGCGAGATCTCGAAGGGCAGAAGGTCGACTACGATCAGCGGGAACGGGATGTGCGGATTGAATTGCACCCGGAGTTTGCCCTGGCCGCGACGCAGCGCCTGCGCGCCCAACTGGAGCAGCTGCCGCTTGAGTGTCTTGAAGCACCGGTCCAGACCCGCTGCGAGGTCAGTTACGCCGCAGGGAATGCGCCGGTGACCCATTCCACCCTGGGCCGCGAATTGGTCTACGCCATCACGCATGCGATCCATCACTACGCTCTGATGGCCGTCCTCTCCCAGCTGACGAATGGGCCGCTGCCGGAACATTTTGGACTGGCACCCTCGACCCGGCGGCATCGGAATTCCACCACGCCCGGCACCGCCGCATGACCGACCCAGCCCCACTTTGGCTGCCCACCGGGTGGACCGATGCGACGCCCGGGACCCAGGCCCTGATTCTGGGACTGCTGACCTTGGTGCAGGAAGACGTGCCGACGATTGGAGCCGCCCTTCTGTCGGCGGCGGGCCGCCTGCCCTGGCACCTGGCATGGACCGGTGTCTTCCTCGGTATCTGGCTGGGGGATGCGCTCCTGTATCTGCTCGCCCGAGGGCTGGGCCGGCCGCTGCTGCAACACCGATGGGCCAAGCGTTTTTTCAATCCGACCGCCGTCGCCCGCAGCGAGAACTGGTTTTCCCAACACGGCATCTGGTTGTTGTTCAGCAGTCGTTTTGTTCCAGGGACCCGCCTGCCCACGTATCTGGCGGCGGGATTTCTCCGCCTGCCATTCGGACGATTTCTGCTGGCCACCGGCACGGCGGTCGCCGTCTGGACGACGGGCATTTTCCTCCTCGCCCGCGTCGGCGGTCCGGCACTGTCGAGCGCGCTCCAACGTTGGAACTCCCACGCTTGGGTGCTGATCGCCCTCGTATTGATTCTGACCGTCGCCCTGCGCCTCAGCCTGCGGCTCTTTCAGCAGGATTTCCGCCGCCGGGCCGCCGCCGCGGCGGGACGCTGGACACGTTGGGAGTTCTGGCCCGCTTCGCTGTTCTACCTGCCGGTCGTTCTCAACTATCTTCGGTTGGCGGTGCGATACCGCGGTTTCACCGTCCCGACCGCCGCCAATCCCGGCATTTTTTCCGGTGGCATTGTGGGTGAATCCAAAATTGCCACCCTCCGCGATCTTCTGGCCACCAGCCCGGAATTCACCGCCGCAGCCCATCGGATCGAAGGCGCGACCACGCTTGAACGACTGGCCTCCCTGCGTCAGCTCTGCGCCACGGAGAAAATCGATTATCCCTTCATTCTCAAACCCGACGTGGGCCAGCGTGGCGTCGGAGTAAAACTCATTCGTTCCCCGGATCAGACCTACGCGTATCTGGCGTCCACGACCGCGCCACTCATCGTCCAACGCTACGCACCGGGCCCGCACGAGATCGGGGTCTTTTACTATCGGTTTCCCCACGAACCTCGCGGGCGCATCTTCGCGATCACCGAAAAGATTTTCCCCACCGTCACCGGCGATGGAATTCATAGCCTGGAAGAACTGATCTGGCGTGATCCCCGGGCCCGCTTTGTGGCCGACAAGTATTTTCAACGGCTGGGCGAACGGCGTGCTGAAGTCCTGCCTGCGGGGATCTCCCAGAAGCTCGTCGAGGCGGGCAATCATGCCCAGGGCTGCATTTTTCAGGACGGCGCACGTCTGTGGACCGAGGACCTGGAACGAAGCATCGACGCCATCTCCACGCGACTCACCGGTTTTTACATTGGCCGCTACGACATCCGCTATGAATCCGAGTCCACTTTACGGGCCGGGAAGGATTTTCAAATCATCGAACTCAACGGTGCGGCCTCCGAGGCGACGAGCATCTACGACAGCCGCAATTCGTTGGTGGCGGCGTACCGCACCCTTTTCCAACAGTGGGAACTGGTTTTCGCGATCGGCGCGGCGAACCGTCAACGGGGTGCCACCACCACCCGACCGACCGAGCTCTGGCACACGTGGCGGGCCACCAACGCACAAATCGCCACCTACCCGCCCGCCGACTGATCCCCATGTGCACCGCCACCATCATTGCGCGTCGCACCGGTTACGTTCTCGGCATGAACCGGGACGAACAACGGAGCCGGGTGGACGCGATCCCCGCGGCCGCCCACCGCATCGGGAATCGCTTCGCCCTTTATCCCTCCGAACCCAGCGGCGGCACGTGGATCGGCGTCAATGATTCGGGCATCGCCTATGCTCTTTTGAACTGGTACTCCGTGCCGCACCGGGTCGTGGGGAAAGCGGTCAGTCGGGGCGAAATTGTCCCGATGGCGCTCCCGTTAAACACCTCCGATGAAGTGACCCAAGCCCTCACTCGAAGGACGCTCGCGGAGGTAAATCCCTTTCGCCTGATCGGCGTCTTCCCGGAAGCCCGGGCCGTAGTCGAGTGGTGCTGGGATCGGCGGCAACTGCAGCACCGTGTGCACCCGTGGCGGACCGGAATTTGGATTTCCTCGGGGTTTGATGAACCCGCTGCGCAGCGCATCCGGGGGCGGACTTTTGGGGCGGCTCTCGACCAAAAATCCGTCGGCACCGGGGACTGGCTCCGACGGTTTCATCGATCGCACGCGCCCGAGTGCGGTCCGAACTCCATCTGCATGCACCGCCCGGAGGCCGCGACGGTCAGCTACACCGAAATCGACGTATCGCCCGGGAAAGTCCGGCTGACCTATACCCCGGGGGCACCGTGCTGCACGGCCCCGGTTGCCCCGCTCCAGCTGGAATCCACCTGGGATTCCCCTCGGAAGGATCGCCTCGAACGGCAACGGACGACCCGCCCGGGGAAGGCCATGCCCGTCATCGGCACGGCGTTATCCTCGAAGGATTGATGGCTCGGCCGCCGCAATCCTCCCGATCTCTTCGCCTTCTGACCGACCAGGAATTCAGTGAATCGGGCTAATTCCCTTCCTTTTTCGGGGCCTCCGGCGTCCCTTTGTTCATGCGTTTGATGGATTGCATCAGAAACTCCACATCCGCGAAGGGCTTGCCCCCGGTACGTTTCCAGTGAACCCGTCCCTGGGCGTCGATGAGCACCGTGGAATGCAGTTCCAACTCCTCGAAGTCATCGTAAGAGGCATAGCGCCGGGCGTTTTCGTGGTCATGATCGGAGAGCAGCCGCATCGGCAGCTTGCCCAGTTTCACCGAGGATTTGTTTTTCTCCGGACTCACACTGCTCACCCCCAACACCACCGTGTGCTCATTGCTCCAATCATCCGCCCGCGCATTGATCGTCTTCAACTGCTCGACGCAATGCACACACTCGTCGTTTAGGTAGAAAACCAGGAGGACATTCGAGCCGCGGAATTGCTCAAGATTCACCGGCTTTCCGTCGATATCCAGGCAGTCCAGTTTCGGCGCGGAGTAAGGTTCCCAATTCAGCGGTCCCAGCTGTGCCAGAGCGTCCGGCCGGTAGGGACGTTCCGGAGCGAGCGACGGCGCCACGGGCTGGGCCGGCAAGCCCAACGCGGCCGCGGACGCCAGCCATTTCAGATTCGTGTTGGCTCCCGACCAGACATAAAGCAGGCGACCATAATCCTGCGTCGCCAGTTCCCGATCCCCATTGGCGAAATGCGCCCGTGCCAGACCGGACAAGGTGAACCCATCATACGGTTCCTGAACCAGTGCCCGCTGGTAGGCCTCGATGGCCAGACGCGCCTCTCCCCGATTCAGATAAACATCACCCAATACGCGGTTCACCGGCCAGGGCTGGTGGGGCGGATCGTTCGGATACCCACCGGCATCCCGCTGCTTTTTCTCCACCGCGGCGGCGTCCGTCAGCAGTCGCGTGGCATCCAGCAAATTGCCTTCGGCCGCCAACAGAAGTCCCTCGGCGGATTTCAATCCAATGGCCCAGCCCGCTTCCGATTCCTTCCGTTGCCGGATTCCGGTCTTCAAGTCCTGCAGGCGTCCCCGCGCCTTGATCAAATCCCCTTTGCCGGTGTAGGCCAGGGTCTCCGCATAGGCGCGAAAATCCTTTTCGTTCGGCAAGTCACGCCACGGCACGGCCACCGAATTGGTGGGGCTGAGCAACTCGTCCCAGCGCTCGTACTTCAACAGCGTGCGCACCAGCGCCACCATGCCCTGATCGAAGGCGCCATAGTTGTTATCCTTGTTCGCCTCCGGATCGCGCGGCGCCGCCAGCAGATCCCGGGCGCCCTGCAGGGCCGCATCGGGCAACCCGAGTTGTTCTTGAATATAGCAAAGGTAGTTCCGGTTGTGCGCGTAGTTCCAGGTCTCAAAGGGCAGCGCCAACTGCTGGGACATATAACGAAGTTCGACCCGGGTGGCGCTGTCCATGGAGCGTGCCGCCTCATGCCACAGTCCCATCTTGGTATAATTATGCCCCGGCATGTGGTCCGCGTGCCCGATATTCGGCGCCACCAACCCGTAGCGAAGGCAACTCGGCAATCCCTGCTCCGGCACGGAGCCATCCCAGTTGTGAATGCGGTAATGATGCGCCCCCGGATGATCCGGCTCCTTCGCCAGCACCTGCTGAATCACCAGTTCCGTACTGTACGACTGCGTGGGACTGATGGAAAAAAGCGCGAAGAGCGCCTTGGCTTCCACGTCGTCGGGATACTTCAACACGAGATCCTGCAGGCGCCGGCTGAGAAGGCCCGCCCGTTCCCGACCGTCCATCGTGAAGGCTTCCCCCGTGAAGGACGCTTCCCAAGCCTCGATATAGGCCCGCTCCCGCGGACTCACCGAGCCTTTGCGGCGACTGGCTTCACTGAGAAAATCGAAATAGCGCTTCTGCTCGGGCGTATCCAGCGGGCCGCGGGCGAACCAGTTCAAGCCGCAGCGGGCCAGACTCCAGTACGCCATGGCACACTCCGGGTCGAGCTTGAGACACCAACGAAACGTTCGCTCGGCCTCTTCAAACCAGAAGGAATGCAGCAGGGTGTTGCCCTGATCAAACCACTCCTGCACCTCCGGCACCCGGGTGGTGATCGGAAAATGGGTGTGACCAATCCCTTCCATTTTCGTGGGTCGCTGTCGCAGTCCGGAATCAAAGGCCGTGCCATGGCGCGAATGACCAGGTTCATCATCGGCCCGACCGATACCCACCGCTCCTGGAAATAGGGCCAGGGCGACCGCCAAAAATGTCCCTCGGAAAGAGTGCATGCGGCCAAGGCTACACGACCCAAAGGTCCATCTCCAAGCACCGATTGTTCCCCGATACTCAGAAAGTGTAATCCTCGCCGGCTTCAGAAACTGCGCCCTTGCAAATAGGCGACCACCTCACCCGCGTGTTGATCGGGTGGAAAAATGGGATAAAAAACGCGCTCAATCACTCCCTCAACGGCGATCAGCGTCAGCCGACGGAGCAAACGCAAGGAGGCCGCCTCGAAGGTCGGTAGATTCAAGGCGTCTGTGAACGCGAAGCGTTCATCACTGAGGAGATCAAAGGGCAGACGAAGTCGGTCCCGGACCTCGCTTTGATAATCGGTGGATTGCGTACTGAGGCCGAAGACCTCGGCCCCGGCCCGCTGAATCTCCCGATAGTGATCGCGGAAGCCGCAGGATTCCGGCGTACAGCCCCGCGCCCCGGGAATCGCATCCCAACCGTCCGGGAGCGCGACACCCGGCCGGCCCGTCAGTGGATAGACATAAATCACCACCACTCCCTTTTGCTGTCGGACGTTTACCGCCAGGCCCGAGGTGGAGGGCAGCGGGATATCCGGTAAGCATTGGCCGAGCAAGTGCCCGCCGGCACCATCGTCCTGGGGCACCGGCAGATTGGCAGGAAGTTGGGTGTAGGAAGGATCGTTCATTCAAGTACGGGTGGTAGATTCCGTGCCGGGCCGGCGATTGGCATCATTGAAATCAACGGCCGCGCCCGGCGACCCAGTCACCCGGGCGCTTCATTATTTTTTCGGGTTCGAATTTTCCTCCGGCAACGGATGCTTCAGCAGCCGGCTCGCCCATTCGATAAAGTATTTCAGGTTGGAACGGTCTTCGTGCCCGCCGTCGTGTTGACGCCAGGCCAGTTCCCCGTCCAGCAGACCGGTGTTTACCGGCGGCATCTGCGCGCTGCGATAGTCCTGTTTCTCACCGATATCCCTCGCCCCCAACAAGCGGAAGACGGAGCCCGCGGCAACCGTCGCCATATAGCTGCCCGGCTGATCCAGCCATTGGGCATCGCCGCGCGCGGGAATGCCGTAACTGATAAAGGTCGGCCGCGGCGCGCAGAGGGCGATCAGCGCATGGGCGTCCACCGGCAGATCACCGGCATTCTTGCTGCCGAAGCCGGCCGCCGCCGCGCCGTATTTCAAAAAGTTGCCGGCCATCCAGTGGTACTCCCCCGAGCCGGTTAGATTCTCGACGGCCTCCCCAAAGTTCCGCCGATGCAACTTCGCTCCGCCCTCGCCGGAAGAACCGATGAGTCCCACGGCGAATCGTGAATCAAACGCCAGGGTGACCAGCGCGGCTTTACCGAAGCGGGAAACGCCTTCAATGCCGACCCGTTTCGCCTCCACCGTCGAATCGGTTTCCAGATAATCCAAGGCCCGTGACGCGCCCCAAGCCCAGGCCCGCAGCGCACCCCAGTCCTCGGGCGATCGCGCCTGGCCCCGATTGACGAGCCCAATGATGCCCTGCGTCAATCCCGCGCCCGAGTCCGCCTGAATGCTGTGGGGATTGAGAGTCGCATAGCCCCAGCCCGCGGCGATGAGCATCTCCGTCGAGGACGGCCCGGCGTTCGTGCCACCGCCAAAGGCAGCGAATCGGTTCGTGGGGGCGGGTTCACCGGCGCGACGGGGAAATCCATTACCGCCAAAAGCGCCGCCGAACATCATCAGGACCGGCACCGGTCCCCGGGCATGCGCCGGTGTGACCAGGGTCAACTGGAGAGCGACCTGGATGCTGGGGCAGGCGGAATTGTCCACGGTGCCCACGAGTTGTTTGGCCACGACGGGCAGGGCGCCCACCACTCGATCGGTCGCATTCGTTATGACCTTCCAGTTCACCCGCGGAACGGACTTCGGCACGCGGCCGAAAACCTCGCGCTCGAAGTCTTCCACGATCTCCGGCCGCCGCACCCGCCACCACTGTTCGGCCCGGTCAACCGTCTGACCGTTCCTGGTCACCAGGAGATCCGGCAGATCCGGAAAGGGATTGGCCTTGGCGGGATCGTAATTGGCCGCGTTGGTGGCGCTGGGGTTACCGCTGGGGCCGGGGCGTAGCCGCGTGATGCCCAACTGCTCCATCATGTTCCGGTGATCCTGCTGGGCCGTCCACTTCAATGGCTCGGGGGATTCCGCGGCGAGGGCCAAGGCGAGGGCCGGCGGGAACCCGGCAGCCCGACGGAGCACGCGACGGGAAACCGCAAATAGCCAGGGCATCATAAGAAATCGGGCTGGAGGTGACCCGGAACGGATACGGCGATTCCCCGGACCGGCAAGGATGGATCGGGATTCTTAAAACCCGCCGGGGCCCTCGATGGGGGGGAACCGCTTCGGGTGTCCGGCGGGAGATTCGACGCTCTTGAACGACCGCCGTCCGTTCACCGGGACAGCGATCGTTGGTCCAAGGAATTGCTTCGTCCGGGCGATGCGCTATTCCCCAACACTGTACAAATGACGGCTCTGGAAGCACGCCACAATGTGACGCAGGCAATGGTCTGGGTATTGCTGCTCGGACTCGCAGCCATGTCCGGGCTGCTGATCGCCACCGACATCAGCGCCCTGATCCTGCTCGCGGGCGCCACCGGTTGGCTGATTACCCTGCCCTACCACGCCCACATTTCGGTCTGGCTGACCGGCGTGATGTTTGGGGCCGGATTGTTGGTGCCCTTCTTTCCCGGGCGACCCCAACTTTGGGAATTGGGATCCGTGCTGGGGTGGACCGGGTTGATCCTCATGCTCGCGCTTCGACGTCAGGCGCCGGGGTACGGCGCTGCGCTGAAACGCTATCGCAGCATGCTGCTGGGGGCCGCGGGATTCGTACTCGTACTCTTGATCCTGATGCGCTACCGCGGTGTCGGTTTCGCGATCTTTGGCGGTTCGATGGGCGATTCCAACACGGGCGGCCGCTACTATCTGCAGCAGGTTTTTTCCGGTGTTCTGCCCTTCGTCTTCCTCGCCGTGGCTCCTTCGGAAAAGGCGCTGGTGCGGATTTGTACGGCCCAATTCCTTCTGGGGGCCACCTACCTTGTGTCCGATTTTGCCTTCGCGGCCGGTCCGGCTTTCTATCCGGTCCTTTATTTCTTCGATCTCTCGACCGACGCCTTTGGTTTCGAAAGCATGGCGCAAGGCGGCGGTATCCGTCGTTTTCAATCCTTTGCCCGCATCGCACTCAACGGGGCCTATCTGCTGATGGTCGCCATCCCGTTACGCCGGTTGGTTTCCTTTCGAGGCGCCGGTTGGCTCATGCTTTTCGGCATCCTTTTGGCGATGGGTCTGCTGGGCGGACACCGGGGATTGCTGTCGCTGCTGGGCATGACCACCCTGTTGATGTCCTGGACCGAACGAATCTGGAACCCCCTGCGGATCACGATTGCCAGTCTGGTGCTCGGTTGCAGCCTGCTGCTGGCGTATGCCTTCGCCAAGGAACTCCCGCTCGCCGCCCAACGCGCTTTGTCCGCCTTGCCCGGCATCGAACTGGATGCTCTCGCCGCCCAGGACGGGAAGAACACCCTGGACGGCCGCTACGTGATGCGAAATGTCGCCTTCGAACTGATGCCCCGCTTTTGGCTCGCCGGCCGCGGACTGCAATACGCCCCCAACCTGCCCCGGGAAGTGCTCGGCTACGACCCCACGGTCGTGGAAAACATTAAAATCGGCCGTTTTTACAACGGATTGGTCGGTATCGCCGTCAATACCGGAATGCCTGGAACCCTCTGTTTTGCCCTCATGCTTTGGGGTGGTACGCGGGTGGCGCTGCAGATTCTGCGCCGCTTCCGCCACTACGGAATGCATGATCGTTTTGAACGGATGTGCGGCCTGATTGCGTGTCTGTGGCTGACCAGCACCTTCTATTTTTGCGTGCTCGATGGTTCGGCGGATTTCGCCCTGACCTCCTTCGCTCTCCCGGGCGCCCTGATGCTGGCCTTCCATCAACGCCTGCTGGCGCGGCCCCTGCCCGAATACGCCCATCAGGCGTCCTGAGCCCTCGCCCCGGGCCAATTCCGTCATTTTCATAGCGGCGCTGTTCAATCGCCGCGGCCCCGCTAAGCTCCGCGGGTGTTGAGCACTACGGGCGAGCAGGTATTCCGAGGAATCGCGGTCTCCGGTGGGATCGCGCATGGCCGCGTGCTTGTCCTGGGACGGACCGACCGGAAGATCGAACGGACCACCATCGCCCCCGAAGCCGTACCCGACGAACTCAAGCGGCTCAATGACGCCTTGGCCGCCACCCGGCAGACGCTGAAGGGAATTCACAACCGCGTCGCCGCGGCGATGGGGCAGACCGAAGCCGGCATTTTCGAAGCCCATCTGCTCGTCCTCGAAGACGCCAACCTGCTGGGGGAGGTTCACAAACTGATCCGCGTGCAAAACACGGACGCCGTCTATGCCTTCCACACGGTGGCGGAAAAATTCGCCAGCGCCCTGGCGGCCGCGGAAGACGACTATCTCCGCGAACGCGCAGCAGATCTCCGGGACATCGGAGGCCGGGTGATCGATCAACTGATGGGAGTTTCCGGGGAGGATGTCCTGTCCTCCTTGACCGAGCCCTGCGTGGTGGTGGCCCATGATCTTTCCCCCAGTACGACCGCCCAGCTCAATCCCCGGTTGGTGGTGGGATTCGCCACGGACCAGGGTGGGCGCACCAGCCACACCGCCATTATGGCGCGAAAATTGGGAATCCCGGCCGTGGTGGGCCTTGGCGACATCACCCAGCGACTGCACTCGGGGGATTACGCGCTGCTGGATGGTCACGGCGGCATTCTGATCAGCGCACCCACGGATCAAACGCTGTTCGCTTACGGTCAGCTGCAGGAACGTCACGTCGCTCTCGCGAAAAAGCTCCGGGAACTCCGCGATCAACCCGCAGTCACGCTGGATGGACAGGGCGTCATCCTGGCGGCCAACATTGAAAGTCCTGCCGACTTGCCGGCCGTGCGCGAGTCGGGAGCCAATGGGGTGGGGCTGTTCCGCACCGAATTTCTCTTTCTCAATCGCCACCAGATTCCCGACGAGGAAGAACAATACGCGGCGTACCGTCAGGTCACGGAAGGCTGCGCCCCCGACCCCGTCATCATCCGGACCCTGGATCTGGGCGGCGACAAGATGCCCGCGGAGATCTCCCTGAATGGCGAACCCAACCCCTTCCTGGGGTGGCGCGCCATCCGCATCAGCCTGACGCGCCGGGATCTTTTCCGGACGCAATTGCGGGCGATTCTCCGGGCCAGCGCCCACGGTACCGTCAAGCTGCTATACCCCATGATCTCGTGCGTGGAGGAGTTGCAGGCAGCCAATGCCTTGGTGGAGGAGTGCAAGGCGGAATTGCGACAGGAAGGCCAAGCCTTCGCCGCGAAGCTCGAGATCGGGGTGATGATCGAAGTCCCCAGTGCCGCCTTGGTGGCCGATCACCTGGCGCGGTACTGTGATTTTTTCAGCCTCGGCACCAACGACCTCACCGGCTACACGCTGGCCGTGGATCGGCTGAACGAGCGGGTGGCCCACCTGTATGCCCCCACCCATCCGGCGATTATCAAGTTGATTGCCCTGACCGTGGAGGCAGCCCGCCGGCACGGGCGCTGGGTCGGTGTCTGCGGGGAGATGGCCGGTGAACCGGCCATGATCCCGCTGCTGCTGGGCCTGGGTGTCACTGAACTCAGCGCCACACCGCGCTCCGTGCCCCAGGTGAAATTTCTCCTGCGACGGCTCAAACTCAACGAAGCGCGCGCGCTCGCCACCGCCGTGCTGGAATGTGAAAATGCCGCCGAAATTTCGGCGGCCACCCATCAATTGGCCCGGGCCGTGGCCCCGGATCTGTTCACGGTCCGCGACTGATACCGGGCCGGGGCCGCGAATCTTCGCGGGTTTCTCCTTCACGGCCCCGGCGAGAACCAGTTCCGCCGGCCGGCCCGCGGGATTGGCGAAGTACGCCCCCCGCGGGCAACGGCCCGGCAACCGCCCCTCAGAGGCCGCTGCGGTTCAGAGCGCTCAGCACCGCCCGGATGCTGGCGTGTTCGATGTTGGTATCAACCCCCGCGCCCCAGCGCGTCCGCCCGTCGGCGAGTTTCAATTGAATGTACGCGATCGCCGCCGCGCCGTCGCCGGAACCAAGGGCATGCTCCTTGTAGTACCCCACCTCGAAGCGCGGCACTCCGGCCAGCACCAGCCCGTTCACAAAGGCCGCGATCGGGCCGTTGCCTTCACCGTTCAGCGGCAATTCCTGCCCCGCCCGGTGGACGGTCGCGCGACAACGAAAAACCCCATTCACTCCGTCCGCGTGGAAATGCAACAGAGCCCACGGCAACTGACGTTCCACGTACTCGGACCAGAACATCGCCCGGAGTTCCTCGCCCTTCACCTCCCGGCCCAGAGCATCCACTCGGTCGTTCGCCAACGGTCCGAATTCCCGCTGCATGTCTTTCGGCAATTCAATACCGAATTCGCTCTCTAGAAGGTAGGCCACCCCGCCCTTGCCGGATTGGCTGTTTACCCGGATGACCTCGCGGTACTCGCGTCCGAGATCCGCCGGATCAATGGCCAGGTACGGAACATCCCAGTGCGCGCACCCGCCCAGGCCCCATTCCACGAGTCCCTTCTTGATGGCATCCTGGTGCGAACCGCTGAAGGCGGTAAACACCAGCTCCCCCGCGTACGGCTGGCGGGGCGGAACCGTCATGCCGGTGCAGCGTTCGTACACCTCCCGCACGGCGCCGAGGTCCGAAAAATTCAGCCGCGGATCAATGCCGTGCATGTAGAGGTTCAACGCCACGGTGACGACGTCCAGGTTCCCGGTGCGTTCGCCATTGCCGAACAATGTGCCTTCCACCCGGTCGGCCCCGGCCAGCAAGCCCATTTCCGTCGCCGCCACGCCCGTGCCGCGATCGTTGTGCGTGTGCAGGCTGATGATCAGGCTGTCGCGATTCCGAATATTGCGGATCATCCACTCGATCTGGTCCGCGTACAGATTCGGCGTCGCCACCTCGACGGTGTCGGGCAGATTGAGGATCATCTTCCGGGCGGGCGTGGGCTGCCAGACGTCCATCACCGCCTCGGAGATCTCCTTGGCAAACTCCACCTCGGTGCCGCTGAAGCTCTCCGGCGAATACTGCAGGCGCACGTCCGTGCCGCCCGCCGTCAGGCGCGGCACCCGGTCCTGGATCCACTGCGCGCCCCGGCGGGCGATCTCAACAATCTCCTCCTTGGATTTACCGAACACCACGCGGCGCTGGGCGGGCGACGTGGAGTTGTACAAGTGGATGATCACCTTCTTCGCCCCCACCAGGGATTCAAAGGTGCGCTCGATCAGATCCTCGCGGGCCTGAACCAGAACCTGGATGGTGACGTCGTCGGGAATCAACCGATCCTCGATGAGCCGTCGATTGAAGGCGAACTCGGTATTGGACGCCGAGGGGAAGCCCACTTCGATCTCCTTGAACCCGCAGTTCACGAGGGTGCGAAACAGCTCCAGTTTCTGGGCGACGTTCATGGGCATCGCGAGGGCCTGATTGCCGTCGCGAAGATCCACACTGCACCAGATGGGGGCGTGGGTCAGGGTGCGGCTCGGCCAGCGCCGATCCGGCAGGTTCACCGGCGGAAACGGCCGGTACTTCTTCGCAGCGTTCTGCAGCATGTTCGTGTCGATTAGTGTTTCGGTGAGGCCCCTGCCACGGACCGGAGGGAGAAAAAACAAAGCCCCAACGCCGGTCTGCGGCGGTGGGGCCAAAAGAGCTTCTGACGCTCAGGCACGCCCCTTCGCCGCGCTGCCAAGCAGCAGCGCGTTCAACGAAAGTCGGGCGAACAGAACCGTCATTGGTCCTAGCTCTAGGAGAAAACGGGCGTTGCAGCAAAAAGATTTCCCCGCCGTCGGGGAGCCGAATCCCTCCATTTCACCGCGCACTCCGGGGAGCCCGGCGGCTTCAGAAGTCCGTGGCACGCCTCGTCCGTCCGCAGGGCACGGGCTCACGCGCGCGCCGATTCCCGCACCCGCTCCAGAATCACGTCGGCCAGCCCTGGTTCGTCGCCGATGCAACGGCCGTACCAGACCCGCCGGTCCCGGTGCCAGGTCGGATTCTGCCAGGGAGACTCCCCCTTCAACAGCCGTGCTTGCACCCGTTCCGTAGATTCCCCCAAAAGCACCGGAATGTCTTCCTGACTATGCAGGCCTTCCGCCATGAAAAACGGCACCACCACCAGATTCCGGGTCTGGGCCAGTTCGTAGGCGGACTCGATCTGCGGGGCCTCTTCCATGAACACGGCGTGCACATCCTGATAGATTCCCCGGCGGGCAATCCGCTCCACCTGGGCCTCGATGGCTTTCCGGGAATTCTCGTTGTTACTGGTGCCATGGCCGGCGACGAACAAAGAGCATTCGCTCGGCGTCACCGGCCCCGCCGGTCCGGGATGGTCCGCCAGTATAGCCGCGGCCCGGTTTAGAATGACGGTCGCCATGCTCGCATGGGTCCCCGCCGGACCGCAGTAGTGAAGCGTTTGCTCCCCCCGACGCTGCAGGCGCGGCCACCCGGCCTCCGACGAACGAAGCATGCCTAGTTCCCGGGGAATGACTTCCTCAGTAAAATAGCCGTCACTGATGAACAGCGGCACCACGAAAATCCGCGGGCTGAACAGGCCCCGCAAGGCGGCGCTGATGACGGGCTGCTCCTTCCAGAAACACGTCGCCACCTCCCGAAAAATCCCCGCCTGTCGCAATCGCCCGGCCTGCCGATGCGTCGGACCCGACGACTCGCCATTGAGCGTGGAGCCGTGCCCCACCAGCAGCAGCGCGGCATCGCCAAACTCCGAGCCCGGGGCAGCGAAGTTCATTGCCGGAGCCGGATTAATTCCTCGAGAAAAGCCCCCAGCGACGGCGCCCAAACGGCCCGGATGGATTGCAATTCCTGATGATATCCACCGGCCGCCCGGCCGCCCACCATCATGACAATTTCCACCGGCAATACCCGGCGCAAGCGCAACAACTCCGCACCCAATCCGGGATCATCGGCCGGATACACGATGCTCAGGGCGACCGCCCGGACCCGGTTCTGTATCGCCGCCGCGGCAATTTCCGTGGCGGGCATGGCGGCCCCCGCATAGACCACCCGCCATCCCTGCTGGGCCGCAGCGGCAGCCACCAAGGC
Source organism: Verrucomicrobiota bacterium (assembly GCA_947471985.1). GTDB lineage: Bacteria > Verrucomicrobiota > Verrucomicrobiia > Limisphaerales > UBA9464 > CANIZL01. Next base: position 33,276 of record CANIZL010000032.1, on the reverse strand, counting down.
CGCACCCACTTCGTGCATTTGCCCCGCCGGGGTGGTTACCAGGATGGCCGGGGCCCCCGGATGCAAGGCCGCCGGGCGCGCCAGATGCCCCAGATACGTGCGGATGGCGGCCGATGCGATGTGCTCATGCGCCACGGACAACTCGCCCGATTGCCACGCGACGCCAATCCGAGTCAACAAGGGGACCACCACGTCGTTCAACAACCGTATGTGCCCCAGCGCCACTGAGCCACGGTCCAGAATTCGCTCGATCGCCTCGGGGTCCATCGCCAAAACCGCCCCAAAAACCGCCTCCACCAAGCCGGAAGGAGTCACCTCCGAGGTGACCGGCGACTGCGGGGCATCCCCCGCGGGCCCATCGTGCGAAACCAGCATCTCCAATTGACTGGTCGGCAACTGCGCAATCATCCCGATGCCGTGCCCGGCCTCGGTGGCTTGGCGCAGCAACGTCAAACGCTCCACATCCGCCGTGGAGTACAGCCGGCGGTTCGTCGCCGTTCGCTGGGGAGTGACGGTCCGGTACCGCTTCTCCCAGATCCGAATCACATGCGGACTCAGCCCGGTCCGCTTGGCGACAATCCGCATGGAATGAGGCAAATCCCCCGCCACCGAACGCTTAATAGGCATAACTTAGACAAACCAACAAATCTCGACGCCACCGAGTCCGAAAACACCCGCGTATCCGCCGATCGGGCAACGATTATGCCGTTCACCGTAAAAACAAGAACAACAGTTGACTTTCTAATCACCAGACCTATCGACAGATGTCAGTCAAAACTTAGACAACTACAAACACGGTCGTCTTACTTCGAAACAAAGGTTATGAAACCCAGCCCCCGCCGGTCGCGCCCCAGTAAATCTGCCGCCTTGCCGATCACGCCCGCGGGCCGGGCGGTTTTGGATTCACGACGACGCGGGAACTTCCCGCACCGGCCGGCGACACAGCCGACCGCGCCGCCTCCGGAGATCACGACAGATTGGTTGGGCATCCCGGTCGTCGCCCGGATCCCCGCGGCCCGCGAGGCTTACGAATCAGGGGAAGCGAAATCCGCCCTGACCCTCTACATGCGCGAAGCGGTGGAGGTGCCACTGCTGACCGTGGAAGAAGAGATCGTTCTGGCCGCCCGGATCAAAAAGGGTGACCCCATCGCCCGCGAACACATGATCCGCGCCAATCTTCGATTGGTCGTAAAAATCGCCCGGGACTACGATGGCTTGGGCCTGCCCCTGCTGGATTTGATCAATGAGGGCAACACGGGCCTGATGCGGGCCGTGGAGAAGTTCGACCCCGCCAAGGGAGGCAAGCTGTCGACGTATGGATCTTGGTGGATCAAGCAGTCCATCAAACGGGCCATCGCCAACCAGTCCAAGACCATTCGCCTCCCCGTTCACCTCGTCGACAAGATCCGGACCTTGCGGCGGATGGCGATGGAACTGCAGGAGGAGTTCGGCCGGGAGGCGACCGATGCCGAGCTGGCGGAACGTCTGAAAGTGTCGGTCCGCAAAGTCAACCTGTGGCAGCGGGCGTCCCTGCGGACGGTGTCCTTGGACGAGCCGTTGGGGGACGCCGATTCGAGTCTGCTGGGTGAGTTGGTCCCCGATGAACGCACCGCAGATCCGTACACGGACCTGGCCACCCGGGGCAGTCACGCCTTGCTCCAACGGTTCCTGCCGATTCTGGAACCGCGGGAAAGGGCCATTCTGGACGAGCGCTTTGGACTCTCCGGCGGCGCGGAAAAGACCTTGGACGAAATTGGCCGGGATTTCGGGGTGACCCGCGAACGGATTCGTCAATTGCAGAACCTCGCCCTCGCCAAACTCCGCGCCAAAATCGAAGAGTACGAGGCCGAACAGGTGCCGGTCGCCGGCTGACGCCATCGCAGCGGGCCTGCCCCCCGCCGGGTCGGCGTGGGGGGCAGGCTCAACTTTCCAGAATAGCCTGAGCGACGGCGTATTGGGCCGTGTGACTCAAACTGAGGTGCAGGGCCGTCGCCCCTCGACGTTCCATCAGGTCGCGCCCCACTCCGTGAAACAGCATCCGCGGGGCACCCCCCGGTTGTTTCACGACCTCCATGTCGACCCAGCCGAGTTCCGCCCCAATGCCGGTGCCGAAGGCCTTGCTGACGGCCTCCTTCGCCGCAAAACGGGCGGCCAAGTGGGGCGCGGGGTCTGAGTGAGCCAGGCAGTAGGCGATTTCCGAATCGAGCAGGATGCGCCGGAGAAACCGGTCCCCCAAGCGCGCGTAGGCATCGCGAATGCGCGACACTTCAATGATATCCACCCCGATGCCGAGAATCATAAAACTGGCCGCGCGGCCGGACCGCTCAGCCAGGATAACCAGCCATCGCTGCCAACATTTCGCGAACTGCACCGGCCAAGCCGATCTCAATGCTTCGGCTCACCAGGTGATGACCGATATTGAGTTCGATGAGGTGGGGCACGAGATGGATCAACGGAAGGTTCTCCGTATTGAGCCCATGGCCGGCGTTCACCAGGAGGCCCAGTCCATGCGCCTGACGTGCGGCCGCGCTGAGGCGTTGAATCTCGTCGTTGCGCGCCTGCTTCCGGTGATACTGATGGGCATACGCCCCGGTATGCAGCTCGATAAATTGAGCACCCACCTCGTGGGACGCCGCAATCTGCGCGGGCTCCGGATCGACGAACAGGCTGACCTCAATCCCGGCCGCGTTGAGTTTTTCGCGATAAAAGCGAACCCGGTCCAATTGCCCGGCAACATCCAGCCCCCCTTCGGTCGTAATCTCCGCCCGACTTTCCGGCACGAGGCAAACCACATCCGGCCGCACCCGCAGGGCGATCTCCAGGATCTCGGGCACGAGGGCCATTTCCAGGTTGAGCCGTGTGGTCACCGCCTTCCGCAACCCGAAAAGGTCCGCGTCTTGCAGGTGCCGCCGGTCTTCTCGCAGATGTGCGGTGATCCCCAAAGCCCCGGCACCTTCGGCGATCAGTGCCGCTTTTACCGGATCCGGTTCACCGCCCGCCTGCCCGCGGTAGCGGGCTTCGCGCAAGGTGGCTACGTGATCGATGTTGACGCCCAGTTTCAGCATGTCGGCAGGCAGAGTGGTTGATCCGTCTCCGGCGCCCTAGGGCTTCGGAGGCCGCGGGGAATCCGTCGGGAGCGGCGGCAGTCCCACGCGACGCAACTGGTTGTCGGTCCCATCCAACCAACGGGTGAGCAAGACCAGTTCCATCCCCGTGAGACCCGCCGAGGATTTACGTTCGAGCACAAAATGCGTCGGAGTGGTCCGGTGAATGACCGTTTCGGAATCACCGAGCACCGTCCGGTTGTCGATCATCCAGGAATGAGCCCGGGCATTTCGGGCGTTGGGCATCCGGGATAAAAGGATCTGGTTTACTTGGAACAGGACGTTCCAGTGATCGATCGCTTCCGGGGTAAATTCCGCATCCTGAAAAACGAGATCTTTTTCCGCCAATCGTTGGCGCAGACTGGCGGAAATCGAATTGGTCGTCCGATCCGCCGGGAAGAGTGACGCCAGCAGAAAGGCTTGATCCCCCTGTTTCACTTGAGTCACCACCGGCTCCAGTCCTTTCAGCGTGTCCAGTACCGCGAACGCGGTCCGATTGGTAGGCATCACCGGGCGTCCCGCCCGGCCAGCCCCCGCCCCGAAGACCTTACCGGCCAGGTCAAACCAGCGATCGACGTCGCCCAAGGGATCCTTGGTGGGCACTGCGACCCAGTTCCGAAACGGAACTTCCGGCTGAGACCAGGCGAACAGTTGATCGGGTGGCTGACCGCCAAAGGCATCGCGCCACCACGGGAGCCGGGCGCCGAATTCAGCAATGCCACGCATCGCCACAAACTGGCTGAACGGCCCGTGTGCCATCCGTTCCGGGAGTTTCCAATCCGGCACCGCGCCGAACGGCGGCGTCGAAAAATCCAGGGCCGCCCGGGTTAATACGCGACCGGCCTCCAAAGTGGCGCCCACCCGCGTCCGGGGCCACTGCGCGGGCGAACCGTCAAAAATGCGGGCCAAGTCACCCTCCGCGGCCAGCACCGCACCGTTGGTCAGAGACAACCACCCGGTTCCCCCCACAGCACCCGCACCCGCGGTCAGCCACCCATTCGTGTAGGCCAGAATGGACCCGGCCGGGGTGGCGGACAAAGCCGCCAGGGAATCCTTCGCCTGCTGCCACGTCGGCCAACGCTCGGCTGGAAGTTTCACGGTGAGCCGCCAGCCCGTGGCCGTTACTTCCCCCGCCGACTCATAGCGGAGGACATCCCGTACGAGCGGGGCCAGCGCGGCCGATGCCCCCGCGGCGTCCGGTCGTCCGAGTCGCTGCCATAAGACCCGCACCAGATTGGTCGCCAATCGGTCCGCGGTCGGAGTCGAATTTGTGCCGTTCAACAAGGCCGCCAACGCCGGGGCCGCCGTCTGCGCCTGCAATTGTGCCGCGCCGGCGAACCGCCAACGGGCGACCGACGCCGCGGCCGGGGCGCCCTGGGGACCGGAACTGCACGACACCAGCCAACTGGCGGCCACGCCTGCCACCATCACCGATCCCAACCACGCGATTCGCTTCATGAGCATTTTAGAAAATAGGGTCCGTCAATCTGGGCAACCGCCGGCACGCTGACGAATCAAAATGCAGGCCGGCGCCGGCGCATTCCACGAATGCCTACAGAGACCCACGCCCGCGGCACTTCCCGCCTTTGTCCGCCTGGGCTCGGGTCCGGCCGGTGAGCCTATTTCTTACGCCGAAAACCGCTGGGCAGGGCGGAAGACTCGGGGGTCTCCGAGCCGGCAACCGTTTGGGTGCCCACCGGATTCACGTCCATCTCCCCGACGGGTTCCTCGGTGGGCTCCGGGATGCCCAAGCGTTCCCGGGCCTTTTTCGCCGCGGCAGTCTCCGGATAATCGCGGATCACCCGCTCCAGCGTCGCCACGGCCCGGTCCGGCTGGTTCAATCGACCCGAGTACAGATTGGACAGACGCAAGGCCGTCCAACCCCACTTTTCCCGGGGCAGTTTTTTGTTCAGGACCTCTTCGTACTCCAGCGCGGCGGCGAGGTAGTTACCGAGGTCCTTTTCGTAAATCTCCGCGATGCGCAGGGCGACGTATTGTTCACTGGGGTTCCGGGCCAGGTACTCGCGCATCAACGTGATCGCATCCAGATGGTTCCCCTTCGCCCATTCCTGCTCCGCAGCGTCGTACTCGGGCGCCTTGTCTTCCGGCGCCTGCACCTCCACGCCCAGAGCGCGATTCGCCCGGGTGGCGAACCACTGGGTCACATCCCATCCCACCACCCCGGCGAAACCCAACACGCCGACGACAAACACCGCGATCCAGAATCCCAGGGACGAGCCCTGCGCTGGAGCGGGACGGCCGGCCGCCGGAGATCGACCCGCGGCCGTTGCTCCCGCCCCCGCCGCCAGATTCGTGGAACCGGCAGCTGCCAGCACGTTGGTGGCGGATGCGACCACAACATTGGTTTCCGCCGCCGCGGCCCCATTGGTGGCACTGGCGACGTCCGTCACCGCCGGTTCCCGATCCCGCGGATCGTCCGCACTCGCGAAGCGCCGCTCGTTGACCGACGAGCGCGCCGATTCGATCCGCACCCGTTGCAGAGACATCACCGCCATCAGAATGAAGGCGACGTAGAGAATGGCCTTGACCACCGGTTTCATTTGCAAAATCCAAGCCTTACTTACTTGAACCGATGTGGCGGGGCAATCGGTTTACCAAAGAGTTGGGACGAAACCCGCGCCCTCGGGCAATGGCGACCGCCGGATCTCAGCTTCATTAAGGCCAGACCTTCCAGGGCGCGCGTCCTTCGTTCCACATCCGGTCCAACAGTTGTTGTTCCCGGTACGTGTCCATGCACTGCCAGAAACCATCGTGGCAGAACGCCTTCAACTGCCCCTGCGCCGCGAGCGCTTCCATCGGTGCCCGCTCGAAAACCGTACGATCATCCGTGCCCAGATACTCGGCCACCCGGCGGTTCAGGACCATGAACCCGCCGTTGATGTAAGCCTGCTCCTGTTCCGGTTTCTCCTGAAACGCCGTGATCGTCTGGCCGTCCATGGCCAATTCGCCAAAACGGCCGGTGGGGCGGACAGCCGTCAGAGTGGCGACCGCCCCGTGACGTTTATGAAACTCCAGAGTGGCCGCCAGATCGACATCCGTCACTGCATCCCCGTACGTGAAGAAAAAATCCTCCTCCCCGATGTGCGGCAAGGCCCGTCGCAGCCGCCCTCCGGTCTGGGTCTCCGCCCCGGTATCCAGCAGGGTGACGGTCCAGCCTTCCTCGTCCGGCGTGGTGTGGTACTTGATGGCCGGCTGCTTCCCCAAACGCAGCGTGACATCACTCGTATTCCACAGGTAATTCCGGAAGTAGTCCTTGATGACCTCGCCCTTGTAACCCAGGCACAGGATGAACTCCGTGAAGCCGCGCTGGGCGTAGAGCTTCATGATGTGCCACAGCATCGGACGTCCCCCGACGGGAACCATGGGCTTGGGCCGGTACTCGGTTTCTTCCCGAAGCCGCGTCCCCAACCCACCGCATAAGATGACAACTTTCATGCCGCTGAAGTGGGGGGACCCTACGGAGCGTATCCGACGCGGCCAAGGAAATCGCCGCCGCAATCCGGCCGCCATCGAAGTCTCAAGCGCCCACCGGCACCGGTGCGCCGGGCGGAATCCGGGGCTGCGTGGAGCGGCAATAGAAATACAGGCCGAGACCCAGGGCCAGAACCACCCCACTGGCCGTTTGACCCGGAGTGAAAACCCCCGACAACGGGTGCGACACATAGGTGTAGTCCCCGCGGAACAGCTCGACGAAAAAGCGGATGCCCGCGTAGACGATCAGATACAGGGCCGTCACCTGACCATCAAAGCGCCGTCGCCCATGAAACCAATTGAGGCCCGCCGCCAGCAACAGGTTCAAGCCGGCTTCATAAACCTGCGTCGGATGGACCGGATTCAGCGGGTAAATGGGCTGATGCTCTGCCGTAAATTCATGCGGGTACGAAATCGCCCACGGCAGCGAACAGGCCTGTCCGTAGCAACAGCCGTTGATCAGACAACCCAGCCGGCCGAAGACGTGGCCGAGCGCCAATCCCGGCGCCAGACAGTCCGTCACCCGCCACAGCGGTAATTTGAGCATCCAAATGCGGATCAACGCCACCACCGTGGCCAGCCCCAGCCCCCCGTAGAAAACCAGCCCGCCACGCCAGATCGCGAAGGCATCCGTCCAGGGCCCCTGCGCAAATTCCGTCTTCCAATTGGTCAGCACGTACAGCAACCGCGCACCGATCAGGCCGCTGACCAGCAGCCAGGGAAAGGCGAGTTCATACAGACGATCCGGATTGAGGCCGGCCGACTTTGCCCGGCGCGCCGCGAGGCTGATGCCGGCGATGAATCCCATCCCCACCAGGATGCCAAAGGTGTGGATGGTCAGACTGCCGATCTGGAACGAGCGAAACATGATAAAAAGACGGTCGCCCCGGGGCGACGGGAAAGCTTGGCGTCAGGGCCGGGCGTTGGGCAATCGGAGTTGGCTGTCCAAGGGCGGAATTTCGGGCAGACCGGTCTCCGTTCCCCCACCCCCCAAACGGGCAAGACGTTCCCCGGCCGGGCGGACGAGACGTTCGTAACTGCCCACCGAACGATCATACGCCGCCCCCGCCTTGTGCAGATGGTCGCGGATCTCGCCAAAATGTTCGGTAAACTTCTGCACCCGTTCAAAAAGCACCTGCGCGGCGGCCGCAATTTCGCGGGCATTGACGGATTGCTCGTGTTGTTGCCAGGTGACGGAAACCGTCCGCAACAGCGCGATCAGCGACGCCGGCGTCGCCAGCAGAATCCGCCGCTCCGCCGCCCAGAGCAGCAATTCGCGATCCCCTTCCAGCGCCGCGCTGAACAGGCTCTCCGCCGGCACGAACAGGACCACGTGATCGAGGGCCTGGGGGAATCGACGCGGATAATCCCGGTCCGCCAGCGCCTTGATGGTGTCCCGCATCTTCCGGGCGTGCGCCGCCAACGCTTCGGCACGGGTTGATTCATCCACCGATGCCAGTGCGCCCAAAAAATCAAGATCCGGCACCTTGGCATCGATGAGAATCACCCGATCGCCCGGGAGGCGGATCAGCAGGTCGGGACGTTTGTCAGCGTCCTGCACCTGCAGTTCGAAATCGCAATGCGCGCTGAGACCGGCCGACTCCACCACCCGCCGCAGTGTTTCCTCGCCCCAACGGCCGCGCGCCTGGTTGGAACTCAGCACCACGCGCAGACGCTGGGTTTCTCCGGAGAGAACGTCGCTGCGCTGCGCCAGGGCCGTCAGATGTTCGCGCACCTGCCCGAGGGCGTTCTGTTGGGCCGCTTCGGCCTGCTGCAGGCGCTGCTGATAGGCGGCCAGTTGATCCGCCAGGGGTTTGACCAGGGCCGCGACCGATTCCTGTCGACGGTCGAGATCCCCCGCTGACTGGGCCTGCAATTGCTCAAACCGGGCGGACGCCAGCCGGAGAAATTCCGGATTGTTGGCGGACAAGGCATCGGCGGCGATGGCTTTGAACTGTTCGCGCAAGGCGGCTACGGATTGTTCCCCGGTGCGGCGGAGTTCACTCAGGGCGGCGTCCTGTTTTTCCCGCATTTCCCGTTCGTTATCCAAGTGGAAGCGGCGCTGTTCCGCCAGCAGCGCCACGCCCTTGCCTACTTCCGCGCGGGCCGTGGCCAACGCTGCCCCTTCGGTCGCCAGACGTTCCTGCAGGACCGCCACCTGGCCTTCCAGTTGCGAAAGCGTTTGGGCGCGGGCGCCGGCGAGCTGTTCGGCGGCGGCCCGGGACGCCTCGGCCGACGCCCGGGCTCCGACGGCCAGGGACAGCTGCTGCCGAACAGTCTCCAATTCCTGCCCGCGGCGGGCCGCCTGCTGCCGGAGTTCATCCTCCAACCGGCTGTCCGGAGCTGCCCGACGCAGCGAACGTAAGATCCACCCGGACACCAGCCCAACCACCAGGGCCAGCCCGGCCAGGAGAAATCGTTCTGCTAACGTCACCCCAGACACATGGCGGCCGTACGGAGCCGGGCAACGGAAAACCCCGGGGCGGTAAATTCCTCCATCCGGTCAAGGTCGGATATCCTCCCATGGTCCGTCGAGCCGTCGACGCTAGCCTGACTTCATAGAAACGTTCCTCCAACGTCACCCCAGCGACACCAGGGCACCCGAACAGGATTCTGATGCACTCGCCTGCCCGTACACCGTGGAGACGCCCGCCGGGAAACCGACTTCAGCGCACTCAACCAGAACTCAGCAATCGCCCCAACCGCAACCCGGCCCATCTGTCATCGGTGAGATTGGCTCGGTTCGTGCAGTGAGGTCGGCCGTCGGGTTGATTGCGAATATGGGAACTCAAGTCGTCAAAGCCATTCGGGGGCATCTGGCCACACCGGCACCGCTCCTTGCGACGCTGGTGCTGGGGCTGGCCATGGCCATCGCGCTGTTCTGTGCGGTCCAAGGTCGGGCCGCTGGCTACTGAGGGGGGCCAAGGCAAAGTCGGTCCGGTCTTGAGCGGGGAGCCTGGGGTGGCGGTTCCGCCTAACGCTTTGCCGATTTTCGCCGGCAACTTTCGCTGGCGTCATTTTCGCAGACTGCATCCATCGGCGCATGATGGACAAAAATTGGCGGAGAGGGGGGGATTCGAACCCCCGGTAGGGTATAAGCCTACTCACGCTTTCCAGGCGTGCGCCTTAAACCACTCAGCCACCTCTCCGCCGAAAGCGGTCGCCAGAGTGGAAGCCCCGAAGGAAACGGGCAACTCGATTTTCCGCCCAAATTCAGGCACCACCCCGACCGGTGGTGGTTCAGCCCGTCGGACTCAACAGCGATGAGCCCGACGGCCCGGCCGAATCCAATACTCCGAAGCCAGCCGGTTCCGGCGAAGAACGCCCCAATCAGGAAGGAACCGTCCCGCAGAAGCCGCCCCCCGCAAGGCCAGGAAGCACGGTCCGCCGAATTCACCCTTGCCCGCACCGGCACCAGCCCCCATCTATCCGACGAACTGAAATTCTAGTTATGGCTGATCTTGCAAACCGCTACGAACAAAACGTCACCGGAAAGTATTTCGTCGATAATCAATGCATCGACTGCGATCTCTGCCGGGAGACCGCGCCGGCCAACTTCACCCGTTACGATGACGGCGGCTACTCCTACGTGAAGAAGCAACCGGAATCCGCGGACGAAGAATCCGCCTGCAAGGAAGCCATGGAAGGCTGCCCGGTGGAAGCGATCGGCAACTTCGGTACCTGATCGGATCTTCCCAACCATCGGTTGACACGCGCCCGCCCTTTGGCGGGCGATTTGCTTGGGTGCCACCTCACGGTGGCCATTGACCCGGCCGCCCTTGAACCGAGTCTGGTGCCGCAAATTCTCCACGGACCATGACCTGGCACTACGTTCTCAACGGCAGCCCCGCCGGCCCCATCGACGCAACCGAGCTCTCCCAAAAGGTCGCCGAAGGCGTGATCACGCCGGCCACCCTCGTCTGGCGGGAGGGAATGACCGACTGGATCCCGTATTCCGAAACACGGGCGGCCGAACTTCCCACCGCCGGGGGCACCACCTGCACCCACTGCAATGGGAGCTTCCCGCCCGATCAATTGATCCAATTGGGCGGCAGCCCGGTCTGTCCCGCCTGCAAGCCGATCGCACTGGAAAAGGTACGCGAAGGCGTCACCACGAATTCTGCAGCGGTGCAATTGCGAACCCAGCACCTGGGACATGAGGCCTCACTACGTTCCGTCGGAGTCTTGTACCTGGTCGGCGGGATCCTCACCAGTCTCGGCGGCCTGCTGATGCTGATCGGGGCCCTACGCTTGATGGGCAACCCAAATCTAGCCCAATCCAATCAGCCCGTGCTGATCGCAGCCACGATTGGTCTCGTGCTGCTGGTCGTGGGCGGCCTGCAAGCTGCCTGTGGTTTCCATCTCCGCCGGCTTCGCCCCCTGGCCCGAATCCCGGTGGGCATCATCTCGGCCTTGGGATTGCTGGCCATTCCCTTGGGCACCCTGATCAACGGCTACATCCTCTACCTGCTCTTCTCGAAGAAAGGACGATTCATCCTCTCTCCCGAATACCAAGCCATCGTCGCCGCCACTCCGGAGATCAAGTACCGGACCTCCATCGTCATCTGGATCCTCCTTGGCTTGGTTCTCGTCTTTATCGTGGGTGCCATCGGTGCAAGTACGATCTTTGGAGGGTGACGACTGCCCAGGTCGGGGCACCGTGGCCATTGACCCGGCGGCCCGCGAACCGAAACTGGACGCCGGAACTCACCCCCGCCCATGATTTGGCACTATGTTCTCAACGGCAGCCCCGCGGGACCTATCGACGCAGCGGAACTTTCCCGAAAAATCGCCGAAGGCGTGATAACGCCGGCCACCCTCGTCTGGCAGGAGGGCATGGCCGACTGGATCCCGTATTCCCAAGCGCTGACGGCCGAACGTCCCACCGCCAGTGGCACCACCTGCGCCCACTGCAAAGGGGTCTTCCCGCCCGATCAATTAATCCATTTGGGCGGCAGTCCGGTCTGTGCCGCCTGCAAACCGATCGTTCTGGAAAAGGTCCGCGAAGGCGTCACCACAAATTCGGCGGCCGCTCAATTGCGAACCCAGCATCTGGCCCATGAGGCGTCGCTGCGATCCGTGGGGATGCTGTTCCTGATCGGCGGCACCGTGACCGCTGTCGCCGGCATCATCGGCGTCGTTACCCCCCTGGCGATGACTTCGAGCGGCGCCCCAAAGAACATCTCCCAAGCGCTTCTCGGGGCCCTGATGCTGGCGCTGGGCGGCGGGCAATGTTGGGCCGGCTATCTACTGCGGCGCCTGCGTCCGCTGGCGCGGGCTCCCGTTGGCTTGATCTCGGGCCTCGGATTGCTGGCGATACCCTTTGGCACCCTCATCAACGGCTACATCCTCTATCTGTTGTTTTCCCGGAAGGGCCGATTCGTCCTCTCCGCGGAATATCAGGCGATCATCGCCGCCACCCCGGAAATCAAATACCGGACCTCGACCCTCGCGTGGGTCGTTCTGGGTGTGGTGGTGCTCCTGGTCGGCGCGGCGATTTTCTGGGGCGCCACGTCCTGAGCCGAAATGCGGGGACAACTGGATCTCCCTCCCCGGAGAACCCCGCGCCGGCCGTCCAGCCCAATCCAGCCCCCCGCCCGCCGGGTCACGTCCCCGTCGGCTTGCGTCCCAGCGTCTTCAATCCCAGAACGCTGAGGTGGAAACTGCTGAAAATAGTCTGCAATCCCAGAATGGTGACGGTAGCACCGGGAATCAGGCGTCGTAGATTCGCACTGTAATCCAGCGGCCCGAAATTCGCGCCTTTCCACAGCCAGGCGGACCAGACCAGGATGCCCAAACCCGCCAGGGTCATCAGCGCTCCCAGCACACAGCCCTTTTCCAGATTCCATTTCTGGAACAACCCGGCAAACCCCGGATCATTGGGCAGCAGGCCTTCGCCGACGGCGAAGACCTTGGAGTAAAACGCCTGCGCCACGAGTTGATAGCCGAGAATCATGCTCATGCTCGCGATCACCAGGGAACCCACGTCCAAGGTAACACCGCCGAGCTGATTCGCCCCGAAGAGAATCAGGGCCATCACCAACGTACCGATCGCCCCCAAAACCAAGCCCGGCACCAGGAACAACCATTTGGGCGAATAAATGAGCATGAACCGCAAGTGCCGCCAGCCATCCCGCCAGGGCTTCAAGTGCGGCGGCCGGGAACGTCCGTCCGGATGCAAGGTGATGGGCACCTCGGCGACGCGCAGCCCCTTCAATTGGGCCTTCATCACCATCTCCGAGGCGAACTCCATGCCCGTGGTCTGCAGGTCGAGCTTCCGATAACCTTCCACGGTGAAGGCCCGCATGCCGCAGTGGAAGTCGTGGATGGGTGTTTTGAAAAAGAGGCGGCCGATAAACGACAGCACCGGGTTTCCCAGCCAGCGGTTTTTCCAGGGCATGGCGCCGGGAGCGATCGTGCCACCGCCACTGGGCAACCGACACCCCATCACCAGTTCGCAACCTTCCCGCAATTTCTGCACGAACCCTTGGATGGAGGAGAAATCATAGGAATCGTCCGAATCCCCCATCATCAGCCAGCGCCCTTGGGCCGCGGCAAATCCCCCCCGTAGCGCGTTGCCGTAACCTTTGGCCCTCACATGCTCCACCCGGGCGCCTTCCGCGAGGGCAATATCAATGGAACCATCCGTGGAACCGTTGTCGGCAATGAGCACCTCGCCACGGACCCCGGCCGCCTTCATGCCGGCATGGGCCTTGCGGATACACGTGGCCAGAGTCTCCGCCTCGTTGAGGCAGGGCATCACGATGGTAAGTTCGATATTTTCCGGCATGCGCCCGGCGGGTTTAGTCGGTGGAAGCGGGCCGGGCAAGGCCGCAAACCGTCCGAATCGATCGCACGCCACATCTCCTTGGCGTCCCGGCGGTCGTTCCCCTTTGTTGCGCAACGTCGGTCATGGAACTCTTCGGCATCACGGGCGGCATCGGGATGGGGAAATCCGCCGCGGGCGAAATCCTGCGCCGGTTGGGGATACCCGTGGTGGATTCCGATCAACTGGCGCGGGACGTCGTTGCTCCCGGCACTCCCGGTTTGCTGGAAGTGCTGCGGGTTTTTGGTCCGGAATTTCAGGATGCCTCCGGGGCCTTGTGCCGAGCGGCCCTGGGCCGGCGGGTATTTGCGAATCCGGCCGACCTGGCCCAACTAAACGCACTCCTGCATCCCCGCATCCGGGCCGCTTGGCAAGCTCAGGTGACGGCATGGCAGGCCGCGGGCGTTCCTCGTGCGGCCGTCATCATTCCCCTGCTTTTTGAGAATGCTTATGAGACGGAATTCCACACCCTGATCTGCATCGCCTGCACGCCCGCGACACAAGGCGTTCGCCTGCGGGCGCGGGGCTGGGATGAGGCCGAGATCCACCGGCGCACCACCGCGCAACTGGCCGTGCCGGAAAAAATGCGGCGGGCCCACCGCGTCATCTGGACGGAGGGTTCGCTGGCGGCTCACGCGGCCCAGTGGGAGCTGGTGCTGGGACTCCGGCCTTCGCTGTTCAACCCCGCTCACGACATCTAGGATACTGCGCATGCGCTTGCTCGACCGCTATCTCCTGCGGGAGTTGCTCGTGCCCCTGGGAGCCTGCCTGGGCGGTTTCCTGATTTTTTGGACCGCGTTCAACCTGCTCGGCGAATTGGGCGAATTCCAACAGCACCACCTCACCGCGGGTGATGTCGCCGCCTACGTCTGGGCGGGCCTGCCCGAACAACTCAACACCATTCTGCCCGTGGGGCTGCTGCTGGCCCTGCTGTACACCCTGACGCACCTTTCCAAGCATCACGAACTCACCGCCATGCGGGCCGCCGGCTGCTCCCTGTGGCGGTTGATGCTGCCGTATCTGCTCCTGGGCACTTTAGCTTCCGCCGGACTCTATGTCCTGAACGAACACCTCGCGCCGGACGGCAAGGAGCGACAGGAACGACTGCTACTCTCCCGCGATCGCCCGGATGAGGTCAATCGGCAGCAGTGGCGCGAACGCCTGAATTTCCAAAGCCCGCAGCGCCACTGGAGCATCGGCGCTTTCAATCTGAGGACCGCCGAACTGCGCAATCCGCGCGTGCGCCAATGGCTTCCCCGGGACACTCCCTGGGAATTCACCGCCGCCCGCCTGCGTTGGACCAACGGGGCCTGGCGGGCTTCCAATGTCACCGAAATCCTCGGCCGCAATGCCACCGATCGGGATCCGTTGCGTCGTCGCGCCTCCAGCACCGAATTCCCCTCCCTACCCGCCCGGCCGGACGACGTCCTGCGCTGGCCGCACGATCCGTGGCTCGTGCCCCACAGTTTCACAGTGGCGATCACCAACGCCGCCGGGCTCCGCACCAACCTCACCGTGGTCACGAATCTCGCGTGGCGGACCAACCTGATCGTCCCCGCCCTCACCAATGAAGCCGGCACCCTCTGGCACGCCGCCGGCTACGATCCAGTTTCGCAAGATCTGCTCGGGGTGCGCGCCCAGGTACCCTTGGCTCCCGGGGCGATCCGCATTACCTACTCGGACAGCGGACGTTGGGAATCCGGGCGTTGGGTCTTTGAAAAGGTCACGGACGTCCTGTACCGCAGTCCCACCGACTTCTATCCGCTAACCACCGCCGAACCGCTGCCCCAACTGGCCCTGCCGGAACTGGAAGAGAATCCGGAGATGCTTCGTTCAGAGATTCGCATCGGACAGTTGAATCAAAAGAAGGCGCTCAAGGGCCCCAATCTCAGCGTCGCGGAGATTCGCAATTACCGGCGACTCCATCCGCAAGTGCCCACAGCCCTGGGCGCCTGGCTGGACACGCAGTTGCAAGCCCGCCTGGCGGCTCCCTGGACCTGCCTCGTGGTGGTCTTGATTGCCATTCCCTTCGGAGTGACCACCGGGCGGCGCAACGTGTTCTATGGCGTGGCCGGAAGTTTGGGCCTGGCCTTCGGCTTCTTTGTCCTGCAACGCGTCGGCTTCGCCCTTGGTCAAAGTGGTCAGTTGTCGGCCGTCCTGGCCGCGTGGCTGCCGAACATCCTGTTCGCCATCCTGGGCATTGCGCTCACCACCCGCATCCGATGAGGCCGCACCAACACCCACCGGCCGGTCACCGATAAACGCCCATGACGGATCTCGCATCGACTCCCCCTACCCTCGGCGAACTCACCGCCCGGGTGCAGCGCCTGGAAACCCTTGCCCGCGTCAGTCAGCAGCTGCATTCCACCATCGAACCCCGGGAAGCCTTGCGCCGGTTGCTCGCCGAAGCCATGCAGCTGCTCCCCGCTCAATCCGGCACCGTTTGCCTGGTCAACCCCACCACGGGATTTCTCGAAATTGAAGCCGCCGTCGGACTCGCGGGAGACGCGTCCCAGCTGCGCCTGCGCATCGGCGAAGGACTGACCGGCTGGGTTGCCCGCACCGGCCGCCCCGTGCGCACGGGTGAAGTCTCACGGGATCGCCGGTACTTCGCCCTGCGCACCGGTGTCTGCTCGGAACTGGCCGTGCCCCTCCTCGCCGACGGTGAGGTCCGCGGGGTCATCAATCTCGACGCGGATCACCCCGATGCCTTCTCCGCCGACCATGAATCCCTGATGGTGGATCTGGCCGCCCTGGCGGCTCCCGCCATCGCCAATACCTGGCTCTACGAATCCGCCCGGCAGCGGGCCAACCTGCTGGAATCCCTCGTCAAAGTTGGCCAAATCATCAATTCCGCCACCAGCCTCGACGACGCACTCGCGGCGGTGGTCCGCGAGGCGGCCGCCCTGATGCGCGCACAGATGTGTTCCTTGATGCTGCTCGACGGCAGTGGCGAATGGCTGGACCTCCGGGCCCAGCACGGCGCCGGCAAGGCCTATGTGGACAAACCCCGGCTTAGCGTCGCCGAAAGCCTGCTCGGCATTGTCGTCCGCCGCCGCAAACCGCTCCAGCTCGAGAACGTCCAGATCAGCGGACGCTACCAAAATGTCGCCGTCGCCCGCCGCGAAGGCCTGGTTTCACTGCTGTCGGTCCCGCTGCTCTTCCAAACGCGCGCCATCGGTACCCTCAACGTGTACACCGCGGAACCCCACACGTTTCCCGACGAAGAAGTCCGCACGCTCGCGGCTTACGCGGAGTTGTCGGCGCTGGCGTTGGAACGGGCCCGACTTTACGAACGCGTGCTCGCCATGGAGGACGAGCTGCGACAAAGCGAACGCCTCAGTGCCCTCGGTCTGTTGGCCGCGGAAATCGCCCACGAGATCCGCAATCCGCTCACCGTGATGAAAATGCTGCATCACTCCCTGAATCCGGAATTTGCGGCCCCCGATCCGCGGGGCATGGACTTCCGGCTGCTCGGAGAAAAAATGGATCACTTGAACCGGATCGTCGACCGGGTCCTCGATTTTGCCCGCACGACCGAGCCCAAGTTGGTACCCGTGAATCTGGATGTGTTGATCGACGACATGGGCTTGCTGCTCCGCGCCAAACTGCGCGCCAGTGGCGTGGTTCTGGTGAAGCAGTGCGCCGCCCACCTGCCTCTGGTTCCGGGCGATTCCACCCAATTGGAGCAGGCCTTCCTCAATCTGGCCTTGAACGCCATCGAAGCGATGCCCGGCGGTGGACGCCTCGTGATCCGCCTCCGCGCCCTGCCCTTCCAGCGAGCCGGGATGCCCGAGCAACCGGCAACCCACGTCATCGTCCGGTTCCGCGACAACGGTGTGGGCATGTCCAATGAGCAAAGCCGGCGGGTTTTCACGTCCCTTTTGAGCAGCACCAAGGCCAAGGGGACCGGCATCGGGATGGCCATTGTTTCCCGGGTGGTCGATGCCCATCAGGGCGTCGTCCGCGTCAAATCCCAACCGGGTCGCGGTGCCACCTTTACGATTCTCCTGCCGGTTCACCCATGAAACTCTACCTGTGGACAAGGCCCGCCGGACTGTGCGCCGGACTGGCCGGTTTGGTGGCCGTCAACGCCGCCGCGCCGCTGGAAACGCCCCCTTTCGAATCGAACCTCCCGGCGCTGGCCGAGCCCGAAGCCAACTGGAACTGGCACAGCCAGTCCACCGCGGTGGTGCAGGGCCACGGACATTTCAACGCGCCCTACGAGGGCGACCGGAGTCTGCGCAATTACAACGAAATACGGGAAACAATTTCCTTCGATTTAACCGGCGGGGTTCGTCCGTGGCGCGGCGGCGAGCTGTTCGCTGACGTGATGAGCTGGCAGGGCTACGGTTTGGGCAATGCCATGGGCGTGGAAGCCTTTCCCAACGGCGAGGCCTTCCGCGTCGGCAACAAGGAACCTAATTTCAACATCGTCCGGGCCTTCCTCCGCCAGACGATTGGACTCGGGGGGGAAACCGAGACCGTGGCCGACGACTCGGTGAACCTGGCTGGAAAGCGCGACGTCTCCCGCTTGACGATCACTGCCGGTAAAATCAGTGCCAAGGACCTCTTCGACAACAACACCTACGCCAACAATCCGCGAACGCAGTTTCTCGATTGGTCGCTCATGGCCAACAATGCGTGGGACTACCCGGCGGACGCCCTCGGGTACATGACCGGATTGGCGCTGGACTTGAATCAGCCCCGGTGGGCCATTCGTTACGGGCTTTTCCAAACACCGCAACGATCCAACGGGACGGCCATTGACGGATCCGTGCTGGAAGCCTGGGCCATGGTGACGGAATTCGAATTCCGCTATGCCACCGGGGATCACCCAGGCACGGTCCGCTTACTGGGTTACCTGAACCGGGCCAACATGGGCAGCTACGCAGACGCACTGGCGGACGCTACCCGCCCCGCGGACGTCACGCTCTCGCGGCAGTATCGGTGCCACTTCGGCGTCGGATTGAACTGGGAACAGGCGATCACCCGGGACCTGGGGGCCTTCTCCCGGCTGGGTTGGAGCGACGGTGAAACCGAGGCCTGGCACTTCAATGACGTCGACCGCACCGTCACCGGCGGTCTCAGCCTCCGGGGCACCGCCTGGCACCGTCCCACGGACACCTTCGGTATCGGAGGGGGACTCAATGGCATTTCGCGGATCCATCAGACCTATCTGGCCGCCGGCGGCCTGGGCATTTTGGCCGGCGATGGTCGATTGAGTTACGGTTGGGAAAAATTCTTTGAAACTTATTACGATTTTCTAATAACCCAGCAATTACACGCCAGCCTGCATTATCAATTTGTGGCGAACCCCGCATTTAATAGCGACCGCGGGCCGATTCATATTTTGGGCGTCCGGATTCATTGGGAATTTTAGACATTTCGGTGGCGGAAACGGCGCCGGGGCGGGCGTAAAACAGCCTGATTTCGGGACTATATCCCCAACGGCCTTGACGTCGAGGTACGGGCCGATAGCGTCTCTAAGAATTCAGCGTAAGCGAACTGTCGGGCTCAACCTCACAGGCTTGCAGAACTGACTTCTACCTACAAAAACTCCTACCTATGAAACAATCCATCCGCCTACCCGAGATTGGTTCGCCGCACCCCATACCCGTCAGCCTCATCCCGGCAGCCACCCGGAAAATCTCCCCAACCACGTGGGGAGCCCTCACCATTCTGCTCGCCTGCCTCAATGTCGATGCGGCAACACCGACCCTGACGCGCCTGCATTCTTTCGCCGACGCCCCCACCGATGGCGGTCAGCCCCAAAGCCGCGTACTGGAGTCCGGAGGCGTGTTGTACGGAACGACGACGGTTGGTGGCACTTCACAGGCCGGTACTGTTTACCAAATCAATCCAGACGGGACCGGATACACGGTGTTGCGCTCCTTTGACGGTGCCGCTGACGGCGGTTTCCTCTACGGCGGATTGATTGAAGGCGACGACGGTGCCCTGTATGGAACGGCGTTCAACGGCGGACAGCACGGCGATGGCGCCCTCTACCGCCTCACCAAGGACGGATCGGCGTTTTCCATTCTCCGTGATTTTGACATCAATGCCAGCCCGACCGATGGAAGCTCCCCCTCCTCCGGGGTGATCAAAGGCAGTGATGGTAAACTTTACGGCACGACGGAAGGCGACAACTCCGTCTCGTTTGGCACGGTGTTTCGGATCAATCAGGACGGCTCCAACTTTGAAGTTCTGAAGAATTTCACCACCGCGGATGATGGGCAAACCCTGGCTGGCGGCGTCATCGAGGGCCAGGACCATTACCTGTACGGCACCGCCTACACCGGTGGCCAGGGCGACGGAACCGTGTACCGGATCAAGATGGACGGCACCGGCTTTGAAACCCTGCACACCTTTACCGCGGCGACGGATGGCGGAACGTTGCTCGCCGGGGTGATCGAAGGCAGCGATGGTGTGCTGTACGGATCCACCTATAACGGCGGTTCGGGCGGCTACGGGACGGTTTACAAACTCAACCGGGACGGCTCGAATTTCACTGTGCTGGCGAACTTCGATTCGGCGGTCACCGGCGGATTCCTCTGGGGCGGCGTCGTGGAAGGCAGCGATGGTGCTCTTTATGGGGCAGCCTCGCTCGGCGGCGAGCAAGCGGCCGGCACGCTGTTCAAAGTCAAACGGGATGGAACTGGCTTCACCGTGCTCCTGCCCTTGGGTGGCACGGCGGGGGATCCCGCTGACTTGCGCGGACCCTTGGCGGTCGGCAGCGACCATCGCCTCTACGGCACGTCGATCGCCGGCGGGGACACCGGCGCCGGCACGCTCTTCGCTGTGGATCTCGACCTGACCACGGCCGATGTCACCGCTCCCGTGCTGACGGCTCCCGGAGACATCACTGTGGAATGTGGATCCTCCCTGGATCCGTCGGTAACCGGCTCCGCGACCGCCACGGACGACAGCGGCACGCCGCCAAGCATCGCTTTTGCCGACAGCTCGGTCTCCGGCACGGGGCATCAAGTCAGCAGCATCACCCGCACATGGACCGCAACCGACGCGGCGCTCAATGCCTCATCCGCAACGCAAATCATCACGGTGGTGGACGTCCTGCCCCCGGCCCCCGACCTGCCACTGCTGCCCGCTTTAACGTCCCAATGTTCGGTGGATCTTCCGTCGCCCCCGACCGCCACGGATGCGTGCGACGGGGTCCTCACGGCGACCACTGTGGCTCCGGCCAGCTTTGGCCAAGGTGACTACACCATCGTCTGGACCTTTACGGACTCGCACGGCAACACCACCGAGCAATACCAATCGGTCAGTGTGCACGACACCACGCCCCCCGTGCTGGGAGCCAGTCCCGCCAGCCAGATCATCAACGCCACCGGCCCCACCGGTGCCGTGGTCACCTACACCACACCTTCTGCATCCGACAACTGTTCGGTTACAGTGAGCTGCTTCCCCGCCCCGGGCAGCACCTTCCCGATCGGAACGACGACCGTGGTCTGCACCGCCACGGATGTGGGCGGCAATACCGTTACGCAAAGTTTCACCGTGACGGTCAAGGGCGCCCGCGATCAGGTGGTTGCCTTGATTCAGATGATCGGCGGTCTGCCTGTTTCCCGGGACGTCCGGTCCAACCTCACGGAGAAATTGGCTGATGTCCTCCGGGACCTCGACCGCAATCGCACTGGCAAGGCCTGCGATGACCTGAGTAATTTCGTTCGCCTGGTGAACGAACTCGCGCGGGATCGCAAGATCACGGCCGCCCAAGCGATCCTGCTCCGCGGCGAAGCCTCCCGCATTCAGGACGTGGTCGGCTGCGGCAGCCCCATTCCCCGCCGCTGAGTCCGGCCCATCTTGCCCGGATCCTATCCCGGACAAAATCTAGAAACGCCCCGGCCAATCCGCCGGGGCGTTTTTCGTGCGGACTACTTCGGCGAAATCGCAATGGCGTCCGCAGTGGAGTAGAAAATCTGCCCCTCGGGACTCCGATAACGCGCCACCACTGTGACCAAGGGTTCCCGCGGCGGCGCCTTTTCCCAGCGAAGCGCCAGCTGATATCCGATGCCGAGCGAGGTTTCCGCCGCCAAGGTCGACAGATTGGCCGCCGAAAAACTCCAAACCTGCTGGGCCGGCAGGGAGGCAATCAAAGCCGGATCCACCGGACCTTCAAACATCAGAATGTCCAGCGTCCCGCGGCGAATCGCGATCCCTCGGGCGGCGGGCCCGGCGGTGGCATAGATCCGGACGCCGAGCCCATCCGGTCCCGGCCGCCCGTTCAGCTCCAACGCCACCGGGACACCGAACAGATGGAGCTCCGTGATGCGGTCGCCCGTCGGGCGCCGAATCTTCGGGGCGGCACATCCGAGCCAAGCCGCCCCGCCCAAAGCCAGGAGGAGAACCGCACCAAAAGCCTGGCGACCACGCGGCGGAACAACGCCAGGGGTTACTGCAGCCATTGCGACTTAACCCGGGAGGAGAACGGCTCGCGATGCACGGGCGCATTCGTCGGGAAATTGGGCGCCAGCAGCCGATTCTGAATGTCGCCCCGTTTCCTGAGTTCCCCGATGGACGTGGCATCGGCCTCATCGCGCAGGATTTCGCTCGGTGTTTTCAAGGGAATCAGTTCATGACCCACGATCCCATTCGTGGGCGTCAGCATCACCTGCGGCGTCATCAGGATCAGCAGCTCCTTGCGATCCCGCTTCACGGAGGTGCTCCGGAACAGGGCGCCCAGGTAGGGAATGTCGCCCAGCACCGGCATCTTCTTGACCCGTTTGTCATCGGACGTGGCGATGAGTCCACCGATCAGAATGGTTTGCCCGCTTTGCGCACTGACCGTGGTGTTCGCCTTGCGCTGGTTGATGATATAAATCGGGGCCGCGGAGGACTTGGTGGAGGTCACACTGGAGCTGCTAATGGCACTGTTGGTGGTGCCGATCTCCATCTTCACAAACCCGTTGGCGCTGATCTTGGGCGTCACCGTGAGGTTCACGCCCACGTCCTCATACCGGTAGGATGTGGTCACGTTGTTCTGGGCATCCAGTCGGCTTTGATCGATCAACGGCACGCGCTGGCCGATGTTGATCGTCGCCGGCTTGTTGTCCGCCGTGACGATTTGCGGACGGCTCAGCACCTCCAACCGGCCCTGATCCTTCAGAGCGCGCAGCAGAAAGCTGAAATCCTTACCCGTCACGGCACTGGAAAATCCGCCGAAGTTCGCCTTGTCCGTCGGAACGCCAAAGTCCGTGCCGGCGCTATACGGGTTGCCGTTCACCGTTCCCGACTGGCTCCATTCCATGCCCAGATCGGTGGCACTGTCGAGGGTCACCTCCGCGAGCAGCACCTGGATGAGCACCTGCGGCTGGGCCTGATCCAGCTCCATGATGATGTTCCGGATCTCCTCAAAGTAGCGCCGGTTGGCCGACAACAGCAGCGTGTTGCTGGACTGCTCGGCGACCACGGCGACTTCCTGTTCGAACGTGCGGGCGACCGCCGCGCCGGCATCCGCGCCCATGGCCTGGATGATCTTTTGGCGCTCCTGATCGAGGAACATGCGAATCGCGGTCGCCACATCCCCGGCCTGCGAATTCCGCAGGCGAATGACCTCGGAATTACGCTCGTGTCCCACACTGGAATCCAACGAGTCAATGAGCTGCGAGACCAGATCCACGTAGTGATCGGTTCCGCCCACCAGCAGACTGTTGGTCCGCGGATCCACGGTCACCGTGAGGGCGGCCTGCTCCGCCGTGCCGAGCGTCACAGACCCCATGGCTTGATCGCCATCGGCTCCCGGACCGTTTACGGAAGAACGCATCAAGGTGTACTGGATGGATCGCTGATTGCCGGCGGTGGCCGTGGTCTGGGTCATGCGAAACATCTGGGTCAGCACGTCGGCCATCTGCCGGGCGTCCGCATTATGCAGAGCGAAGACCTTGATCTTGGCGAGTTGCGGCGAACTGGCGTCGAGCCGGTTGATGATCTGCTCCAGCAGCCCCATGTAATCCACGGGACCGGAGACAATCAGGGAATTCATCCGGGGATCCGGAGTGATTAGAACGCCTTCCTTCAAAGCGGCCGTGACGAGTTCCTGCCCTTCTTCCGAGCGGGTGATGAACTGCAGGACCGACTGGGCGGTGGGCGACTGCTCACTGAGAGCCGCCGGCCGGGTGTTCAAGGCGGTATTGAGGATCAGCGCCAGCGCCTCGGAACGCGCGTAACGGAGCGGGAACACTTTGATCTCACTCACCCGGGCCACTTGATCCGTATCAAGTTTGCGCACCAGTTCACCAATGCGCCGGGCATCGGCCTCACCACAGGAAACCACAATCGCATTAATGCGCTCGTCCGGTGTGATATTGATCGGCAACACCTGATTGGGCAGGTTTTCCCGGAACAATCCCTGCACCGTCGTCGCCACCTTGCGGGCATCGGCCTTGGCCAACGGAAAGACGTGAATTGCGATGCCCGTTTCCGCTGGATCACTGTCGAGGCGATCAATCAGCGAGGCCACGGTGCTCATGTCCTCGACGGCGGCGCCGACCAGCAGGGCGTTGACCCACGGATCAGCGATGATTGTGATCGGGTCCACTGGTTCCCCGCGCACTTTCGGCGGGCGGTTGGCGAAGATGGGTTGGAGCGTGGCCCGCAGCTTGGCGGCGGTCGCCTTTTTCAACGGGAACACCCGAAAGTTGAGCAACGAGAATTGCCCATCGCCGTCCAGTTGCGGCAGCAGGCGGTCGACGAGATCAAACGCCTCCCGGCCACCGGTGACCAACAGCGTGTTCACACGATCATCACCAATGACCGTCGCCGGGACGCTGCGCTGATTCGCATTCACCGCAATGGCGTCCGCACGCTGCTTGGCCAGAAAGAACTGGGTAAACGTCGTGGCCAGCGTACTCGCGCGGGCGTTCTTAAGGTTGTAGAGGCGCACATCGGCATTGGCCGCCATGTCGCGGGTATCGATGCGTTTAATGACCTCCCGAACCACCACCAAATTTTCGGGACTGGCACTGACGATCAGCGTATTGCTGCGCGGATCCACGCTGACCGAAAGGATGTCCCGTCCCGTATTGCTACGCGCGGGGGCACCGGCGGCCCGGCCGGGGCGGTAGAGTCCTTGATCGACGAGGGATTTCAGAATCGCCGATACGCGCTGGGCGTCGGCAAACTGGAGGGTGAAGAGTTCAAAAACGCCATCGGCGACAGTCGGCTCCTGATCCAGTTGATCCATCAGGGTGCGGATCAATTCCAGGTTCTCCTTGCTGGCGGAAACGATGAGCGCGTTGTTCAGGGGATCCGGTTCGATCTTGATCTGCTCACTGGGCAGAGGGGCTTGGCCGGGCAGCACCTGCGCCCGCAACCGGGCGGCGAAGATGCTTTCGACCATCGTGGCCACCCGGGCGGAATCATTGTGCTTCAACGGCAGCACCGTGAGCGTCAGGGCGGGATTCTCCTGACGGGCGTCCAGGCGGCTGAGCAGTTCGTCCAAGGTTCCGTTATCTTCCTGATTCGCCGCGACCAGCAGCGCGTTGCTACGGGTGTCGGCCAGGATCACCGGCTTATTGCGCTGACCCTCGGCATTGCGCAAAGCAGCGTACCGCTGTTCGAAAAGGGTCGTCAGAGTCCCCGCAATGACCCGGGCATCCGCGAATTGCATCGGAATCAACCGCACCCGACCGCCCAACGCCGGGCCCGCCTGATCCAGCTGCTTCGCCAGGGTCTGCACGAGTTCAAAGCCCTCCCGCGATCCGCCAATGAGCAGGGAATTGCTCCGTTGATCCGACATGATGATGACCTTGAGGGCGTCGGCCTGACCTTGATTCAAGGTGGCCCGTTGCGTCACCCGCGCGTCCATCAGCTTTTGCAGCGTGGGTGCAACCACATTCGCATCGGCATGCTCCAACGGAAACAAAGCGATGTCGCGGAGATCGAACGGCAACTTCTGATCCAATTGCGCGAGGAGACTGTCGATGATCCCAAACGCCTTGGCATTGCCCGCGACGATGAGCGAACCCGTCCGGGCATCCACCGTGATGATCGGCTTGTCCTCCGTCCGCAAGCTGGCACTGCGCGGTCCCGTATAGAGATCCGTCAGCACCTTTTGCACGGCGGCGGGATCAGCATGCACGAGCGGATAAACCCGGACGGTCTCGAGTCCCGAGGCGGACGGAATATCCAATTGATCGATGACATCGGCGACCAGCGGCAGGTTGTCGCTGCGGGCAGCGACGATGATGATGTTCGATTGGTCATCCGCCTGGATGGTCAGGGCGGCGCGGGTCTTGGGGGTCTCGTTCATCCGGGCGCGTTCGCCCTCCCGGAGCGTGCGCAGCCGGGTGATCTGAGTCGAAAGCCCCTCGCTGCCAGGCACGGAAGATCCTTCAGCGAAAGCCGCCTGCAGCAGCGGCACCAGGCGCGTGGCGGAGGCGTATTTGAGACGAAAGAGGCGGACATCGGTAACGAAGCGATCCATTTCCTGGTCCAGATCCCGCACCATCTTCAACGCCAGTTCGAGGCTTTCGTCCTGGCCGCTCAGGATGAGGGTATTGCTGCGGGCATCCACCGCGACATTGAGCGGACTGACCAGCGCCTTGCCCTGTTCCGCCGGTTCGCCGCCCGGCCCCGCCGGCCCCACGGCCAGTCGCCGGCCCTGGGTGAAAATGTTGATCAAGGTCTGGGAAATGGTCGTGGCGTCCGCAAAGTCGAGGTGATGAAATCGCACCTTCACGCCCTCCAGCACCGGGACGGTATCCATTAATTCCACCAGGGCCGCCAACGCCGCGACGTTGTCCGGCGTGGACGTCAGCACAATCCGATTGCCGCCACCCGTTCCGGCGGTGGGATCCGGGGCAATGCGGATCGGACGGGTCAAATCCAGGACCACGTTGGTGCCGCTGCCGTTGCTCACCTGCAAGCGGCGGATCTGCTCCTGCAACTCGCGGGATTCCGGAGTCGTCTCCCCGGCGGCGGCCGGCTTCAGCATGTTTTGCAGCACGGTGGCCAGCTGGGCGGCATTGGCCTTCTTCAGCGACACGATCCGCACCTCAGCCTCCACATTCTCCGAAGGCACATCCAGCGAACGAATCATCTTTTCCACCTGAGCCGCCATCAGATCCCGCGCGATTACCACGATCCCCCGTGTTCGCGGATCGGCCGCGACCGTGACCGGTTCGCCCGGGCGCGTGGCGGCCAGCTGCGTGACCATCTGCTGAATGACGGGCAGGATCTTGGTCGGCGCCGAATTTGTCAGTGGCACCACCCGAAACTCCAATTGGGAAATCTGACCGGCATTGTCGAGCTGACGGATCAACGATTCCATCAACGCAAAATCCGTGGGCCGTCCGCGGACGATCACCGACCGGGTACGGGGCTCAGCCACCACGGTGATACGTTGCCGGGGCTGAACCGACTGGGCCGGTTGTCCCGGCTGGCCCGGGATGGCCACCGCTTCCTGGCGCAGCAGTTCGGTCAGAGTCCGGGCCACGACGAGGGGATCGGCATCCTTGATCGGGAACAGGCGAAACTCGGATTCCGATCCGGAGAAGCTTAGCGAAAGCTCATTCACCAAACGATCCACATTGTCGAGTTCCTGGGCCGGACCGGACAGAATCAGCGCGTTGGCCGCCTTATCGACCGCGATCACGACCTCCGGGGCTTGGGCGGGACCCATGGTGGGGGCGTTCGTTCCGGCGGGGGGGGGGGCACTTTGTCGGTCACGCGCAACGGCGTGCCGGACATCTGCGGGTAGATGCTCTCCAGCATGCGCGCCATCTGATCCGCCGCCACCCGCTCCAACGGGCGCAGGCGCACCTGCACGGCGGATTCGCGGCTCTGATCATCCAAGCGCGCAATCAAGTCCTGGATCTGCACCAAATCCCCTTTGCGAGCGATGACCGTCAGGGAATTGCCCGTCAGGTCCGGCTCAATGACCGGCCGTTCGCTGCGGGGACGATCCTCGAAAAGCGACTCCAGCTTCGATGACACATCATAGGCCTTGGCCTTGCGCAGCCAGATGAACTGCACGTCGCGATCGGCCCGTTCGGGGACCTTGTCCAGCGTGGGCAGAATTTTCTCCACCACGCGAAAATGCGCGGCGGTCGCGGAAATGATCAGGCTGTTGGACCGTTCATCGACGGACACCGACGCCGGCGCCACTCGCCGCCCCTCGCCGGTCCCTTCACCTCCCCCGCCCCGCAGGTTGCGAGTTACATTCTGCAACAACTGTTGCAGGATCGCGGATGCCTCGCGGGCCGTACCATTCTCCAGTTTGTAAATGCGGACCTCGATGTCGCCCGCGCCGTTGCCCTCGAGATCGAGTTCCCGAATGATGCGCATCACGTCCTGCACCACGTTGGTGGGCCCATTGATCAACAGACTGTTCGCACCCGCCACCGGAGTGACATTGACGCGGCGACCACCGCCCGGCGACAGCCGGTTGGTCAGCGTGCGGTTGACGGCCTCGGCCAGATCCTCCGCCCGGCTCTTGGTGAGGCGCACGGTCTGGATGACGTTCTGATTGCTGGCATCCGTTTGATCCAGCGACTTCACCAACTCCTCAATCTTGGTGACGATGGCCGCAGGCGCCTCAACCACCAGTGTGCGTTCGTTGCCGCCCGTGCTAATCAGGAGACGCTGACTCGGATCGGTGCTGGCGATCTGTTTGGCATAGAGCGAGGAAAGCATCGTGGTGAGACCACTGGCAGTATTCCGCTCCAAGGGAATCACCTTGACGGTGCGCCCGGTTTCCGGCGTACCGGCCTGCAACAGCACAGCGATTTCTTCGATGGCAATGAGCTGGGCTTCCGTACCCGCGATGATGAGTTGGTTGCTGGGGAGATCCTCCAGAATGAGCGCCTCGGTGCCGCTCAGGTCCGGTTGGCTCTTGCTGCGATCCAGAAAGATCTGCCGCACCTTGGTGCCCAGCTCGCTGACCGAACGATTCTTGGCCGTCAGCACCCGCATGCTGCGACCGGCGGTCGTACCCAGGGAGGTATCCAATTGCTCGATGATCACGGAAGCCGACTGCAGTTCCTTGGGATCGCCGGTGGCAATGATGGTCCGGGTCTTCGCGTCCGTCACCACGCTCACCCGTTTCTGGGGACGGCCGTAGGCATCATACCGCACGAGGGCAGTGCCGAGAATTTCCACCACTTTGTCCGGATCCGCCGACTTCAGCTTGAAAACACGGGTGCTGGCGCTCTGGACGCCCACCTTGTCGAGCTTGCGAATCAGATCCTCGACGGCGGCCAGTTCATTGGTCGAACCCGTAACAATGATGCGGTTACCGCCCGTGTCGGGAGTGATCAGCGTGTCCGCGGAGGGCGCGCCGGGCCGGTTCTTCGCCTGTTCGAGATACAATGTCCGCACCGTGCCGGAAAGTTCCACCGCACTCGCCGTGGCGAGATCGAAAATGCGGGTTTCCCGGGCCTCGAACTGGCTATCCCGTCCCCGGAGTTGCGCGAGAATACCTTCGATTTCCGCAATGTGATTGCTCCGGCCCGTCACGATGAACCGGGCGTTCTTGGGATCACTGATGATCTGGGCATCCGCCGGATCACTGGTGTCACGCCCCTTCACGCGATCCATGTACAACTGCTGCACCAGCGGCTGCAACCGGGTCAGTTCGTCAATGCTGCCGACATCCAATAAGCGGGTTTCCCGCGCCGCCCGAATCACCTGGGCCGATTGCAACTCACTCACCAATTGATCCACCAATTGCAACTGGGCGTCATTGCCCGAGACGATGAGTTGATTGCTTTCGGTCTCTTCCAAAATCAAGAGATCGGAGGTGCCCAGTTCCGGCTGACTTTTGACGCGATCATTATAAAGCTGACGGACCTTGGTGGACATGCTGGCAGCCTTTCCCTGCCGCAGCGTGACCACCCGGGTCTTCCGCTCCGGCTGGGAGCCCAGCGATTGGTCCAGTTGTTCGATGATCAACGAAACCCCCTGCAGTTCCTTGGGATCGCCGGTCACAATCAGCGTGCGGGTCTTGGCATCGACGGACACCGTCGCCCGTTTTTGCGGGCGACCGTAGGCGTCGTAGCGAACGAGCGATGACGTGAGAATTTCCGCCACCTTCTCCGGATCCGCCGACTTGATCTTGAACACCCGGGCCGAGGCGCTCTGCGCGCTGCCCTTGTCGAGCTTGTGAATGATATCCTCGATCGCGGTGAGTTCGTTGGTCTCACCCACAAGGATCAACCGGTTGCCGCCGGTATCGGGCGTAACCAAGGTGTCAGGCACCTGCCCTCCCAGTCGGCCCTTGGCTTCCTCCAGGTAAAGGGTCCGAACCGTGGTGGCGAGTTCCACCGCGCTGGCCGTGGTGAGATCGATAACCCGGGTCTGCCGATTTTCGGTCTTGGCTTTCCCTCCACCCAATTGCAGCAGAAACGCCTCGATCTGCTTCAGGTGCTCGGGCTTGCCGGAAACAATCACCCGCCCCGTCCGGGGATCACCGATGATTTGTGCGTCCGGTGGGTCGGATTCCAATCGGTCCTTCCAGTGGTCCGTATACAACTGTTGCAGCAAGGGCAGCAGCCGTTGCACGTCGGCCGCCGTGCCCACTTCCAGGGTGCGGGTTTCCCGAACGGCCTGAGCCGCACCGGCGCCGCCCTGCAACTGACCGAAGACGCCCTCGATCGTCTTCATTTGATCCGCTCGCGCCGTGACGAATACCCGGCCGGTTTTCCCATCGGAAACCATCTGGGCGTCGGGTGTTCCCAACTGCGGATCGCTCCCGAGTTGATCCTTGTAGAGCTGTTGGGCCAGCGGCAGGACGCGCTGGGCTTCCGCGAGTTTGCCCAGTTCAAACACCTTCACCTCCCGGGCCGGACGGGTTTGGCTGGCGACCGTATCCACAATTTGTTGAATGGCCGCCGCCTGCTCCGCGGTGCCCTGCACCAGAAGCCGCGCTCCGGTCGCATCGGGATAGATGGTGGCCGGCTTGAGCGTCTTGCCTTGGGACTGCTCGGTGTAGATCTGGGTCACCTTGGGTAGCAGATCCGTGGTCGACCCATTCTTCAGGTCGACGGCATGCAGTTCGCGCACTCCCTGATCCGGCCGGGCGTCCAAGGTCGCCATGACCGTTTCCATTTGGGCCAGCATCGCCGGCGGCGCCAGCACGAGAATTCGTTTACCAGCGGGCTCCGGAGTAATGCTTAGGAGACTCGTCAGATTGCGGCCCGGATTCTGAGCGGAGAAGATCTTCTGCGCCATCACCGCCAGGGCGTCCGCGTCCCCCTTCACTTCAAACACCTTGAGGACCCGCTCTTTTTGCGTGGATTCGCCATCCAGCTTTTCGATCACCGATTCCGCATCCTGCAGATCCGTCCGGGTGCCGGAAACGATCAATGAATTCGACTTCTCGTCCGCCGTCACCGTGACGCGGCGTTGCGCCTGCCCCCGGGCATCGAAGCGCAACATCGCATTCGAAACGATCGGCGCCATCATGGAGGCTTCCGCCATGGTCAGTTTGAAGACCCGGGCTCCCGGTGCTTGTTGCGGCGTGTTATCGAACTTGGCCACCAGGGCCACGATCTGCTCGATCTCCTCGCGGCTGCCCGTCACCACCAGGCGATTGGCCAGGGTGTCGGGGATGATCTTGGTCGCGGAGACATAATTCGCCCCGCGTTGATCCTTCATCGCATCGGCAAAGTAGCCGGTCAGCGTGGGCGCCAACGTG
This sequence comes from Verrucomicrobiota bacterium, assembly GCA_947471985.1. Lineage (GTDB taxonomy): Bacteria > Verrucomicrobiota > Verrucomicrobiia > Limisphaerales > UBA9464 > CANIZL01. The sequence goes on along the minus strand of CANIZL010000032.1, from coordinate 2,198 downwards.
GCTGCGTCGGCGGATTTGAGTTCGATGAGCCGCAATTCACGGGTACCGCCGTCGCCCCGCGAATCCAGTTCCTGAATCAACTGCCAGGCCGCCTCCACCGCCGCGTGCTCACCGGTCACCACCAGACTGTTGCTGCGGGCGTCCACCATGACCCGCACCTGCTGGGTTTGGGCATTGAGGCTCTTTTCAACGAGCCCGAGCAGATCGGGAGCCGAGGCCGTCTTCAAGCGAATCACCCGGGTTTCTTCCGCCTGCGGCTTCCGGTCCAGCGGATCCAACTGCCGGATGATCGCCTCGACGCGGGCGATTTCCGCCACACCACCACTGACCATGATGCGATTGTTCTTGGTCTCCGCGATCAGCGTCGCCGGGCCACCCAGCGGTTCCGGCTGACTGCGAATCTGCTCCTGGTAAAGCTGCTGAACCAACGGGGTAAAGTCCGTGGCGGTGCGGCCGTGCAGTTCAATCCCGCGGAACTGCCGCGGGGCCGCCGTTGCCGCCGATACATCAAATTGCTTCACCAACGTCCGGATCCGTTCCGTTTCCCGGGCGCCAGCGAGCACGATGATCTGTTTCCCCGTGGGATCGGCCATGAGCGAAGGCGCCAACTGTCCGGGACCGGTCAACTGGCTGGCCAATTGGCTCACCAGCGGAATGATTTCCGCCGCGGTCTTGGCCTGCAGCGCGATGACGCTGAGGTCCCGCTGGGACTGGCTCGGCACCACATCCACCACGGCCACTGCATCATCGATCTCCTTCATCTGCTCATCGGTCGCCGTGACCAGCAGCCGATTGTTGGGGGCGTCGGCAACGACGGACGGCTTGGGCAGCGTACTGAAGCGCCGATCCGCCATCCGTTCCGTCACGAGACTTTGGATGGAAGGCAGCGCGGTCTCAGTCCGGGTGTTCTTCAGGGCGATGACCTTGAGGTGACGCGCCTGGGTCTGGGGTTTATCCGCCCGCAGCTGATGGACCAGCGTTTCTATCCGCAGCAGATGCTCCTCGCTCGCGGTGACGATCAAGCGGCCGGATTCCGTGTCCGCCAAAATCTTGGCGTGGGCCACCGTGCTGGCCGAGCCATCAGCGCTCTGGTTCCGGTAAAGTTGCTCCACCAACGGCTGAATGCGCCGAACTTCCTCCGGGGAACCCACATCAATGAAGCGGGTCTGCAACGTCGTCGGCTGAGCCGTGCCCGTCTCGAGCTGCGAGACAATTTCGGTCGCCGTTTGAACATCCCCCGGCGAACCCGTCACCACCACGCTCTGACTGCCCGAGTCATAACTGACACTGGCCGTCGTCGTGGGTTGGCCGGAATTGTTCCGCCGGGTCAACGCCTGCCGGACAATGCTGGCCACGTTGGTGGCCGCGGTGGCCCGTGGACGGAAGATCTTGGTCAGTTGTACCGTTTGGGAACGATTCGGTATCAGACCATTTTCACCCAGGCCGTTTCCGCCACCCGCCACGCCCTTGTCGACCCGGTTCACCAGTTGCTCGATTTGATCCAACTGCCCCGGCAGCGGCGCGGCGACGATGAGCCGGTTCTGGCTGCTATCCGCGATGACTCGTGCCTTCGTGGAGGAAGTGGTCGCCGGCTCATTGATCGCCGCCACACCCGGGATCGCCTGACGAATCATGTTGGCGAGTTCCTCGGCTTTGATGGTGGTCGGGTGATAAATGCGGACGTCCCCGCCGCCGCCGTCCTTCTGCTCGAATTTGCTGATCAGTTCATCGGCCAGCTGCAGGCGCTCATTTGGTCCAAACAGGACCAATACGCGGGAGGCCTCGTCGTAAACGGCGGTAATGTAATCGTTGGGATCGGGCGGTAAAACCTCCATCGCCTTCGTGTTCGGATTGAACGTCGTACGCTTGGGCGCCGTGCTCAGACCAAAAGTCCGGTTAAGCAGGTCCGAGACAATGCCGCCCGAGGCATGCTGGAGCGTGTAGGTTTTCATCTGCCGCTCGGCCGTCTGACCGGAACCGATCGTCGCCAGCAGCGTGCGCACACGTTGGATGTTGGCGAGCCGGTCGGTGACCACCAAGCCGCGACCGCGGGACAACGGGGCAACGGATCCGGCAGTGGAAAGCATCGGCAACACCGAATCCGCCACTTCCTTCGCGTCGAGATTGTTCACGTCGAGCACGACGGTGACCACTTCCCCCGGACGGACATCGCTGCTGGCGTCGAGACCGCGCAGGAT
>CANIZL010000031.1 GCA_947471985.1 Verrucomicrobiota bacterium | reverse complement strand
CCTTGCTTTCCACCAGCGATATCAGCGTCCCCAGGTACCGCACCTGCGTCGTGATCTCCAGCTTCACCGCCACCAACTCCTGCGGCAGCCCGGCGTAACTCTGGATGTTCCACGTCTTATCAATTGTCGGCAACGCCGCCAACGGCGACGCCTCAAAGGCCGTCGTGTACGTGAAGTTCTGCACCACCGTCGACGGCGTCACCGGATCCGCCGCCCGCACACCCGCCATCGTCACCAGCCCGAGAGCCAGCACGTACCCCATCTGCTTACCGTTGTTCTTCGAAGTCTTCATTGCGCTTGTTCCTGTTTGAGGTTGCGTTTCCGGTTCAGCGTTGCAGCGCACGATAGAAGCGCATCGGGCCACTCCCGGTTTCCTGATAACCCATCCCGCCCGCCGCATCCGCGCGGGCCCGTCCCACCACCTGCCAGCGTCCCGCTTGCAGGTCGTCGGTGACTTCGATCTCGTACTCGGCGTCCGGTGTGCCGAGGAAGCGGACTTCCACGGCCCCCTTCACCACCCGCACACCCTGCCCGGTGGCTGCCGCCTGGACCCGCACTTCAAACGGTCCATACGTGTTCACTTTTCCGGTCGTCTCCAGTTCCACCAATTGGTAGCTCTGCGTGGACGGTATCGGCAGGTCCTCGTCCTGTAGTCGGTACACTCCGCCTCCTTCCAGGTTCAGGGCCGGGATCAGGTCCCGATTCACCCGCACCCAGGTTCCGTTGGCACCCAACCGGTACAGATCGAACCCGGCCGTATCCAGCTCGGTCACGGTCTCCCATTCCACCGTCACCCGGCCGTTCAGTGACCACCCTTGCAGGTACGCCAACCGGATCGCCGTCGGCGGCAGCCCGGAGAACCCGAAGTCATACGTCGGATTCGTCGCGCCCTTCAGCACCGTCGCTAGCGTTCCCGCCGGATCACCTGAGTCAGTCTCCGGAGTACCGTTACCCGTCGGGCTCGCCGTCCCGGGCAGGATCGGAACACTGATCCGGTACGTCGTACCCGTCAGATTCTCGTCCAGCAGCAGGTTCCCGAAGCGGTAGAGCCCGCTCGCATCGGTCGTCGTCTGAATGAGCGTCTGCGTTGTATCGGGCCAGGTGATAAGCAGGCGCACCTGGACACCCGGGATGCCGGGCTCCGTACCGTCCTGGATACCGTTGGCCGCCGTTCCGCCACCCACGCCGTTGTCATTCCAGACAAAGTCGCTCAGCACGGACGGCGCCCCGTAGTATCCGAAGTCCGCCGGGTACGTGTTGCCGCCGCTGACGGCCACCGTGTACACGTCGGTCTGGCTGTGGTTATCCAAGCCCGCTGTACCCAGCGAGTGCCACAGGCCATTCAACACGTTGGCCACATCCGTCACGTCCACCGTGTACGTTCCATCCGGCAAACCGGTGAAGACGTAATTGCCCGAGCCATCCGTGACCGTCGTGGCCACGATGTTCCCGTTCCCGTCCTTCAACACCACGGTCACACCGCCGTAGACGCCCGGCTCCGTCAGCAGGCCGTCCGCGTTCGGATCATTCCAGACCGTGCCGGCAATCGTGTTCGGCACCGTCGCATGGTATCCGAAGTCCTGCGCCAGATTGATTTCCCCGGCACTCAGCACCACCGTCGACTGGCTGTTGCCCGTGTCCGGGTTGCCCGCCACGCCCGGGTCATCCGTGTTCACCAGACCCGTACCATTACCGGGCAGGCTCACCGTTAACACCTTCACCGTGTACGTACCGGCGCTCAGGCCCGGGAAGTAGTAGTGGCCGTTCTCGTCGGTCAGCGTCGTCGCCAGCAGCACCGTGCCCGCCGCGTCGTACAGTTCCACCGTTACGCCTTCCAGACCACTTTCGCCCGGACCCTGCTGGCCATTGCCGTTTTGATCCAGATAGATCGTGTCGCCGATCAGGCCCGTCGTCGGGGTCTGGCCCGCCGCCGTGTACCCAAAGTCCTGCGTCAGGACCGTGCCCGCCAGATTGGCCACCTTACTGATGCCGTAGCCCGTGACGAAGCCCGTCGTCGGGTTGGTGGTGTCCGCATCCACCGTCGGCGTCAAGCCGCCCAGCACGTGGGCCGTATCGTTGACCCACACCAGGTAGTCGTCCGTGCCCACGCCGTCGGTCGTCGACACCCCCGTGAAGAGGTAGGCGCCACTGGCGTCCGTGGTCGTCGTGGCGATGATCCCGTCCCCGGCATCAAACACCCCGTTGCCATTGACGTCCCGGATCAAGGCCACCGTCACGCCGGCGATGCCATAATCGCTGCCGTCCTGAATGCTATTCGCATTGGCGTCGAAGTACACCCAATCACCGATGCTGGCGTAGTTGCCCGTCGGCTGGTAGCCGAAGTCCGCGTTGACGTACACGTCGCCCGGCGCCAGCACCACGGGGGCCGTGGTCTTGTTGTCCACGGTCGCATCCGGGTCGCCCGTCTGCGTGTAGCCTGCGGGGGTGGTGCCACCGTTGACGGCCACCGTGTAGATGCCGGCCGGGAGACCGTCGAAGATGTACCCACCGTCCACCGACGTGGTCGTCGTCGCCTTCACGGCGTCGATCACGCCATCGCCATCGGAGTCCCAGTACAGGGTCACCGGTATGCCGCCCAACCCAGGTTCACCCGGATCCTGCACGCCGTTGCCGTTGGTATCCACCCAGAGCCGGTCGCCGATGGCGCCCGTACCCGTGTTGTTGCCCACCTCCGTTGAGGTCGACCAGTTGTAGCCGAAGTCCGCCGCCACAAACTCCTGGCCGGCTGACACCGTCACGGCCGCCGTATGTGCGGAGCCGATGCCGTCGAAGTCATACGTCGGGTTGGCTGCGAGGCCCGTTGCCAGGGCGCCTGTGCCCGCCGTCGCCACCTTCACCACATAGCTGCCTGGAGCCACGTTCACGAAGAGGTAGCCCCCATTCGAATCGGTAAAGGTCGTCGCCAGCAGCGTCGTGCCATTCGCGGCGTACAGTTCCACCCGGACATTGCCGATCCCGGCCTCGCCCGCGTCCTGCACCCCGTTGCTGTTCTCATCCAGCCACACGTAGTCGCCAATCGAAGCCGGTTGTTCTTCGACGAAGTTGTTGCCGCTGCTCGTGGCCCCGGCCGCCAGCACCACCGGCGACACGTCGCCGATGACATCCAGATTACCGCCATCGGTGTCACTCACCGAGGTGTAGCCCGCGGGCTGCGTCTCACTCACCCGGTAGCTGCCCGGCGGAATGCCCGTGAAGCTGTAAGCCCCGGTGCCATCGGTCGTCGTGGTCAAGGGTTGGACGCCAATCGCCGGATCGCTGTCGTACACCGTGCCATCGCCGTTGAGCAACGTCAGCGTCACACCGGGGATACCCGCCTCGCCCACGTCGTCGTTGTTCAGGTCCGCCAGCACGAATCCCGAGATCCCGCCCAGCTGCTTCTCCACGAAGTTATTCCCCGTGTTCTCAGCGCCCGCTGTTACCGCAATCAAGGTGATGTCCCCAATCTGGTCGAGGTTGCCACCGTCCTTGTCACTCACCGACGTGTAGCCACTCGGCTGCGTCTCGCCCACCCGATAGCTTCCCGGCGGCAGGTTGCTGAACGTGTAGTTCCCCGATCCATCCGTCGTCGTCGTCACCGATTGCAATCCCGGAGTGTTGGGGGACCCATCATACGCCGTGCCATCGCTGTTCAACAACGTCAGCGTCACACCCGGCAACGCCGTGTCTCCGCTGTTGTTGTTGTCCGTGTCCGCGTACACCGTGCCCGAGATCGAACCGGTCTGTTCTTCCACGAAGTCGTTGTTCGCATTCGTGTCACCCGCCGTCACCACGATCAAGGTCACATCCCCGATCACGTCCAGGTTCCCACCGTCGTGATCGCTCACCGACGCGTAGCCCACCGGCTGCGTCTCACTCACCCGGTAGCTCCCTGGAGGCAGGTTCAGGAAACTGTAGCTCCCCGTTCCGTCCGTCGTCGCCGTCACCGTTTGCACGCCGCCCGCACCCGGGTCCCCGTCATACACCGTGCCGTCACTGTTCAACAGCGTCAGCGTCACACCCACCAGCGGCGCGTCGCCGCTATTGTTGTTATCCGTGTCCTTGAACACATGGCCCGTGATCGCGCCCAGCTGTTCATCCACGAAGTCATTGCCCGAGTCCGTTTCACCCGTCGCCAGGTTCACCGGAATCCGGTTGTCCGTGCCACTGCTATTGGTCGCGTCCGCCGGGTTCAACGGGCTGTCCACCGTCGAATCTGTATCCGCCACGCTCTGGTACCCACTCAGGTCCGTCTCCACCACCACGTATGTTCCCGGCGGGACCGCATTGAAGCTGTACAGACCGCCACCGGCGGTGGTCGTCGTCCGCAAGGCCGCTCCGTCCGGAGTGCCATTGCCATCCGTATCCGCGAACAGTTCCACCGTCACGCCATCCAGGCCGACATCACCCGCGTCGTCGTTATTCGTGTCCTTGTACACCGTGCCGGAGATCGAGCTGTTGAGCTCCTCCACGAAGTTGTTTCCGCTATTGGGGACGCCCGCCACGAGAACGATCACCGTCACGTCGCCGACTTCATCCAGGTTCCCGCCGTCCTTGTCGCTGACCGACGAATAGCCCGCGGGTTGCGTTTCACTCACCCGGTAGCTGCCCGGCGGAATGCCCGAGAAGCTATACGAACCGGCCCCATCAGTGGTCGCCGTCAGCGCCTGAATCCCGACCGCCGGGTCGCTGTCGTACACCGATCCATCGCCGTTGAGCAACGTCAGCGTCACACCGGGAATGCCCACGTCACCCGTGTCGTCATTGTTGGTATCGGCGAGGACAAACCCGCTGATGCCCGACAATTGCTCATCCACGAAGTCATTGCCGGTATCCGATTCACCCGCGGTGATACCCACCGGGATCTGGTTGTCCGTCTGGCTCGTGTTGGTTAGGTCATCGCCCGGAGTCGTCGAGTCCCCATCCGCCACGCTCTGGTAACCACTCAGATCGGTCTCCACCACCACGTAATTGCCCGGAGCCACGCCCGTAAAACTGTACAGACCGCCACCCGCGGTAGTCGTCGTCTGCAACACCGCTCCGTCCGGAATGCCGTTGTTGTCCGAATCGGCGAACAGTTCCACCGTTACGCCATCCAGACCCAAGTCTCCGGCATTGTCATTGTTCGTGTCCTTGTAGACCGTGCCCGAGATCGTGCCCGTCTGCTCGTCCACGAAATCATTGCCGGTGTCCGATTCGCCCGCGGTGATACCCACCGGGATCTGGTTGTCTGTCTGGCTCGTGTTGGTCAGGTCATCGCCCGGAGTCGTCGCGTCCCCATCCGCCACGCTCTGGTAGCCACTCGGATCGGTCTCCACCACCACGTAATTGCCTGGAGCCACGCCCGTGAAGCTGTACAAACCGCCACCGGCCGTGGTCGTCGTCTGCAATGCTGCTCCGTCCGGAATCCCATTGTTGTCGGTGTCGGCAAACAATTTCACCGTCACGCCATCCAGGCCGACATTGCCCACGTTGTCGTTGTCGGTGTCCGCCCAGACCTTGCCCGAAATCGAGCCGAGTTGTTCGTCGACAAAGTCATTCCCAGAGTCCGTCTCACCCGTGGCCAGGTTCACCGGGATCCGGTTGTCCGTGCCACTATTGTTGGCCAAGTCCGCCGGGTTCAACGGACTGTCTACCGTCGAGTCCCCGTCGGCTACGCTCTGGTAGCCAACCGGATCTGTCTCCACCACCACGTACGCTCCCGGCACCACGCCGCTGAAGCTGTACAGACCGCCGCCCGCCGTGGTCGTCGTTTGCAACGCCGCTCCATTCGGGGCGCCGTCGTTGTCCGTGTCGGCGAACAGTTCCACCGTCACGCCATCCAGGCCCACGTCGCCACCATTATCGTTGTTCGTGTCGGCATACACCGTGCCCGAGATAATGCCCGTCTGTTCCTCCACGAAGTCGTTGTTCGCATTCGTGTTACCCGCCGTCACCACGATCAAGCTCACGTCGCCGATCACGTCCAGATTCCCGCCGTCGTGATCGCTCACCGACGCGTAACCCACCGGCTGCGTCTCGCTCACCCGGTAGCTGCCGGGCGGCACGTTGTTGAACGTATAGCTCCCCGTCCCATCCGTGATCTGGGTCAGGGACTGGATGCCCGGGGCCGGACTATTGTCGTACACCGTGCCGTCACTGTTCAGCAGTGTCAGCGTCACGCCCGCAAACGGCGCGTCCCCGGTGTTGTTGTTATCCGTGTCTTTGAAAACATGGCCCGAAATCGCGCCGTACTGTTCGTCCACGAAGTCATTCCCGGAATCGGTCTCACCCGCCGCCAAGTTCACCGGAATCCGGTTGTCCGTGCCACTGCCGTTGGTCGCATCCACCGGGTTCAACGGGCTGTCCACCGTCGAGTCGCCATCCGTCACGCTCTGGTAGCCAACCGGATCCGTCTCCACCACCACGTACGTTCCCGGCACCACGCCGCTGAAGCTGTACGCGCCGGTCCCATCCGTCGTCGTCGGCACGCCGTAGACGACACCGTCCGCCGGGTTCCCGTCCCCATTCGGGTCGGTATACAACGTCACCGTCACGCCCACCAACGCGGCGTCGCCCAGGTCGTCGTTGTTGTTGTCCTGCTTCACTGTGCCCGAGATCGTGCCCAATTGCTCATCCACGAAGTCATTGCCGGAATCCGTCTCACCCGCCGCCAGATTCACCGGGATCCGGTTGTCCGTGCCGCTGCCGTTGGTCGCATCCGCCGGCAACAACGGACTGTCCGTCGTCGAGTCCGTGTCCGCCACGCTTAGGTAACCGCTCGGATCAGTCTCCACCACCACGTACGTGCCCGCCGGAATCGCGTTGAAACTGTATGTGCCATTCAAGGCCGTCGTCGTCGGCACTCCATAGACAGCACCATCCGTCGGGTCCCCGTCCCCGTTCGGATCCGTGTACAGCGTTACCGTCACACCCGCCAAGCCCACGTCGCCCACGTCGTCGTTGTTCGTGTCCTTGTACACCGTGCCGGAGATCTGTCCCATGCTCAGCTCAAAGTCCTGGTCGACCTTGTTGTCGCCCACACCGGTCGCACCATTACCGGGACCAATGGTCAGGGTGATGCTATCGGGATTTCCACCATCGCGATCGGCCAGGCTGTAATAGCCCGTCGGATTCACCTTGGTGATTTCGTAGAAGCCGGGGATCAATCCCGTGAACGAGTAATCGCCGGAGCCATCAGTCGTGGCCGGTGTCGTGGTATCATCCCCGGTATTGAGGATGCCGTCCAACCCGGCATACCGCAGGGTGACTGCAATGCCGCTCACCGGAATCTCACCCAGCTCAGCCAAACCATTGCCATTGGCATTCCGGACCACCGTTCCGGCGATACTGGCCAGCACCGAGCGATAGCCGAAGTTCTTACCCGTCACGTTGGCACTCGCCATCGTAAACGTATTCTGGTTGTCCTTAAGGGCATCCGGATCACCGGTCTGCACAAAGGAGGCATTGGGCAGCGTGGTCGGATCGACCGTAATCACCACCAACGCCGTTCCAGGAACGCCATTGAGCAGATAATTCCCGCTCGCATCCGTGAACACCGTGTAGAGAATCGGAGGATTCCCGCCAGCGCCGTCAGCGTCCACCGAGAGGGTGACCTTGACCGTGGGCAGATTCGTTTCACCGCCATTTTTGAAACCGTCGCCGGCAATGCCCCCGCCCTGTCCGTTGTCATGCCAGACGTTGCCGCTGACGCTAAAGGTAGGTGCCGTGGGTTGATACCCGAAGTCCCGGTCCAGCGTCGCGCCGCCGCCCGAGACCGTCGCGCCCGCCGTGCTGCTGCCCGCGGTGGATTCGGTCGTAGGCACCCCGGTCGGCGACAGATTATAGCCACTCGGCACCGTCGTCGTGTTGACGTTCACGACGTAATTACCGTCCGCCAGCCCCACAAAAAGGTAGTGACCGGAGGCGTCGGTGATTTGGGTGTCCAGCAGGGCATCCAAACCGTCCACCGTGTTGTTGTTATTCAGATCACTGTATAGTTCCACCGTCACCGAGGGGAGTCCGGGTTCACCACCGGTCTGCGAGTGATCGCCATTGAGGTCGGCGTAGATCGTATCGCCAATGCTGCCGGAATTGTCGCGTCCGAAATCAAATCCTCCGTACTCCTGACCGGCCACAGCGGTCATGGTATAGGTCAGTGGCGTGGTGGATTCGCCGCTGGGCGCCCGGATGGGGAGCGGGATGTCCGTATCGTTGGTGACGTACTCAATGCGATAATCGCCGGCCGCCACAATGAAACGGTATTCACCCGCGGCATCGGTGGTCGTGGTCTGAAGGATCGTGTTGCCGGTCGCCGAGTAGAGATTGACCGTCACATTGGGCAGAAGGATGTCCCCACCATCCAGCAAACTGCTGTGATTCACATCATGGAAGACATGTCCTTCCAGGAGAGCGCCCGCGGCCAGACCGAAGTCGGCCGTGAGCACCGACATGGAGCCCGGCGATAGGACGACCGCGCGGTCACCGCCGGTGGTGAGAATCATCTTGCCAGTGACGCCATGCCCGGGCAGCGGGATTTCCTGTTCGGAGACCTGTACCACATAGTTCCCCGGAGGCAGCTTGCTGAACTGATACTGGCCCGGGAGCGCACCACCGCTGCAGGGATACTCGGCGGTGCCGTCGCACGTCGTATAGGTCGCAATAGCGGGTTCACCAGGCTCGGCCGAACCATTGCCGTTGGTGTCCGAAACCAATACAACCGTCGCATTGGGCACCGGGCACGGGGCGCCGGAACATCCGGTCTCGTCCTGGAGTCCGTTGGCGTTCGTATCGTACCAAACGAAGTCACCAATGACACCGGTGTAGTTGTATCCGAAGTCCGCAATCGTCACGGTCGAACCGTTGGACGTGATATCCACCGCATGGACCCCATTTGCCGGGGGCGAGGTGATGGTGGGATTGCCGCCGGTCACCAACCCCAGGCCGCCGGGGAATTGAGGATCCGTCTCGACCACATCGACGATATAATTGTCGATATAAAGACCGTTGAAAACGTAATTGCCGTTCGCATCGGTACTGGTGGTGAGGAGAAGTTGGTCACCACCGTCGATGACGTTGTTATTGTTAGTGTCGCGGTACAGCCGGACATCGACATTGGCAATACCCACTTCACCGGGATCCACGACGCCATTTTCATTGGTGTCGATCCACACGGTATCGCCGATCGAGGAAGGCGTGGGCGCCGGCGGGCGCAGACCGTAATCCGCATCGTCAATCTGCGAACTCGCCAAGGGCAAGGTGCGAGAGAGACTGGTCGCCGTCGTCGGCACGTAGCCGGCGGGCGTGGTCGTCGTATCGACGATGACCGTATAGGTGGCGGCAGTGAGACCAAAGATGCGGTATTTACCCAACGCATCCGTCACATCATTGGGTTCACCCACGTCGAACGTTCCGTTGGCATTCTGATCAATGAAGACCCGGACGTTGGGAATACCCACTTCGGAGCCGTTCTGCGTGCCACTGCCATCTACGTCGGCGTAGACCGTGTCCCCGATGCTCCCGGACAAGGCCGTCTGCACTGGATTGCTGGGCACGGTGATTTCGTCGCTGACCAACGTTCCGGTGTTGTCGAGCACGTTCAACGAGTTCGGGTTGTTAACCTTGACCGTCATGCCCAGGGCGGGGGCGATCAGGGTGCCGCCGGAGGTGGCGGCGATAAACTTACTGCCCGTGGACGTGGGGGTCCCGGTAAACGTCAACTGGTCCGGAGCGGTCAGGGGTCCAGTGACCTGATACGTGTAGGTGAAGACCTGCGAACCACCGGCGGCGACCGTCACGGTTCCCGCAGGCGACGGTCCGGTCTGTTTCGTAGCGCTGGCACCGGCACCTCCGAGATTATTGACCACCAAGTTCGCGGGTCCGGCCACGGATGTGACTGCAGCAGCCGTCGTATTGGTCAGCGACATCGTGATGGTGATCGTATCGCCCACATTGGCCACCGTGGGAGAGACGGCGAGGGCGTTGCGGTAATTGCCCGTACCTCCGGTCACGACGGTCAGGATCGGATTTCCCGAGCCCTTTTCCACTGACGCAAAATCCAATTCACCCCCCGAGGCACCCACCAAGGTGATACCGAAATTATTGCCCGAGGTCGTGACCCAATCTTGAACCATGGCGACCATCGACGTTCCCACCGCCGAGTTGGTATCATAGTGGTTCTTGGTTGTATTACCGGTAACGGTACCCACGGAGATCCCCGTGGTGCCCGGGCGAGTGTTCCACGTAACGGTGCCCTGCGCCCAAGTGCTGGTGTTCTTTTGAATCGCGGCGGTCCCGGTATTCTTGCCCAATTGGAAGAACTTCATTTCGACGGATTGAACAGTCCCAGAAACCGTCGAAAGATTCCACCGAACCAAGCTTTGCTTGGCCTTTTTGGCATCCGCTTTGACTTTGAGATCATTGCCGGCTCCGAATTTGGAGGTCGCATTATCCTGGTCCACCATGGCATCATCGGTAACTTCGGCATCCACGTCACCCAGGATGGTCGTCGTGCCGCCCTCCGTTGCACTGGACGGACTTCCGGCCACAACACTCCCCAAATCCCAGCAAACCGCAGTAGCCGGCTTTACGTAATCCACCCGGAAGTCGGTAAAGGTGATGATTTTGTTGGCCGTGGTGCTGTTGTTGCGAAGGCGAATGTCCGTGGTCGCCGTCACGGTCCCCAGTGCCTGGACTAGATCATACGTGAAGGTTGCCGGGAGGGACGCGACCGTGGGGGTATTGAGCTTAAACGTTCCCAAGGAAACCCAACCTCCGCCATTGTTCGCCTCGACTTCAACTTTGGTGGTTGTGGCGTTGTCGAGTCCGTTGCTGTCGACGACCACGGTCAACTTGGCGTAGGTCACCCCCCCAGAAAGATCGACCCGCCGCTTGAGCTCCATGATCGTATCATTCTTGGTTTTGAAGCTCAACCGCGTGTTGGCTTCGTCGATGAAGATATTTCCCGTCGCCGCATTCGCATCATCACCGGTCTCGGCCCAACCGTTGGCCCAGTCGACCGTACCCGTGTTCAGCGTGTAATCTGCCGTCGTCAGATCCGCCGCAACATTGGTGTTCGGGACGCCGCCGTTGTCGGCGCTCACAAACGTGGTACCCGTGGGCGGCTCGTCGCAGACCTTGGCATTCTGCAGGGCCAGATTGCCGTCGTAATTAACGTTCAGGGCGTAACTGATGTTGTTGCCCGGAATCGCCGTGGCGGGACCGGTCTTGCTCAAAACCGGACGGAACGGGAAATCCGCCGTCAGGATGGAGGTATTGGACGGCAAAGGCACAATATACCGCCCAATCGACACCAGCAGTCCGGACGGCAGTTCGGGATCGGCAGTGTCCACCGTCACCAAGTAGGTATCCGGAGCGAGGCCGGTGAAGAGGTATTGTCCGGAGGTGTCGGAACTCCGGGTGGCCAAGGCAGGCCCATCGGCCGTTCCGTCCGCATTCGAGTCCCGATACAGCGTGACCGTGACGTTGGGCAGCACTTCATCGACGCCGGAGTCATAGACATTGTTGCTATTGAGGTCCTTGAACACCGTGTCGCCAATGCTGCTCGGAAGGTTGGCCCGATAGCCGAAATCGGCCGTATTGACCGTGCCTACGAGATTGAGCACCGAGCGCAGGGCGGGCGTGGTGGTAACGAACGCGTTGGGACTGAAGAAGCTGGTCAGGTCGGCATCGCCCTCGTCAGCATCGACTATGTAGTTCAAGCCGGTTGCCAGGCCCGTGAAGGAATAGAGGCCGCCGCTAGTGGTGGTGGTCTTGATCAGCTGATCCCCGGCATCGATGGCGCCATTGCCATTGGTGTCCTCATAGAGATTCAACGTGACATTGTTGATGCCGGCATCGAATCCATTGAAAATGCCGTCACCATTGAGGTCGTTGAAGACCTGGTCCCCGATCACCCCCGTACCACCGGGTTGGTAGCCCCAGTCGGCGCCCAGGAACTGCTCATTCAAGGCGAGCGTCTTGGCATAGGACAGGTTTAGCGGAGCCCCATCCGGATCCGCTGTCAGCGTGTAGCCCGTGGGCACGCCACTCGCGCCGGGCGAAGGCACCGCTACCGTATAGTTTCCGGCATTGAGGCCGGTGAAAAGGTACTTGCCGTTCGCATCCGTGACGGCGGTCACCGTGCTGAGATCCGGCTTGGTCAACGTGACCGTCACGCCGGGCAGGCCTTCGTCACCCGCATCCTGGGTACCGTTGCCATTCCAATCGCGGAAAACCGTATCCCCGATCTGTCCGCCGCCGACGGTAAGACACGCTTCCGGTACCGGACCTTCGCGGATGCCGTCGTGGGCCAATTCCACGGAATTGCAATAGGTACCGGGCGCGACGCTGGCACCCACCAAGGCTTTGAAATTGATGACCAGTTGTTTTCCGGCTTGAAGGCCGAGACCGACGGTGAAGGTCGGCTGACTGGCGGTGCCACCCACCGTGGGCGTGTACGAAGCCCCATTGAGCGTGGCGCTGGTCAGGCTGGCATAGGTAAAGCCGGCCGGAAGATAGTCCGTCACGACCAGCGGAACACCGGCGGAGCCGGTGCCGATATTATCGACGGTGATGGTATAATCGACCAAAGCACCTGGTGCGACCGACGTTTGCGCCACGGTTTTCTTCTTCACGAGGAGCGGTTTGACGACCACCTCGGTACACTCGTCGGCGGTGGAGAGCAGGTTGCCATTGCTATTGACCGTCAGCGTATTGCAAAGGGTTCCCACGCCGGTGGCTTTGACATTCAGCGTGATGGTAACTAGGGAGTTGGGGGCCACCGTTCCGACGTTCCACGTCAGGGTCTGAGACGCCACCGTGCTCGGCGCCGGCACGGCGCTTACGTAAGAAATACCGGAGGGCAACACGTCCTGCAGGACGACATTGGGGATCGCGACGGTGCCGTTATTGGCGAAAACGAGCTGATACGAAAAGGATTCTCCGGGTGCCACAACCGCCTTTGAAGCCAATTTCTGGAGCTGCACGCACGGTTCCAGGAAGACCACCGTGGGATCAAAATACCGCCAGATATGGTCCTTGCCGTTACTGGTACCACCCGCGTCACCACCAAACGCGTCCCCGTAAATCCGGTAGCACGTTGCGCTGATCGGCTGAACAATTTCGATCTGAACCGCGGAGGATTCCTGCCGGTTAATCTGGAGCTGGCCAATCGCGAACCGGATAGCATTAACACCCGTGCCATTGGATTGCCGCTCCAAAGTGGTACCCGGATCATTCAAATCCAAGCCCAAGGTGGAGGCATCGACGCCTGCATATCCCAAGGCGGCACTGATCAGGCCGGGCTGATCCTTGGAAATCTGGCTGCCGGGATATTTGACGCGCTTCCACGGCCCAATTTTGACGGCCGCCTGCACCTTGGCCAACTTGGTACCAACGGTGGACTTGTAGGCCGCGTAGTCGAACTCCCACGCGTAACCGCTTTGCGGACCGGCCACCGCGCTGGCCAAGCCCCACGGCGCATTGCCGCGTTGGTCCCCGGGGTCCACAACGGAAATCTCGGGCAGTCCCGCGGATCCATAACCGATCTCCTGATACGCATCCCAAAGGGTGGTGACACCCAGAATTTCGGGGGCCACCACGTTGGCCGCGTCGTATTCACCGACGGTGTCGCCGGAATTGTTTTTCAGCAACGGCTCGGTTCCGCCGGGTTCGATGCCCGAAGAGGGTGACTTGTAGGTGTAAAAGGCTGTGCGCGAATCGTCCGAGTAGAAAATGCCGGTATCCGCATAAACACCCGCGATGGTGCCCCGGTGTTTGCCGGCCGCATCCACGGGGGCGTTGTTGAAGCCCAAGCCGTTGACTCCCGGCAGGGTCAAACCGATCAGGTTGGCGTCCGTTTTGGCGCCGATGGGACCGTCGCCGATGGCGATGGGGGACTGCCCCTTCATGGAAATCTCGACGAACCCACGGGGATCGACACTGGTCGGCACTTGCTGGACATACGCCGCGCTGTGCACCTTGACGCCCGGCGGCACGTAGAAGGTTTGGTAACCACCCACGCCGGTTTCGGTGCCCGGCCCCGGGACCGTCTTGATCACGACCCAGAACTTGTCGCCCACCTGCACCAGCGGCTGTCCCAAACCGGCCCGGGTGGCCATTGTTTGGAGGAAATCGCTGCCGAAATGGATTGACGTGGCGCGGGTGTCGAGGTTGTGCGCTTGGCCGGTAATCCCGACCAACGACAACAAGACCACCAGCGTCCCAATGAAGCGATGCAACAGACCCGAAAGCAGGCCGTTGCCAAACCCAAACCTTTTCAACCTCATAAACCTTAATGCAGTCGGCTTCTGAAATGGATGGGTGCAATTGGGAGGGGGAAACCAAACCCCGGATATCGCCCTCCAATTGTACTGCGGACCACCCTATCAGTCGCAATTTCCCACCAATAGCATCAGATTTTTTGTTTTTCAAACTGAATGACTTTCAGGATCTCGAATCGCATTCACACCATCGCTTAATGAACCCATTAAACATTACTGCATCAACATGTTGCGTTTCAATAAAAACGAATAAATGTCGGGAATTCACCTACAAAAATGAAGTCCTTTTAATGGAATACAAATCCCGATCCCCAGGAAATATTTTCCTTAGTTCCATTAAATCGGAGACCCGGAAACAAAGGATGGACCGATACCGAGGCACCGGGAGAGGGACGTAGGATCGACCTCATTTCGTGGGATTTTTCGGCGCCGTCGGCGCCGCCGGGATTTCCCTGGAGAAGACGTCGGTATTTACTTTTTCTTTAATTCCTGCTGCACCGAGTCCCGGATCAGCTCCGCCTCGGCCGCACTGATGCCACTTCGCGCGGGATTCACACTGAAGGCGCGAAGCCATTGGTGCTCCACCGGCACCAGATGGAGCTCCCGTCGCAGCCGCTGTTCGAGGTCCGGCATGTGTCCGGCCCCGTAGAAAACGGCAATATTGGCGGGTGGTTTCCGACGATGGAGCGCGCGGCGCAAATCCCGCACCACCACCGCATTGCGCTCACCAATGAGGACGCGCATCAATTCCTTGGTGTCGATGCCGAAAGCGCCGGCATCGGGCAGCTCGCCCTCGAATCCCGACAGGGTTTCAATCAGCATCAGGCGGGAGACCGCCTGCAAGCGGGGGCTGGCCGCCAACAAGGCCACGCCCCACCGGGCCACGACACCAAAGGCGCCCTCGCCCTGAAACGCGGCCATTACCTGATCCATACTGGGACTCGGACCGTCCGGGGGCAGATGTCGCTGCAGCTCCCGCAGACCGAGGTCGCTGTTGACCCAATTGGTCCTTTGATAGTCCACACTGCTCAATTGAAAACGCAGTCCGAGCGCTTTGGCCAAGGCGGGTTGGAGGGAGAAGCCCTCGGACTGGGCGACGTGAAACTGTCCGTTGGTGGCACCGATGCCTTCAAAGAGGACC
The DNA here is from genome assembly GCA_947471985.1 of Verrucomicrobiota bacterium. GTDB lineage: Bacteria > Verrucomicrobiota > Verrucomicrobiia > Limisphaerales > UBA9464 > CANIZL01. The sequence continues at coordinate 43,293 of CANIZL010000031.1, read as the reverse complement.
AGATCCTGGGCGTCCAGAAAGCGCTGCAACCGGGCGTAGTAATTCGACGTCCCCAAATGCGTGACGCCCACCAACCAGACGTTGGGGGCCGGCAGCGCGGTTCCGCTTCGCGGGGTGAATCTCCGCAGGGCGACCTCCAGTCCCACCCAGCCATTGGTTGTTTCCACCCGGCGGGTGTACGGGAAGGCCGGGACTTCCAACGAAATCCGACGTTCCCCTGAGGCCTTGGCAGCGGCACCGCCCGCCCCAGCAGGGATTGGGCGAGCACACCCGGGTGTCACCAGGAGCAAAAGGCAGACTCCCATGTAACGGCCGAACCGGAGGGCGGCCTTTACGGTGTCTACGGGCATATAGTTCATGTGGGTGGTGCGTGGCGTCATCCGCCCCTGGGGGGAGGCGGCAGCGGCAGGCTAGTCGGAGACGCGTTGGCGTCCACCCCGGGGACGCCGAGCGCCCGCACAAATACCGGCCACTCGATGACCCCGCGACGAATTCGTGGAATTCGTGGCGCCAAGTTGATTTGACAGCCCACCGAGTTGGGAAGTAGCGGTCAGTGTTGTCGGCAGGTCATTCTTTGACCGCTGGACCGAACCACCACATAGTTCCCTCGATTTGCGATGAGCAGCCGCTACGACATATCGCACCTTCTGCGCGACTGGGATTATCTTCCCGGGCAGGTGGTGGCGCGCCGATTCAAGGGTCGTGACGGGGTCGAGAAGCTGCAGTTGCGCGTGGATCTTGGGCTGTTGCAGATGAACGCGCAGGGACGGCCGGACGGCAAGCGTCCGCTGGGGCATGAATCGTGGTTTGAGGCCTACCGCCATCAAATGGAGCAGTGGAAGGAGTCCCACAGCGGCAGCGATGACGATTTCACCCTGGGCGCCGCGGAATGTGGCCGCCTGCAGCAGGAAAGCATTCAGTACCATCATCGGTACATCTGCTGGTTTCAGCTGGGGGACTACGATGGCGTGGAGCGGGACTGCGACCGAAATTCGCAGGTCTATCAATTTACGGCCAATTACGCAGCCACGGAAGAACTGGCTTGGAGCCTTTTGCAATTCGTGCCGCAGATGTTGATGATGCGGACCCGGGCCCGGGGCACGGCGTACCTGAAGAAGAATCAGTGGCATCTGGCGCTGGAGGCGATCCGGGAAGGCTTGGAGGAACTGGAAGCGTTTTTCCGCGACAACGGCCGCGAGGAGATCATCGAAAGCAGCGGTGAGATCGCCTCGCTGCGGGGCTGGATGGAGGACGTGCGGCAGAAACGGCCGCTGTCCGAACGCGAAACCCTCGAACGCCAGTTGGGGGAAGCGATCGATTCCGAGGACTACGAGAAGGCCGCCCGGCTGCGCGATCAGTTGAAGCGCTTTCAGGCGCCCGGACCGTAACGTGGAGCTGGGCCGGATAAGGTCCGCTGGGTAATTCCCGCGACCTCTCGGTCACAGCGATGCCGCGGCAGAAATGCGGTCGACCTTCGGCCCCTCACAGTCCGGCGGGCTCAACGGATCCCTCCCTTGGCCGGGAGCGGACGAACACCGTGCCCGGCGTTTCACCCCAGCAAAAAGCCGCCACGCGGGAATCCCGGTGGCGGCGGGCTTAGACGTCGGGGTGGTTCAGTTGCTGGGCGAGGTTTCGTTCAGCGCTGTCTTGGTCGAAGGCCGCGGCGCCCGGGGGCTCCGGCGAATGGGCGCTTCCGGCTTCTCGCCGAGGCTCGCCTTGACCAGCGTTTCGTGGCCTTCGTTTTTAAAGACGAGACCCTTCAGATAATCACCCGCCTGCACGTCCGCGACGGCGATCGATTTGCCATCCCGGGACAACTGGGTGTTCGCATCCACCTGCAGAACGCGCGTGGATTTTTTTCCGGCCAGCGAAACGGTCCGCGTGGCCGGATCCGCAGTCCCCACGGTACCGCGGATCGGATAGGCCCGGGCGGCGCCGGCGGGGGCCGTGGCGGCCGCCGGTGGGGGATTACCGTCGGCGGATTTATCCGCCGCGAAGGCCAGGGTTGCGGTGCTGGTGACGAGGGCGGCCATGGCCGCGCTCCGAATCAGATTATTGAGTAGATGTTTCATAGACTGACACCCCTCACTACGAAGAATTCGGCCGGGAGTTACACCCGGGAGTGAAATATTTTTAGCACCCCAAATGCCGGCACTCGCTGGCCCCGGACGGCCTTTCGCGTCGTCCGCCCTTTTTGGCCTTTGGCAGGACCGCGATTGCCAGCTAATTCGGAGGCCGATTCCCTGCGCTCCGGCAACTGAAGGCACGGACGCCCCGCGGCGTCAGGAATCCCAAGCTCGCATAATGAACTCCGTACTACGTTGGTTGGTTCCCGGCACCGCGATCGGCCTGCTCGCCCTTCATCCGCTCCGGTTGGCGGCGCAAAATGGCGACAAGGCCGGGGAGATGCAGAAAGACGTGGTCCCTCCCGAACTTATCCCGCCCGCACCGGTGCGAACCCCGGCGGAGCAGCTCCGGACGTTCACCCTCCCGACGGGATTCCGGGCGGAACTCGTGGCGGCCGAACCCCTGATCAACACTCCGGTACAGATCCAATTCGATCATCTGGGGCGGATGTGGGTGGTGGAAATGACCGCCTACATGCCGGACGCCGCGGGGCACGGCGAACGAGAACCGCGGGGCAGCATCGCCGTGCTGACGGACACCGATGGAGATGGCCGAATGGACCAGCGGACGGTATTCGCAGATCACCTCGTGATGCCGCGCTCCCTGATGCTCTATGGCGACGGGGCCATTGTGGCGGTGCCCCCGAAGTTGATCTGGTTTCGGGACACCGACGGCGACGGCAAGGCGGATCAGCAGACGGTGGTGGCGACGGATTTCGCCACGGAGGACGATGCCACGCGGCTTGGAGCCCAAGCGAACCCGGAGCACGCCAGCAACTCACCCACCTGGGCCCTGGACAACTGGATTTACGGGGCCAATCACCGCAGCCGATACCGGGTGCAATCCGACGGCACTTGGAAATCCGAGCCAACGGTGCTCCGCGGGCAATGGGGATTGTCCCAGGACGACGTCGGCCGCCTGTTTTACAACTCCAACTCGGACTGGCTGCGGGGCGATTTCATTCCAAGTGAGTACCTCGCGCGGAATCCCTATCTGCGGGGTGCCACGGGAGCGGATGTGCAACTCATCGCCGACCAGCGGGTGTGGCCCATCCGGGTGAATCCAGGCGTCAACCGGGGCTATCAACCCGGCACCCTGAGTACCAACGGACGACTGGCGAAGTGTACGGCCGCCTGCGGTCCGGCGGTCTATCGCGGCAACCAGTTCCCGCCGGAGTTCCGGGGGGACGTTTTTGCCTGCGAACCCAGCGCGAATCTGATCCGCCGTTTCAAGCTGACGGAAACCGACGGAGTGATCGCGGCCCGCAACGCGTATGAAGAGGCGGAGTTTCTGACCTCCACCGATGAACGCTTTCGGCCGGTGAATCTGGCCAACGGTCCCGATGGGGCTCTGTACGTTGTGGATATGGCCCGGGGCCTGATCCAGCATCGGATCTACCTGACGTCGTACCTGCGGAAGCAGCTGGAATCGCGGAATCTACTGGCCCCGGTGACGGGCGGGCGGATCTATCGGATCGTGCACGGTACGGCGGCGCCGAACCGTCCGGTCCTGCCGGCAAAACCGTCGACGGCAATGCTGGTGGCGCGGATCAGCGACGCGAACGGATTCTGGCGCGACCGGGCGCAACAGATGTTGGTGGAGCGGAAGGACGCCGCGGCCGTGGCGCCCCTGCGGGCGGTGGTGCGGGATCTCACCGCCCCGCCCCGGGGTCGTCTGCACGCCCTGTGGACGCTGGATGGCCTCGAGGCGGTGGACCTGGAGATTTTGGAGTTGGCTTTGCAGGATCCGGATTCGGCGGTGCGGAAAGCCGGACTGCGATTGTTGGAACCGTTCTTTATCGGCTCCGACCGGGACGCCGCCGTCCAGCTCCTGTTCCGCCGGGCCGGATGGTTCCAAGGATCGGAACAGATCCAACTGATGCTGACGTTGGGGCAAATGCAGTCCCCCCAGGGTGACGCCGCGATCAAATCGATCCTCATGTCGGGACCGACCAGTCGCCTGCGCTTCGATGCCGCCATCAGTGGCCTGCGCGGGCGTGAATTGGAATTTCTGGATCAACTGGTCAACGACCCCATCTGCACGTCCGACAAGGCCGATCACGGCCCCTTGGTCTCCGGCCTGGCGCGGGCTACGGCCCTCGCGCGACGCGCCCCACGACTGGAGCACCTCCTGCGGCTCGCGGGCAGTCGCAAGGCGGGCGATTGGACCCAATTGGCGATGCTGGACGGGGTGATCAGCACCCTACCAGCCGCCACCAAGGCAGGCGCCCCCTCCGGCGTGGCCATCAAGCCGGTGCGCTTTGCCGCCGAGCCGGTGGGCTGGGGCGCACTCCAACGTCAGGACGCCGCGACCGTTCAAAGCCGGGTGGCCCGCTTGGAGCCGTTGCTGGCCTGGCCGGGGCACAATGACGCCGCCCTGCCGCCCGTGGTCCCCTTGACCCCCGCGCAGCAGGAAAGCTTCGGTCGCGGTAAGGAACTGTACGCGGCCGTGTGCGGAGCCTGTCACCAGCCCCATGGCGAAGGCCAGGAAGGTCTGGCACCGCCCCTCCACGACTCGGAGTGGGCCCTGGGTTCGGAACAACGCTTGGTGCGGATTGTCCTGCAGGGCGTCCGCGACGCCCTGACGGTGAAAGGACAGAAATGGGAACTGGCGATGCCGGCCTTCGGAGAAGCCCTGACCGACGCACAGATTGCCGACGCCCTCACCTACATCCGGCGCGAATGGGAACACGAAGGGGCACCGGTGACGGCCGCCACGGTGGGGGCGATCCGGGCCGCGACGGCCAAACACGAAGACTCGTGGACGGAAGGTGAACTGCTGAAGGTGCCCTGAAACGGCGTTCCCGCGCCGCCGGATTTGCTCACTGGAATCCGGCGGCGACGACGGTCGGTAGGCCATGCGGATCGAGGCGAACGAGCCCGACCAAATCCCGCCCGGCCGGGTGCACACGCAAAAACCCCCGTCGGTTGCCCGACGGGGGTTTTTTGGATTCTCCGGCTGCTTAGAACTTGTAGATCAAGTTCGCGAGCACCGAGAGGTCGTTGCGCTGGCCGCCGCCGATACCACCGGCGTTCGCCGCGTGGTCCCAACGGAATTCGAGCCGGGTGACGACGTTGGCCCACAAGGCGTAGTCCGCCGTGGTGGTCACGCCGAACACCTTCTCGTGGGTCTTGTTGCCGACGTTGAACGCGCCAACGTCAGAGTTGGCGTACTCGAAGCGGTTGTTGAGCTTGAGCTTCTCGGTGATCTGGTAGGAGACGTACACCGCGAACGCGTTGGCGTAGCCGCCGCCGGCCGCGGCCGCGTTCAGGACGGTGTCATAGGAGGCACCGACCGTGAGTTCCTTCCACGGCGTGGCGATCGTGCCACCGACGTAGATGAGGACAGAATCCTTGGCGACCAGGGGGCCAATAATATTGTTGGCGCCGTCGATAACGCCAGCGTACAGGGAGCTGCCCGCGAGCCAGCCGGTGCTTTCGGGCGCCTTGGCCACGACCCCGAACATGTAGTTCTTGACCGACTCAGCCGTGTTGGCAGGAACGGTGTTGGCGACGAGCGCGTTGCCACCGAGGCCACCGCCGTTGGCGATGCCGGCGGAAGCGCCGAACACTTCGTTGAACTGGTAGGACGCCAGGATGCCGGTGTGGCCGAGGGGTTCCAGGTTATAACCAAACGAACGGGAGAAGTTCGGGTTGGCATAGCTGTCGAACACTTCGTAGCCAACGATGGGGTCGTATTGGCCGACCTTGAAGTCGATGCCGTTGCCGATGGGGGCGCGGACCGCAACGTAGGCCTGCTTGAGCGCCACACCACCATTAGCACCAGCGCCAGGGGAGGTGAGGAGACCAGGAAGGGCGGCGGCGTCAGGGCCAAGGATCGTTTCGACCTTGTAGCCAGCGCTCCAGGTACCTTCGTCCAGGGGCTTCTCCAGCGCGACTTTCACCGCGTTGAGGTTGAAACCGTCCTGGCGGTTCGCGCCCGTGTTGATGCCACGGTTGACCTGCTGCTGGCCGCTGCCGAAATTCCAGATCGCCGAGGTGTCAACGTAACCGCTCAAGGTCGTGCCGGTGAGGGCGCTCGAGATCGGGTGCTCTTCCGCCTGGGCGGCGAAGCTGACAGCGCCGGTAGCGGCGAGAGCGATAGTCCATTTGTTCAACTGCATATGTTCCTCCGGATGTAACTGCGATAACTGTTTTTCAGTATGATATTTCTCCAACCAGATACAGTCTGGCCGGGCACCGTAATGGTGCGTAATCCCGGGTCTTTTAGGCGTGAATCGGTGGGGATGGCAAACGTTTTTTGAGCGGTAGCCCAGAAAGGGCCACCCGTCCGCGCCGCAATTTACACCGGAAGCACCCCCCGTTTTCGGCCCTTTCCCGCCCTTTCCCGCCCTCCGGTGACCTTTCGTCACCAAAACGTCACTCGTCTGTCGTTCGACGGCCGCTAGCATACGGCTTGGTTGTGCCATGAACGGAATTCTTATGCAATTCTCCCTCCCACCCGGCCGGGGTAAAGACTCCAGCCACCGCCCGTCCGGCGGCTCCTCCCGGGGCGTTTCCCGGGCGGCGTGAACCGTGGGCTCTCTTCGTTGTGACATCTTCAAGCGCACAGAAGTCGGAATCCCGGCGATCCGCCGGTTGGATGGGCATCCACCGCGGTCACCGCGCCCGCCCCTTCGAGTGGGTGGTTGAACGACTGATCTTCCTGACGAGCTGCTCGGCCATCGCCCTCGTCTTCCTGATCTTCATCTTTGTCGGTCGGGAAGCCATCCCCGTTCTCCTGGGCCAGGTCAACAGCGCGGCCCAACAACCTATTATCCCCGCGGCCGAGCTGGACCGCACTTCACCCGCCCGGCTGCAGGAATATCTGCAGTTGACACCGGCGGAATTCGCCACCAAGGACATCGACACCCTCCGACTCCTGCTCGAAATCCGGGAGGAGGCCGCGAATGAGGCCCCGGCGTCCTTACGGGAGAATCCGGATGCCCGGATCAACACCACAGAATGGAAATATCTGGTCGGGTCCCGCCAGTGGCAGGGCTACGACCATCCCGAGTACGTCTGGCAACCCGTGGGTACGATCCATAAGTACAACCTGATCCCCCTGCTGGTGGGCAGCCTGAAGATTACGCTGGTGGGGTTGCTCTTCGCCGCCCCGTTCTCGTTGGCGGCCGCACTTTACGTCAGCCAGCTCGCCGCCCCACGGTTCAAGGAATGGCTGAAACCGGGGATCGAAATGCTGGCGGGAATCCCCTCCGTCGTCCTTGGCGCGTTCACCCTGTTGATCGTGGCCCCGGCGCTGCAACGTCTCCTGGGCTACACGGATCGTTCGGCGCTGAATGCCTTGGTGGCCGGGTTGGCGCTCGGGTTGACCGCGGTGCCGCTGATATTTTCCCTGGCCGAAGACGCCCTGACCAGCGTGCCCCGGAGCTACTCCCAGGCGGCCCTGGCGCTGGGGGCATCGCGGTGGGAAACCGCTTGGCAGGTCGTGCTCCCCGCGGCCGCACCGGGCGTCTTCGCCGCCTTGGTACTCGGTTTTGGTCGGTGCATCGGCGAGACGATGGTCGTCCTGATCGTGTCCGGCAACGCCGCCACCACCTCTTGGAGCCTGCTGGATTCCGCCCGCACCATTACCGCCACCATCGCCGCGGAAATGGCCGAAGCCGTCAACGGCGGTTCGCACTATCGCATCCTGTTCCTGCTGGGCACGCTCCTTTTCCTCGTGACTTTTGCGACCAACCTGGCGGGCGACTACGTGATGAACCGATTAAAGCGACGATCGGAGGGCCGGCAATGAGCTCCACCACCCCGAAAAGCGGCCGGTTCCAGCGGCACAAAGTGGACTGGCACTCCGCCATCGGCACCGGACTCACCCTGGCGGCGACTATAATCCTGCTGGCCCTGCTGGCCCTGCTGCTGGGCCAAATCGCCTGGCGGGGCCTGCCCGGGCTTTCCTGGCGCTTTGTCGCCACGATTCCCCGGAAGGATATGTTTGAGCCCGAGTCCGCCGCGGTGCTCTCCATGATCATCGGCACCACCCTGCGGGTGCTCCTCATGACGATCATCGTGATCCCCGTCGGCGTGACCACGGCGATCTACCTGACCGAATACGCCCCCACCCGATCCCCCTGGACCCGGATCATCCGGGTAGCCATCAACAATCTCGCGGGTGTGCCCAGCATTGTGTTCGGCCTTTTCGGCCTGGGATTCTTCATCAGTTTCATCGGCCGGAACCTGGACCAAATTACCCACTCATCCGGCCCTCACTTTGGCCAGCCGGCCCTGATTTGGGCGTCGCTCACCCTGGCGGTGATGACCCTTCCGGTGGTGATCGTGGCCACCGAGGAGTCGCTCAAGGCGTTGGCCCCCGGTCTGCGGGAGGCGTCCCTGGCTTTGGGAGCGACCAAACTCCAGACGATCATTTCGATCGTCCTGCCGAACGCCCTCCCGGGAATCCTCACCGGCGGCATTCTGGCCATCAGCCGGGCGGCGGGGGAAGTGGCTCCGATTCTGTTCACCGGCGCGGCCTATTACATGGCCGACCTGCCCCATCGCGCCACCGATCAATTCATGGACTTGGGCTACTTTGTCTACGTTCTCTCGACCCAATCTCCGGACATCACCAAGACCACCCCCATCCTGTACTCGACCATTCTGGTGCTGCTGATGCTGACGTTTTCCCTGAACGCCGTCGGCATCTGGTTCCGCGCCCGCCGCCGTCGGGCCATGCAAGCCGGCCACTAAAAAACATTTTCCATGTCCGCTCCCGCCAATCCGTCCCTGATCTCCACCCGCAATTTGGAGTTGTTCTATGGGTCCCACCGCGCTTTGAAGGGTGTCAGTATCGATATTCCGGAGCGCCTGGTGACCGCCTTCATTGGCCCGTCCGGCTGCGGTAAGTCCACCTTTCTGCGCTGCTTCAACCGGATGAACGACCTGATCGACAGTGTCCGCATCACGGGCGAATGCCGGATCGGCGGGGAAGACATCTACAAGCCGGACGTGGATGCCATCGAATTGCGCAAACGGGTGGGCATGGTCTTCCAGCGCTCGAATCCCTTTCCCAAATCGATCCGTGACAACGTGACCTACGGACTCAAGCTGCAAGGGATCAAAGACCGGATGCGGCTGGAGGAAATCGTGGAAAAATCCCTGCGGGGTGCGGCACTTTGGGACGAGGTCAAGGACCGCCTCGACCAGAGCGCCATGGGGCTTTCCGGCGGGCAACAACAACGCCTCTGCATCGCCCGGGCCATCGCCATCGAACCGGAAATCCTGCTGATGGACGAGCCTGCCAGCGCCCTGGACCCGATCGCCACCACCAAGATTGAGGAACTCATCCTCGAATTGAAGCAGCGCTACACGATTGTCATCGTCACCCACAACATGCAGCAGGCGACCCGCATTTCCGATTACACCGCCTTCTTTTACATGGGCGATCTGGTGGAATTCGACGACACCAACAAGATCTTTACCAATCCGGCCAAGAAGCAAACCGAGGATTATGTCACCGGTCGCTTCGGTTGATGCCTCCGGCGCGAACCGTCCGCACCCATCCGACGAACACGACGCTCCACCCCGCCCCAAATCCCTTTCGAACTTCCGCGAGTGGAATCAAGGCTCTTTTGCTGAACTTTCATGACACATTACGAAACCGAGCTGTCGGCGCTGAAGCAGAAATTGCTACTAATGGCCGGCCACGCCGAAAACGCGGTGAATCAGGCCGTGCGCGGCCTCATCGAGAAGGACCCGGACCTCTGCCAGGCCGTAGCGGTGGCGGACGACGAACTCGACCGCCTGGAAATGGAAATCGATGAGGATGCCCTCCGACTCCTGACCAAGGCGCCGCTCGCCCAACAACTCCGCCTGATCACCGTCGCCATGAAGATCAGCCGCGATCTCGAGCGCATCGGGGATGAGGCGACCACCATTTCACGTCGGGCGATGGAGTTGGTGGGAGAGCCCCAACTCAAGCCCTACGTGGACATCCCCCGCATGGCGCAGTTGGCACTGGCGATGCTCAAGGACGCCCTCGACGCTTTTGTAAACGGCGAAACCGCCCGGGCGCGCAGTGTCATTCCCCGGGACAAGGAAGTCGATTCCCTGAACCGACAGCTGCACCGGGAACTGGCCGGCTACATGGCAGAAAACCCCAATACCATCACCCGCTCCCTGCACCTGATGACAGTCAGCAAAGCCCTTGAGCGTATTGCCGACCATGCCAAGAACATCGCCGAAGAGGCGGTGTATCTCTACGAAGCCCGGGACATCCGCCACCAAAACGCGTTCTGATCCGCCTCAGGCCAGGATGGCCTTCACGACGTCGCCGTGAACGTCGGTCAGGCGGAAATGGCGGCCCTGAAACTTGTAGGTGAGCTGGGTGTGGTCGAGCCCGAGCAGGTGCAGCAGCGTGGCGTTGAAGTCATGGATGTGCACCGGATCCCGCACGATGTTGTAGCAGAAGTCATCGGTCTCCCCGTGCGTGTAGCCCGGCTTCACCCCGCCGCCGGCCATCCAGACGGTGAAGCAGCGGCCATGATGGTCCCGACCGTGGTTGTCCTTCGACAACTGGCCCTGTGAATAAACGGTGCGACCAAACTCGCCGCCCCAGATCACCAGGGTGTCCTCCAACAACCCTCGTTGCTTCAGGTCATTCACGAGGGCGGCGCTCGGCTGGTCGATATCCCGGGCCTGGCCGCGGATTTGATTGGGGAGATCCCCGTGCTGATCCCAGCCGCGGTGCATGAGCTGCACGAAGCGGACCCCACGTTCGATCATGCGGCGGGCCAGCAGACAGTTTCGGGCGAAACCGCCGTCGGTGGCAGTGTCCTTCAAACCGTAGGCGGCCCGGACATGGGCCGGCTCGGTGGAGAGGTCCGTCAGTTCCGGCACACTCGCCTGCATGCGGAACGCCATCTCGTATTGAGCGATCCGCGCATCGATCTCGGGATCCCCGACCGCGTCGGCCGAAAGCTGATTCAATGCCCCCACGGTATCGAGCATGGACCGCCGGGCGTCCCGGCTGACTCCCGGAGGATCCGAAAGGTAGAGCACCGGATCGCCCTGCGAACGAAACCGTACGCCCTGGTGTTGTCCGGGAAGAAATCCGCTGCCCCAGTAGCGTGAACTCAACGGCTGATCCGTCTTGTTGCCGCTGCCTTGGGAAATCATCACCACATACGCCGGCAACTGGGCATTTTCGCTGCCAATTCCGTAACTCAACCAGGAGCCCAGCGCCGGCCGACCCGCCTGCTGGCTGCCCGTTTGAATGAACGTGCAAGCCGGGTCATGGTTGATCGCCTCGGTCCACATCGTCTTCACGAAGCAGACGTCGTCGACCACGCCCCCGAGGTGGGGCAGCAATTCACTCAGCCACGCGCCACTCTTCCCATGCTGCTTCCAGGAAAACATCGGGGCCACACAAGGGAAGGACTTCTGCCCGCTGGTCATGCCCGTGAGACGTTGGCCCATTCGGATCGAAGCCGGCAGTTCCTCGCCATGATGGCTCTTGAGGGAGGGTTTGTAGTCGAACATGTCGATGTGCGACGGTCCCCCGGACTGGAACAGGTAGATGACCCGCTTGGCCTTCGGAGCAAAGTGCAACCCGGGGAGCAACCCGCCACCTCCCGGCGCGGTCAGAGAACCAGCCCCCTGCAGCAGTGAGGGTCCGAGCAGGGAAGCCAGCGCGGCGGTGCCCAAACCGGTGGCGCTGCGGCCAAAAAAAGCCCGTCGCGTGAGCTGGGTGCGGAGCAAAGATTCGGAAGTCATGAGCGCAGGGAAATTCAACCTTTGGTAATCGTCTCGTCCAGATTCAGAATCGCGCTGGCCACCATGGTCCAGGCGGCGAGATCCACCGGATCGGTCACCGGTCCCAAGGCGGATTCGCCGACCGACAACAAGCGGCGGGCCCCGTTTTCATCCTTCCGGAAGCGGGCGACCTGATCCTGATGAAGTCGCAGCAGCAGTTCGGTTTCCGCCGCCGTAGGCAGCCGCGCGGTCGCCAACCGAAAGGCGTAGGCGATCCGCCGGCGGTCATCGGTGTCCGCCGCCAGCATCCGTCCCGCCAGGCGGCGGGCCGCCTCGACATACGTGGGATCGTTCAGCAAAGCCAACGCCTGGAGCGGCGTGTTCGTCCGCGGACGGCGCACCGTGCAGACCTGCCGATCCGGGGCATCGAAAGTGGTCAAATTCGCCGGCGCCGAGGTACGTTTCCAGAAGGTGTACATGGATCGCCGATACAATTTCTCATCGTGATCCTGGACATATTTCTGGGCGGTGAAGGCGTCGTTGTCGCCCCGGGACATCAATTCCTCCCACAAACCCGGGGGCTGATACGGGAAAACACTGCCCCCCCCAATGCGCGGACGGAGCAAGCCGCTCACCTGGAGCGCCAGATCCCGTACGGCCTCGGCCTGAAGACGGAACCGGGGGCCACGGGACAGCAACCGGTTCTCCGGATCCTCCATCACACCGGCGCGGGGCGCGGACGAACTCTGCCGATACGTCGCACTGGTCACGATCCAGCGCTGCAGGGCGCGCACATCCCAGCCACTGCGAACGAATTCCGTCGCCAGCCAGTCCAGCAATTCCGGATGCGACGGCCAGTCGGCCTGGGACCCGAAATTCTCCGAGGTTTTCACCAAGCCCACGCCGAAAAACATCTGCCAGTAGCGGTTGACCACGACCCGGGCGGTCAAGGGATTGGCGGGCGACACCAACCAGCGGGCGAGCGTCAGGCGGTTCACCGGCTCCCCGGCGGGCAGCGGCGGCAGGAACGCTGGAGTGCCGGGGAGCACCTTTTCGCCCTTCTTGTCGTAGTCCCCGCGCGTCAGCACGAAGGTGTCCCGCGGAGCGGCCATCTCGCCCATGACCATCGCACTGGGCAGGTCGCGCTCATACTCATCCCGACGCCGGCGCGCCACGTCGATCTGCGAGCGCAGTTTCCGGGCTTCCGGGGAGACTTCCTTGCGAAAGTAATCGCGCAATTCCGCCGCTTGCTCCCGCGTTCGTTCGCCCACGGGGCGGCGGGCCGAGGCCAACAATTGGGGCGGGAGCGGAGATTTGAGGCCCGGATGGGCGGCGTCCGTGGTCGTCACCCGAATCCGGCCAGGTTGATGCCGGGGAAAGCCGGACTCGAACACCAAGTCCAACTGCAAGGGCGGAGCCGATTCACCGCCGTCCCCCAAGGGCGTCGCCAGCTCAAAGACCGCCTCGTGCGCCTTGCCCGCTTGCGGAAGGATCGCCCAGACGGTGTCGGCCCGACCATCGATCGCCTGACTAATGCCATAGCCGTCCTGGCTGAAATCGGCCGTCGCCGTGCGCCAACGGAGGACCTCCTGGGTATCCGTTCGCTCGCCACGAACTTCACTCAGCCCAATATTGCCGTTCTCAAACCGCCCGGGGCCGTGACTGGGCAACCGGTCGTCGGGCAGGACTTCCAATCGGACGGCAGTAATGCGATGTCCGGGCTCCGCGGTCAGTCGGACACGATAGGTTTCCTGCTCGGGTGCGGGCGTCCGGGCCCAATACGAGCCATCGTCCAGGCGGTCAAATTCCGTCCCCCGTACCCCGGCGACTTCCCATCGGCTGGGCGCCAGCCACGATGTCGGCTCGCTGGCCGCCAGATCCCGCTCCCAGCGTACCTGCACTGCCCCCAGTTCCGGGCCTTCCAGTTGTGCTTCCAATTCCTTCACCTCCGCCTCCCGCCGTGCGAGCTCCGCCGAATTCGCCGGCTCCGGGCGTTTGATCAGGGGCTTGGCATTCCCGTAACGACCATCCAAACCCGACTCGTCGATCGAATTAAAAAACGCGTAAAAGCGGTAGTAGTCCCGCTGGGTAATCGGATCGTATTTATGATCGTGGCACTGCGCGCACGCCAACGTCAGCCCAAGCCAAGCCGTGGCGGTGGTGTTCACCCGGTCATGCAGGTAGGCGGCGTGATACTCCTCCGGGATTGCGCCCCCTTCGTAGTTGATCATGTGATTGCGATTGAACCCGCTCGCAATGCGTTGCTCCGGAGTCGCGTTCGGGAGGAGATCCCCGGCCAGCTGCTCGAGGGTAAACGCGTCGAACCGCTGATTCGCATTAAACGCGGCAATCACACCATCACGCCACAGCGACATATCCCGGGCGGAATCAATATGGTAGCCATGGGTGTCGGCGTAGCGGGCCGTATCCAACCAGTCCAAGGCCAGGCGTTCGCCGTGGTGCGGCGAGCGGAAGAGCCGTTCCACCACCTGCTCGTAGGCATCCGGACGTCGGTCCGCGAGGAAAGCGTCCAGTTCCTCCACGGAGGGCGGCAAGCCGGTGAGGTCCAAGGAGGCACGCCGGAGCAAGGTGGCCCGGTCCGCTTCCGGCCGAGGATGGAGGCCGCCCTGCTCGAGTCGCGCCAACACGAACTGATCCAGCGGCGAGCGCACCCACGGCGACTGCTGCACGGTCGGCGGCGTCGGGCGCGCCGGGGGCACAAACGCCCAATGCTGGGCGTAGCGCCCTCCATCCGCCACCCAGCGTTGCAACAGCTCAATCTGGGCGGGGGTGATTTTGCGGCCCGAATCCGGCGGAGGCATGACGGACTCCGGATCGGTCGACAGGATGCGGCGCACCAGTTCGCTGGCCTCCATCTTCCCCGGAGTGATCGCCGGGTGGCCTGATTTTCCGCCCTTCAGGGCATTTTCCGGAAGATCCAACCGCAATCCGGCCTTGCGTTTTCCGTCATCCGGCCCGTGGCAGGCAAAACAGGTGTCCGACAGGATGGGACGGATGTCGCGGTTGAAGTCCGGTGCCGGCGCCGCCGACAGGCAAACTCCCAAACCGCTGATGGCGAAAGTCCCCAGCGCCCGACGCAGACCGCGAATCCAGCAGGTGATCATGAAGCGAGTGAAGAAACACTACACCGATCCGGCCGTTTCCAAAAAACGCATTTTCGTCTCCTACCCGAAAGCAGCCCGGCAGGGGCAACCCCCAGTCCAGCACCCTCCTCCCCCGCCCGCCCGGCACCCCAGTGTGCCGCAAAAGTGACGCGCCATGTCACACCTTGTCACAGGTGCCCAATTCCCTTCCCTGGGAGTCCTGAGCGGAAACTGGGCTTTTATTGGGCATTTTGGCCACTTCGCCATCGGCGGCGGTTCGGCCCGGGGATTGCAGAGGTGAAGGGACGAACTTTTGATTATTTATGGCCAAGATTCTCGGAATTGACCTCGGAACCACCAACTCGTGCTTCGCCGTGATGGAAGGCGGAGAACCGCTGGTGCTGGAGAATTCGGAAGGTAAGCGAACCACTCCCTCCGTGGTCGCCTTCACCAAGAGCGGTGAGCGCGTGGTGGGTGAGGCGGCAAAACGCCAGGCCGTGACCAATCCCCGCAACACCGTGTACTCGGTGAAGCGCTTCATGGGGCGCAAGTTTGACGAAATTACGGAAGAGACCAAACGGGTGCCGTACAAGGTGGTGAAGGCCGCCAATGGGGATGCGCACATTCAGGTCGAGGACGGCGGGGTCACCAAGACTTACAGCCCGCCTGAGATCAGCGCGATGATCCTCACCAAGCTGAAGACCGATGCCGAAACCCGCTTGGGCGAAACCATCACCCAGGCGGTCATCACCGTGCCGGCCTATTTCAACGATTCTCAACGCCAGGCCACCAAGGACGCCGGCAAGATCGCGGGGCTGGACGTGCTCCGCATCATCAACGAGCCCACCGCCGCCTCGCTGGCCTACGGTCTGGACAAGAAAAAGGACGAGAAAATCGCCGTCTATGACCTCGGTGGCGGCACCTTCGACATCTCGGTTCTCGAAATCGGCGATGGGGTGTTTGAAGTAAAGGCCACCAATGGCGACACCCATCTCGGCGGCGACGATTGGGACAACGCGATCATCGATTGGATCCTCAACGAATTTCAACGCGAACAGGGCATCGACCTGCGCAAGCAGCCGGACGCACTGCAACGCATCAAGGAAGAGGCGGAAAAGGCCAAAATCGCCCTCTCCAGTTCGCAGCAGTATGATATTTCGCTGCCCTTCGTCACGGCGGATGCCACCGGGCCGAAGCATATCAGCTCCAAGCTTTCCCGCGCCAAGATGGAGCAGCTGTGTGACCGCCTGTTTGAGCGCACGATTGTCCCGACCCGCGCTTGTTTGAAGGATGCCGGCCTGAGCGCCGAGCAGATTGACGAACTCGTGCTCGTTGGTGGCATGACCCGGATGCCCCGGGTCGTCGAAACCGCCCGCGCGCTGGTCAGCAAACCGCCGCATCAAGGCGTCAACCCCGACGAAGTCGTCGCCATCGGCGCCGCCATTCAAGGCGGCGTGTTGAAGGGTGAAGTCAAGGACGTCCTCCTCCTGGACGTGACCCCGTTGAGCTTGGGTATCGATACGGCTGGCTCCGTCTTCACCAAGATGATCGAGCGGAACACGACCATCCCCACCCGTAAGACGGAAGTGTTCTCCACCTACAGTGACAACCAGCCGGCGGTCACGATTCGCGTTGGGCAAGGCGAACGGGCCATGTTCAACGACAACAAGCTGCTGGGGCAGTTCGATCTCACGGACCTGCCGCCGGCCCCGCGCGGCACGCCCAAGATCGAGGTCACCTTCGATCTGGACGCGAACGGTATTCTCAACGTCAGCGCCAAGGATCTGGGCACCGGCAAGATGCACAAGATCGTCATCACCGCTTCCAGCGGCCTGTCCAAGGACGAGGTGGAAAAGATGCGCCGGGATGCCGAAGCCAACGCCGAAGCCGACAAGGGGCGGCGCGAGGAAGTTGAGCTGCGCAATGAGGCCGACAACACGGTCTATCGCACCGAGAAATTCCTGAAGGAAAACGGCGACAAACTGGGCGACAAGAAGGCCGGAATCGAAGCCGCGGTTTCGGCGGCCAAGGATGCGCTCAAGGGCAGCGATGTCGCCGCCATCCGCAGTTCGTTGGAAAAGGTCAACGAAACCATGCAGGCCGCCTCGACCGAGATGTACGCCAAGGCGGGTGCCCAGGGCGACGCGGCCGGCGGACCCGGTGCTGGCGCCGCGCCCGGCGGCGAGACCGCCCAGGGTGGAGCCGGTGGCAAGAAGGGTGATGACGGTCCGGTGTTCGACGCCGACGTCGTGGACGACAAAAAGTCCTGAATGAATTTGGCCGGCCGCTCGTGCGGCGGGCAGCAATCACGCAGTTAACAAACAAATAAGAGACTAGTTCAGTACTATGGCACTCAATGTGAAACCCCTCGGCGATCGCGTCCTCGTGGAGCAGGCTGAGGAAAAGGAAGTCAAAAAGGGCGGGATCATCATCCCGGATTCGGCCAAGGAAAAGCCGTCCGAAGGGGTGATCCGCGCGCTCGGAACCGGCAAGAAGGATGAAGATGGCAAAGTGATCGCCTTCGAAGTCAAGGTCGGAGATCGCGTGCTCGTCTCCAAATACGGCGGCACCGAAGTCAAGATCGACGGCAAGGAATACAAGATCTTCAATGCCGACGACCTGATCGCGATCATTGCCTGATCCGCGTCTAGCTAAACCCAATTCAATCTCGATTCAATATCCCCAAATAATATGGCTGCAAAACAACTAGTATTTGATGAGGTCGCGCGTCAGGAGCTGCTCCGGGGCGTCGAAATCCTCGCCAAGGCCGTCAAGGCCACCCTCGGTCCCAAAGGCCGCAACGTCGTCATCGACAAGAAATTCGGTTCCCCGACGGTCACCAAGGACGGTGTCACGGTCGCCAAGGAAATCGAACTCCCGAACGCCTACCAGAACATGGGCGCTCAGATGGTCCGTGAGGTCGCCAGCAAGACGTCCGACATCGCGGGCGACGGCACCACGACGGCCACGGTGCTCGCCGAGGCCATCTATCGCGAAGGTCTCAAGCACGTGACCGCGGGTGCGAACCCCGTGTCCCTGCAGCGCGGCATCCAGAAGGCCGTCGAGGCCGCCACCGACCACCTGGCCAAGATCACCAAGAAGGTCAAGGACAAGGAAGAGATCAAGCAGGTCGCCACGGTCTCGGCGAACTGGGACACCACGATCGGCGAGATCATCGCCGACGCGATGGACAAGGTCGGCAAGGACGGCACGATCACGGTCGAAGAAGCCAAGACCATCGAAACCACGCTCGACGTGGTCGAAGGTATGCAGTTCGACAAGGGTTACCTGTCCCCGTACTTCGTGACCAACGCGGAGTCGATGGAAGTCAAACTCGAGGACGCCTACATCCTCATTTACGAGAAGAAGATCAGCTCCTTGAAGGACCTGCTCCCGCTGCTCGAGAAGGTCGCGAAGACGGCCAAGCCGCTCCTGATCATCGCTGAGGAAGTCGAGGGCGAAGCCCTGGCAACGCTCGTGGTGAACAAGCTCCGCGGCACGATCAATGTCTGCGCGGTGAAGGCGCCGGGCTTCGGCGACCGCCGCAAGGCCATGCTCGAAGACATCGCCATCCTCACCGGTGGCAAGTGCCTGACCGAAGACCTCGGCATCAAGCTGGAAAACCTCGACCTCGCTGACCTTGGCCGCGCCAAGAGCATCCTCGTGGAAAAGGAAAACACCACGATCGTCGAAGGCAACGGCAAGAACTCCGAGATCCAGGGCCGCGTGAACCAGATCCGCCGCCAGATCGAAGAGACCACCAGTGACTACGACCGCGAGAAGCTCCAGGAACGCCTGGCGAAGCTCGCCGGTGGTGTCGCGGTCATCCATGTCGGTGCGGCCACCGAGACGGAAATGAAGGAGAAGAAGGCCCGCGTTGAGGACGCCCTGCACGCCACCCGTGCGGCCGTCGAAGAGGGCATCGTCCCCGGCGGTGGCGTGGCGCTCCTGCGCTGCTTGCCCGCCATCGAGGCGCTCAAACTCACCAACCCCGACGAACAGATCGGTGTGGACATCGTCCGCCGCGCGGTCGAGGCCCCGCTCCGCGAGCTGGCCAGCAACGCCGGCGTCGAAGGCGGCCTGATCGTTCAGGAGGTTCGCCGCCGCAAGGGCAACGAGGGCTACAATGTCGCCACCGGCGAATACGAAGACCTCGTGAAGGCCGGTGTCGTCGATCCCAAGAAGGTGACCCGCTCCGCGTTGCAGAACGCCGGTTCGATCGCCGGCTTGATGCTCACCACCGAGGCCCTCATCACGGAAATCCCGGAGAAGAAGGACAAGTCCTCCGGTGACCCGCACCACGGCGGCGGCGGAATGGACTACTGAGCGAATCCGGTAACCCGGTTCCCTCACAGCAACGGCGCGACTCAAAAGGTCGCGCCGTTTTTTATCTCGGGGCCGGACTTACGTCCCCGGCAGATCGCCCACCAAGTGCCGGGGCCCAACAGCGAGTTACTAACGTCGAGCCCGTCGCCGGGGTTCGGCAACCGGGTCGGCAAAGACCGTGACCATGGCTTCACTGGAGTTCTTCCCCAATCCAGTGTCCGTGACCAACCGGGCCCGAAGGCGATAGCTACCCGGCGGAAAATTCTGCAATTTGAAATGAAATCGCCCCGCCGGATCCGCAGGCATTTGCGCCAACAGCCGCCAATCGGGATCCCGCAAATCCAACCGGGCATAATCCAGGCACACGACCGCCCCCGGTTCAGCCCGCCCTTCCGCATCCGGCATCCGGCTCTGGTAGAAGCCCTTGCCGTTCATGGGCGATTCCAGAACCGCGGGGGCCAGCACCGGCAACGGCACGGTTCGAGCCGCCGGCATCCGCGAGGCCGGCATGGCGACGGCCAAGCGGGCCGGCCGCGAGGCCGGGAGCCAGCGGATACCCGCCAGGACACCCGCCAGAAGCAACGGTAGAATCAGGTACCAGGGATCGTACCAATCGATCCAGTAGCGGGGTCGCCCGTTTTCAAACATGGTTTAATCCTCCTCGCGAGCGATACGTTGGCGGGCTTGCTCAATCCATCGGGCATAATTGGCCCCACGGAACTTGGCCGTCGGACAAATCTCTGCGAGCGATTCCTCGGAAGCAGCAGCGAGCGCCGCAAAGGTGCAAATGCCGGCATTATAGAGGCGCTTTTCAATCGCCGCCCCAATCCCTTCCAAAGGCTCCAAATCATCGGGCTGATCCCCGGTCCACTTGCGGCCTTCGCTTCGAGTCTCCCGGGCCAGTCGAGCGGCGTCCGCCCGGGCGGCGGCAAAATCAAAACTCTCCCGCTGAGGCGCGTCCAACTCCAGCACCTCGGCCAGCGTACGATCCGTCAATTGCGCCAGCTCCCAATAACTACCGACACCCGCCACGTACAAACGCTGCTCGAACACCGGACCGATCCCCTTCACATCGCTCAGATGCTGCGGGCACTTGGAGGAAAACTCCACCACTCCCTCACCCTCGGACGAAGCGTCGGTCTCCGCAGCCGAATCCGTCGATGCGGATGCCACCGGAAAGAGCTCAACATCGGCTGTGCGCGCCTTCTTTTTCCGACCCGAGCCCGACGGCTGGGAGGGCGTCTGGGATTTTAAGGCCGCGAGTTCCGCCGCGAGGGTATTGCGTTCGCGATTGAGCTCATCAATCTCAGCCAGCAGATCAACCGCCGGGGCGGAACCCGATGTCTCCACCCGGGCGTCCGAAGTCGATGCCGCCACCCGCAACTGCTCCTCCAAATCCGCACTCCGTTGCCGCTCCCGAATCAACTCCGTCTCCAGCTGCGCATGCGATTCGGATACCGCCGCCAACTCGGCTTGAATATCACTGACCCGGTGAACCCAAGCCGGATCCGGATCAGGAAAGGGCAACTTGTCCGCCGGGGCAGTAACCGCGGGGATCTGGAACTCGGACAGGGCCGATTTCAATTGGCCCTGCAGCCCGGCACATTCGTCTTCCATGGACTGGATACGGATCTGTTGCTCGGCAAGCTTGCTGCGCAAACCAACCACCTCGTCCTCGGACGCTTTTAGTGTCGCGGCAAAACCATCTTTCGAAATCTGCGATCCGGCCAACCGCTCCCGCGCCTCGGACAATTCGGCCGCCAGGCGTCGATTCGCCGCCGCCGCGGTGTCCAGGGATTCGCGGAACTCCATCACTTGCTGTTTCAAGCGATTCACCACGGTTTCCAGTTCCTTGATCTGCGTCTCACCCACGGTCCGCGCCGAGGTTAATTCCGTGACCCGGGAGTTCATCGCTTCGAGCTCCGCCTGGCGGCCTGACGTCCCCAGTGCGGCCTCCTCGAGGCGGCGCGCCTGCGCGAGAACTTCCGCACGGGCGATGGCGAGTTCGCGATCCGTCAATTTCAGGGTGGTGGCGACCGATTCCCGTTCTGCCTCCAGCGCCGCAAACCGACTTTGGCAGTCGGCGATCTGGGCATCGCGGCTTTGTACCGCCGCCTCCAGCGTGATCTGGAGCTGCCTTTGAGACACTAGACCATCCTCCAACTCGCCCAAGCGCACCAATCGGCGGGAAGATTCCTGCTGCGTCTCCGCAAGTTGCACCCGCAAGCCCGCCTCGGCATCCGCCAGCGTCGCTGCGGTCGCCTTTACTTCAGCAAGTTCCAGGCGCAGGGATTCCCCGCCGGTCGTCTGTTCCCGCAGTTCGCCCTCCAGCGATCCGAGGCGTGCCGTGGCCGCCTGCAGCTCCCCATCCCGGACCGTCACACGTTCAACCAACTCGGCCTCGCGACTGCGAGCGGCCCCAAGGTCCTCTTCCAGGCGCAGCACGTGGGTGCGGAGCGCGACGAGATTGGAATTCACTTTCGCCAAACTCCCCTCTGCGAGGAGCTTCGCCTTACTGGTGGCGTCCAGTTCCGTGAGCTTGTTTTTCAGGTCGGTCAGCGCCTGGGTATGCTCATGTTTGAGGGTCGTGAATTCTGCCTCACGGACATTGAGCTTATGCTCATTGTCGCGGTAGACATGCCGCAGAAAGAAAAGATCCAGGACCCACTTCAGGGTCATGCCACCGAGCAGATACGCTAAAGGGGTAAGCCAATGATTCATGTGACAACGCCGAGCAGGTAAGAACAGAAAAACGGTGCGACCTCAGGATATACCCTAGAAATGGCCGACGGGAACGAAAAGTATCGCGGGAGGTTCAATGCCCCGGCCCGAGACCAGGGCGCACTGTCGCGGCGGACCGAAATCCTCCCCCATTCAAGCCGATAAACGAACGGGCCGCTTCGTCGGAACGAAGCGGCCCGCTAGCGTCAGTGCGAGCAAGGGTTAGCCCAGCAGCGGATTCTCCGACGGAGCGTCGCCCGTAATATCCAGCGTTGCCGGTTCGTCGGCCGGCAGTTCCACGAGCGTCTTAACCCGGATATCGCGATGGATCGAGAAGCCGGTGCCCGCGGGGATGATGTGCCCCATGATCACGTTTTCCTTGAACCCGCGCAGGTTGTCCACCTTGCCCATCGTGGCGGCTTCGGTGAGGACCCGGGTGGTGTCCTGGAACGACGCCGCACTGAGGAAGGATTCGGTTTCCAGCGACGCCTTGGTAATGCCCAAGAGCACCGGAGCCGCTTCCGCGGGCTTGCCACCCATCTTCTCCACCCGATCGTTCTCGTCCTGGAACGTCGTCTTGTCGATCTGTTCGCCCCAGAGGAAGAGTGAATCGCCCGGCTCGGTGATGCGCACCTTGCGGAGCATCTGCCGGATGATGATTTCGACGTGCTTGTCGTTAATCGTCACACCTTGGAGACGATAGACCTCCTGAATCTCGTTGACGAGATGCTCCTGAAGTTCCTGAACACCACAGATGTCCAAGATCTCGTGCGGCACCATCGGACCGTCCGTCAACTGCTGGCCCTTCTTAACGAAGTCGCCCTTGTAGACGATCAGATGCTTGCCGATCGGGATGAGGTGTTCCTCTTCGACCTGGGTCTGCGGATCCTTGACGACCAAGCAGCGCTTGCCACGGACACTTGATCCGAAATCGACGATACCATCGATCTTGGCGATTTCCGCGGCATCCTTCGGCCGACGGGCCTCGAACAACTCGGCCACACGCGGGAGACCACCGGTGATGTCCTTCGTTTTCGATGCCTTACGAGGCGTCTTGGCCAGCAACACACCGGCACCGACCTCGTCGCCCTCGTTGACCGCCAAGTGCGCGCCTGCCGGAATCGAGTACTGAGCGAGGGGTTCGCCCTTCTTGTTTTCGACGATCACCGTCGGGTGCAGATCCTCCTTGTGTTCGATGACGACCATGTCCTCGGAGCCGGTCTGTTGATCGACTTCCTGCCTCATGGTGACGCCCTCGATAATGTCGAGGAACTTCACGCGACCACCTTTTTCGGTGATGACGGGGATGTTGTACGCATCCCACTGGACGAAAACATCGGCCTTCTTCACGGTGCCACCATCCGGCACCGAGATGATGGAACCGACCACGATGTTGTGGTTTTCCAGTTCTTTGCCCTCGGGAGACGAGATCGTGACGGATCCGTTCTTGTTAAGGACAATGCAGTTACCGTCGCCCAAATCCACATAGCGCAGGTCGTTGAAGCGGACCACGCCGTCGTTCTTGGACTTGATTTCGGGCTGTTTGAACTGACCGAAGGCAACACCACCGGAATGGAACGTACGCATGGTGAGCTGGGTTCCGGGCTCACCGATGGATTGGGCGGCAACAATGCCGACCGCCTCACCGAGACGAACCAGAACACCCGTCGCCAAACTGCGGCCGTAGCACTTGGCACAAATACCGGCCTTGGCTTCGCACGTCAGCGCGGAGCGAATACGAATGCGGTCGATGCCGGCGCGTTCGATGACCTTGGACTTCACCTCATCAAACTCCTCGCCGGAGCCGATCAGCTTGTGCTTCAGGTCACCCGGATCATAGACGTCCTCGGACGAGTAGCGTCCAAAGATCCGTTCGCTGATCTTGAGCACGGCCTCTTCACCCTCATAGATGGCCGAAACCAGGATGCCCCCGGTGGTCGAGCAATCGTCCTCACGGATAATCACGTCCTGGGCGGCATCGACCAGTTTGCGGGTCATATAGCCGGAGTCGGCAGTCTTTAGCGCCGTATCGGCCAGACCCTTACGGGCACCGTGGGTGGAGATGAAGTACTCCAGAACGGTCAGACCCTCGCGGAAGTTCGAGAGAATCGGCTTCTCAATGATTTCGCCGCTTGGCTTGGCCATCAGACCACGGAGACCCGCCAACTGACGAACCTGGGCCTTGTTACCGCGCGCACCGGAATCCACCATCAAGAAGACAGGGTTGTATTCCTTCTTACCCTGGTTGAACTCCAAGGTCTTCATGATGCCGGCACCGATCTGGTCCGTGCAGTGGGTCCAGATATCGACGACCTTGTTGTAACGTTCGGCGTTGGTGATGACGCCCTTCTTGTGCTGCTTCTCGACCTCGCCGATTTGATCCAGCGCGATCTTGATTTCCTTCTGCTTTTCCACCGGGATGATCATGTCATCGATACCGATGGACACCCCGGCGCGAGTCGCCTCCTGGAAGCCGATTTCCTTCAGCTTGTCCAGCATGATCACGGTCCGCTCGTGACCGCAGTGCTTATAGCAATTGAAGATGAGATCGCCCAGCTTGCTCTTGTTGACGACGATGTTGGGAAAACCGAGGTCGTAGGGCCAGATCTCGGAGAAGATCACCCGTCCAACCGTGGTTTCGATCACCTTGGAGTTGGCGTCGCCGTAGGGAGTCTTCTTGCCGAAGTCCGGATTCGCCATGAGCACGCGATCATGGGTCTTCACCGCTCCGTCGGCGTGGGCAAAAAGCACCTCGTTCTTGGAGCCGAACAGCATGAGCCGTTCGTTGGGCTTCTTTTGACGACGCGGTTCGGCGGTCAGGTAATAGCAACCCAGGGTAATGTCCTGGGTGGGCGTCATGATCGGCTTGCCGCTCGACGGACTGAAGATGTTGAGCGGCGCCATCATCAAGAGGCGGGCCTCCATCTGAGCCTCCACGGACAGGGGTACGTGGACGGCCATCTGGTCACCGTCGAAGTCGGCGTTGTAGGCGGTACAAACCAGCGGATGAATCCGGATGGCTTCGCCTTCGATCAACACGGGCTCGAATGCCTGCACAGACAACCGATGCAGCGTGGGCGCACGGTTGAGGAGTACCGGATGTCCGCGCGTGACCTCTTCCAGGATGTCCCAGACTTCGGCCGACTGCCGCTCGATCATCTTCTTGGCCGAGCGGACGGTATGCACGTAACCGCGCTCCTTGAGCTTGCGGATGATGAACGGCTCGAACAGAACGAGCGCCATCTTCTTCGGCAGACCGCACTGGTTCAGCTTGAGGTCGGGACCGATGACAATGACCGAGCGGCCGGAGTAATCGACGCGTTTGCCCAGCAAATTCTGACGGAAGCGCCCGGATTTGCCCTTGAGCATATCCGAAAGCGACTTCAACGCCCGGTTACCCGCGCCGGTGACCGCACGGCCATGACGACCGTTGTCAAACAGGGCGTCCACTGCCTCCTGCAACATCCGCTTCTCGTTGCGAATGATCACCTCCGGCGTCTTGAGCTGGAGCAGGTTCTTCAACCGGTTATTGCGATTGATGACCCGGCGATAGAGATCGTTGAGATCGGAAGTGGCAAAACGACCGCCTTCCAGCGGAACCAACGGACGCAAGTCCGGAGGAATCACCGGCAGCACAATCAAGATCATCCATTCCGGACGACTCTTGGACTTGGAAAAGCCCTGAAACAGCTTGATCCGCTTGGCGATCTTCTTGCGGTTTTGCTTGGACTTGGTCTCGGTCATCGCGACCTGAAGTTCCTCGACAGTTTTGTCGAGGTTGACCAAGGCGAGGGCATCGCGCACGGCTTCAGCACCCATTTTGGCGACGAAGGAATCGTTGCCGTAGGTCTGCTTGGCTTCGCGATATTCGTGCTCGGTGAGCAATTGCAGCGGCTTCAGGGACGTCGAGCCGGCGTCAATCACCATGTAATCTTCATAGTAAATGACTCGCTCCAGATTCCGTGCCGTCATGTCCAGCATCAACCCGATGCGGGAGGGCATGCACTTAAAGAACCAGATATGGGAGACGGGCACCGAAAGCTCGATGTGTCCCATCCGCTCACGCCGCACCCGGGCCAGCGTTACTTCAACACCGCAGCGATCGCAAACCACACCACGATGCTTGATGCGCTTATACTTTCCGCAGGAACACTCCCAATCCTTGACGGGACCGAAGATGCGCTCGCAGAAGAGTCCGCCCTTTTCGGGTTTGAATGTGCGGTAGTTGATCGTTTCCGGATTCTTGACCTCACCCTTGGACCACGACTTGATATTCTCCGGCGACGCTACAGTGATCGCAACGTGGTCCACCAGGTTGACCTTATCCAAGCCCAACATTTCACGGGCGGCATTCTGGGAAGTCAGCATAACTCGTATATTTCAGCAGAGTATTGGTATTGGGGTGGGTTCAGGCAAAGGCGGCCAACGGATTGGCCACTTGTTGAGGGGCGTCGGCCGGGTTGCTGTAGCCAACCTTGACGTCGAGTCCCAGCGACTGCATTTCCTTGACCAATACGTTGAAGGATTCCGGAATGCCGGCCTCCAGCGAATTGTCGCCTTTCACGATGCTTTCGTAAATCCGGGTACGTCCCTGGACGTCGTCCGACTTCACGGTGAGCAACTCCTGGAGCATATAGGCGGCGCCATAGGCCTCCATCGCCCACACTTCCATTTCGCCGAAGCGTTGACCACCGTACTGCGCCTTGCCGCCCAGCGGTTGCTGGGTGACCAGCGAATACGGACCCACGGCTCGGGCATGGATCTTATCGGCCACCAAGTGACCCAGCTTCAGCATGTAGATGTACCCGACGACCACTTCCTGATCGAAGGCATCGCCACTGCGACCGTCGAACAGCGTCGCCTTGCCGTTCTCGTTGATGAGTACGGCCTCTTCACGCTTCTTGTGGCCGTCCACCACCTGTTTGAGGTATCCCCGGACATCCTTTTCCTTGATGCCATCGAAGACCGGCGTCGCGATCTTGATGCCCAGGCATCGGCACGCCCAGCCCAAGTGAGTCTCGAGCAATTGCCCGACATTCATACGTGAGGGCACACCCAGCGGATTCAATACGATTTCCACCGGGGTACCGTCCGCCAGGAACGGCATGTCCGCCTCGGCCACGATACGGGCCACAACGCCCTTGTTACCGTGGCGGCCGGCCATCTTGTCACCGACCGAAAGCTTGCGCTTCGACGCAATGTAGACCTTCACCTGTTTAACGATGCCGTTATCCACATCGTCGCCCGTATCGGTCTTATCCGCTTCGTCCTCCTGCTGTGACTGCAGTTCTTCGAACTTCTTCCGGAATTGTCCGATGATTTCGAAGATCTTATTGCGAATCGGCGACGGATCGATTTCCACCCGGTCATGCACCGTCGCGAGCTTCTTCAACAGCGTCTTGGTGATCTTACGGTTGGCCGGCAAGATGATCTCACCGGATTCGCTGTTGATCACGTCGAGCGGAATCTTCTCGCCGAGCAGAATGTTGGAAAGAGCTTCGGTCAGTTGGTCCAACAGCTCCTCACGCTTGGCCTTGAAGGATTCGTCACCCTCCTTCGGACCCTTCGGTTCTTCGGACTCCGGTGCCTTGGGCATCTTCGGAGACTTCTGGCCATCAATCTTGGACGATACCTTCACGTCCATGATGATGCCGTAGGTGCCTGAAGGAACCTTGAGCGAGGTATCCTTAACATCGGCGGCTTTTTCGCCGAAAATGGCGCGCAACAGACGCTCTTCGGGTGCCAGCTCGGTCTCGGACTTGGGCGTGATCTTGCCGACGAGAATGTCGCCGGGCTTGACCTCGGCACCCACGCGGATGACGCCATCGGCACCCAGGTTTTTGAGCGCTTCTTCACCCAGATTGGGAATATCCCGGGTGATTTCCTCGGGTCCCAGCTTCGTGTCCCGCGCCACCACCTCGAACTCGTCGATGTGGATGGAGGTAAAGATGTCATCTTTGACGATCTTTTCCGAGATCAGAATGGCATCCTCGAAGTTATAACCGTTCCACGGCATGAACGCGACCAGCACATTGCGGCCGATCGCCAGTTCACCGCCATCGGTACACGGACCGTCGGCAATGATCTGTCCCTTCTTAATGACCTCGCCCTTGGCCACCAGAATCTTCTGGTTGATGCAGGTCGCGGCATTGGAGCGCATGAATTTGCGCACCGGATAGATCCAGACGCCGTCTTCCGGAGCGTGTTTGAGCTTCTTCTTTGTCTCCGGAATTTTCCCATCCCGCGTGACAATGATCTGATCCCCGGTCACGGAAGCCACCTTGCCGGCCTCGTCCGAGACGATAACCGCGCGCGAGTCCCGGGCGACACGCTCTTCGAGACCCGTGGCCACCAGAGGGGCCTCGGTCACCAGCAACGGCACACCCTGCCGTTGCATGTTGGAACCCATCAACGCGCGGTTGGCGTCGTCATGTTCCAAGAACGGAATCAAACCGGCCGCCACCGACACCAGCTGCTTCGGCGAGACGTCCATGTAGTGGACGCCTTCGGGCTCCACGTCGATGAAATCACCTTTGCAACGGCACGGCACACGATCCGTCAGGAACTTGCCTTTGTCATCGATGGGCGCATTAGCCTGTGCGATGATGTAGCCTTCCTCCCGATCACCGGTGAGGTAGTCCAGCTGGTCGGTGACCCGGCCTTCTTTCACCTTCCGATAGGGCGTCTCAATGAAGCCGAAATCATTAACCTTGGCATAAGTGGCCAAGGACGCGATCAACCCGATGTTAGGACCTTCGGGCGTCTCAATCGGACAAATACGGCCGTAGTGCGACGGATGCACGTCACGGACTTCAAAGCCGGCACGGTCTCGGGAGAGACCCCCGGGTCCGAGCGCGGACAGACGGCGCTTGTGGGTCAGTTCCGCCAGCGGATTGATCTGATCCATGAACTGGCTCAACTGGCTTCGACCGAAAAAGTCGCGCACCACGGCAGAAAGTGCCTTCGGATTGATGAGCTTCTGGGGCGTCATCGTGTCGAGGCTCTGATCAAACAACGTCATGCGTTCCTTGACGAGCCGCTCCGTGCGGGCCAGGCCGACCCGGCACTGGTTGGCGAGCAACTCGCCCACGGTCCGGATACGGCGGCTGCCGAGATGATCAATGTCATCGAGGCTCCCCTGCCCCTTCTTGAGCTTGAGTAGATACTTGGTAGCCGCGACCAGATCCTCGCGCTTAAGGATGCGGGAATCGGCCTTGTCCTCGATGCCCAGCTTCTGGTTCATCTTGTAGCGTCCCACGCGACCCAGGTCGTAGCGCTTGGGATCGAAGAACAGCCGTTTGATCAAGGCCCGGGCGTTGGCGGCCGTCGGCGGATCCCCAGGCCGGAGACGACGATAGATATCCTTGAGGGCTTCCTCCTCGTTCTTGGTGGGATCCTTCTTAAGACACTTGATGATGATACCATCGTCCACCGAGGTATCGACCACCCGGATCTTGCTGGTGCCGAGTTCCGCAATCTGTTTGACGACGGCTTTGGAAAGCGGCTCGAAAGCGCGAGCGACGACAAGGCCCTTGTCCTTGTCTTCAGCGTCTTCGACGAGAACCAGATTCTGGATCTCGTCCATCTTTTCCGCCTCCTTGACGTTCAATTCGCGGATCGAATAGAACAAGCTCAGGATCTCCGCGTCGGAGCCGTAGCCCAGGGCGCGGAAGAATGTGGTGGTCAGGAACTTGCGCCGACGTTTCTTCCGATCGAGGTAGACGTACAGCAGATCCGAAGTATCAAACTGAGCCTCGTACCAGGAACCGCGATCCGGGATGATGCGGAAGCTGTGCAGCCATTTGCCGTTGGGATGCTGGGTGCTTTCGAACGCGATACCCGGCGAGCGGTGCAACTGCGAGACGATCACCCGTTCCGCGCCGTTGATCACGAACGTGCCCTGCGGGGTCATGAGCGGGATCTCACCCATGAACACCTTTTCCTCCTTGGTACCGGCTTCCTCTTTTAACAGAAAGGTGACATAGAGCGGAGCCCCATAGGTCATGCCTTCCCGCAAACACTCGAGCCAGTCAACCTTCGGGTCCTGAATATCATAGTTATGGAAATCCAGCACCGTTTTGCCATCGTAGCTGGCAATCGGGAAGACCTCGGTAAACACGGCCTGAAGGCCCATGTTTTTGCGTTTGGACGGCGAGAGGTCCGTTTGGAGGAATTCGCGATACGAATCGAGCTGGATCTCAATGAGGTTCGGGGGGGCGATGACCTCTTTGATCTTGCCGAAGTTGATGCGTTCCGAGTGCTTGGTTGCCATTGCGACTTCGTGTTCTAGTATTCCACCGGCTCATGCCGGAATCGTGATTTGTCGAAAAGACAATACGACGAGCTCTGCCGGCTGGTGCACCAACCGCCAGAACTCGTCGAACTGAAAAAAGTCACCGAACAAGTACCTTAGCGTTACAAAACGGATTGACAACAGTCAAATTGACCAAAAAGCGGTTGGCGACGATTGCCGCCAACCGCTTCTGAGAAGTGAATTACTTGAGCTCGACCTTGGCACCCGCCTCTTCGAGCTTCTTCTTGGCCGCTTCGGCTTCAGCCTTGGGCGCGCCTTCGAGCACGGGCTTAGGAGCGCCTTCAACCAGCGCCTTCGCTTCCGCCAGGCCCAAACCGGCCTTGACTTCGCGAACCGCCTTGATGACACCGATCTTCTTGTCGGCCGGCAGGGACGCGAGGATCACGTCAAACGTGTCCTTGGCCGCTTCCACCGGAGCCGCCGCGCCGCCAACGGCTGCCGCCGCGACCGCAACCGGAGCCGCCGCCGTGACGCCCCACTTCTCCTCGAGCTTCTTCACGAGGTCAGCGGCTTCGAGCACGGTCAGTTTGCTCAACTCTTCAACGATATTATTAATGTCTGCCATGGTATGTGTATTAGTTTGTCGTCTCGTCGCAAGGACGGCTGTCCCAGATTAGGCCGCAGCCCGCGGCCCGACGATTTACTGTTGCAATATCCGCCGCCCCGGCGGAAGCGCCGGGGAAGCGAAAGGGAAAGGAACTCAGACCGCCTTGTCGGCGTGGGCCTTGATGACCCGGGCCAATTGCGATCCGGGAGTATTGATGAGGGCGGCCAGCTTCTGCGCCGGCGCCTGCAGCAATCCGAGAATTTTGCCCTGGAGCTGAGCCAGAGGAGGGAGATCCGCAATGGCACGGACTTCCGCGGCGGACAAAGCTTGCGACCCAAGATAGCCGAACTGGAGCTTCGGCTTTTCAAATTCAGCCTGGTAGGCCTTGATGACTTTGGCCGAGGAAGCGATGTCCTTCTGACCGGTCACGATGGCCAACTGGCCGGAGAGCGCACCACCCAAGTCCGCGATGCCCGCCTCTTTGGCGGCCACCCGGAAGATGGTGTTCTTCACGACATGAACCTCGCCACCGACCTTGATCAGTCGTTTGCGGAGTTCGGTGAATTGACCGACGGACAGGCCGCGGTAGTCCACCACCAGGAAAAACGGGGAGTTCTTCAGGCGGCTCACATACTCCGCCGAGATAAATTTCTTTTCAGCACGCATGGTTCAGGTCCTCGATAGGTTCAGGCGTTAACGAATTCGCGAAGATCCAACCGCAGGCCCGGGCTCATCGTCAAGCTGAGCGTAACGCTCAGCACAAAGATCCCCTTGGCACTCGAAGGACGGCTCTTAAACACGGCCTCAATGACCGCCCGCGCATTCTCATCCACTTGCTGGGCAGTGAAGGCGATCTTACCGATCGCGACGTGCACATTACCCGCCTTGTCGATCTTGAATTCAACCCGGCCCGCTTTGACTTCCTTCACCGCTTTGCCGGTGTCGTCGGTCACGGTTCCCGTCTTGGGATTCGGCATCAAACCGCGAGGTCCGAGCACCTTACCCAATTTACGCACTTCGGTCATCGCTTCGGGGGTGGCGATGGCGATATCGAAATCCGACCAGCCTTCGACGCACTTCTTGATCAGATCATCAAATCCGACGTGTTCCGCCCCGGCCGCGCGAGCGGCTTCGGCGGCAGCACCGGGTTTGGCGAACACGACGACCCGAACCACCTTGCCGCTGCCGTGCGGCAGCGGGACGGTTCCGCGGACCATTTGGTCCGACTGTTTGGGGTCGACGCCGAGCCGGAAGGCGATGTCGATGGATTCGGAGAATTTCGCACGGGGGAGTTTCCCGAGAAGGGCAACCGCTTCATTCAGCGGGTACAGCTTCTGGGTATCCACCAGGGCGAGGGCTTTCTTATAACGCTTGCTGGGCATGTTTTTTCGCGGTGTTAACGGAACGGCGCTTTATAGCCGCTCCTTCCGCATTGATTGTTGATTGATTTAGCCGACCACCTCGATACCCATGTTACGTGCGGTACCGCAGATGCTTCGGAAAGCGGCCTCTTCGTTGGTGGCGTTCATGTCCACCAGCTTGATCTTGACGATCTCCAAGACTTGCTTGCGGGTGACCTTGCCAACCTTGTCCTTGTTGGGGACCTTGGATCCCGAGGCAACGCCCGCCGCCTTCTTGAGCAGCACCGCTGCCGGCGGGGACTTATAGACGCAGGAGAACGACTTATCTTGGTATACGGTGATGATCACCGGAATGACCAGACCCGCCTTGTCCTTGGTCGCGGCGTTGAATTCCTTGCAGAACGCCATGATGTTGATGCCCTGCGAACCAAGCGCCGGACCCACCGGCGGGGCCGGATTTGCTTGACCGGCTGCAATCTGCAGCTTGACGGTTCCTGTAACTTTCTTCGCCATATTTATCGAAAAGGAAAATTATCCTAGCAGTATGAAATGGATGTGGGAAAGGAGTACTTCAGGCTTTTTCAACCTGCCAGTATTCCAGTTCCACGGGTGTCTTGCGTCCGAAAATGTCCACGGTGACCTTGAGCTTGCCCTTGTCGGCCTCGATTTCCTCAATGACGCCGCTGAAGTTGAGGAAAGGTCCGTCGTTGATCTTGACCGTCTCACCGAGCTCGAAATTCACGCGAGGCTTTTCAGTGTCCTGGCTGTCGGAGATCTTCTCTTTGATCGTCGCCATCTCCTCCTCGGTAACTTCCATGGGACGGTCGCCACCGACAAAGCCGATGACACCCTGAATGTCTTTAATGAAATACCAAGGCTTCTCCAGCGGACGGCGATTTTCGTCCAGGAGGACGATATCGATGTAGACGTAGCCCGGGTGCAACTTCCGGTTTGTGACGGTCTTCTTGCCACCTCGGACCTCGACCACCTTCTCCATCGGCACGAGCACCTCATTGATGTACGGCTCCATCTCGTCGGTTTTCAATCGACGCTGAATCGTGTCGCGGACCTTTTGTTCCTGTCCGGCGAGGCAATGGAGGGCAAACCAACGGCTTTTCATGGATAAGGCGGGCTCAGAGATTCAACAGACTGCGCACCACCTTGAGCAAGATGAAATCCGCACCCACAGTAAAGAGGCCAAGGGCTCCTACAGCGACAAAGATCAAGGCAGTATACTGCACCAGTTCGGGGCGGGAAGGCCATTGGCATTTCTTGAGCTCATCGCGAGTCTCGCCAAAATAGATCGCCATCCGTTCGATCAGGCCCTGTTTCCAGGCAAAAAAGAACCCGCCACCGATAATCACGGCAGCGACCGCCAATTTAATATAAAATTCTTGAATCATAACTAATCCTGGCGGAGGGGGAGGGATTCGAACCCCCGGTGGGAGTTACCCCACAGCGGTTTTCAAGACCGCCGCAATAGACCACTCTGCCACCCCTCCGGGTTGGCAGGGCGTGAGGGACTTGAACCCCCAACCAACGGTTTTGGAGACCGCTACTCTACCAATTGAGCTAACGCCCTGTGCTCTACCCACTCTGCAAAATCCAACCCGGGAAGCCGGCGCTAACCGGCTCCCCTTGAGGCAGCAAACTGTTAGGTCAAAACATCCGCGACACGACCAGCACCGATGGTACGGCCACCTTCGCGAATGGCGAAGCGGAGACCTTTTTCCATCGCCACGGGCGCGAGCAGCTCGATGTCAACCGAGACATTATCACCCGGCATCACCATTTCAACACCTTCAGGAAGGGTCACCGTGCCGGTGACATCCGAGGTGCGGAAATAGAACTGCGGACGATACTTGGTGAAGAACGGAGTGTGACGGCCACCCTCGTCCTTGGTGAGGACGTAAACCTCCGCCTTGAACTTCGTGTGCGCCTTGATCGAGCCCGGCTTGGCCAGAACCATGCCGCGTTCGACGTCATCCTTGGTGGTACCGCGGAGGAGCACGCCGACATTGTCACCAGAGGTGGCGCTATCGAGCAGCTTGCGGAACATTTCAATGTCCGTCGCCGTCGTCTTGCGGGTGTCCTTCAAGCCGACGATCTCGACTTCCGACATCTTCAACAGGGTTCCGCGTTCGACGCGACCGGTGACGACCGTTCCACGACCTTCAATCGTGAACACGTCTTCGATGCACATCAGGAACGGCTTGTCGTTCTCGCGAACGGGTTCCGCAATGAAGGTATCCAGCGCTTCGAGCAGATCGGCAATTGCCTTCTCGCCTTCGGGCGTGCCCGCGATGGCCGCGGTGGCCGAACCCCGAACGATGGGGGTCTTCTCGCCAGGAAAGCCGTACTTGGTGAGCAGATCGCGAATTTCCATCTCGATAAGCTCGAGGAGGTCCGCATCCGCCAAGTCAACTTTGTTCAGGAAAACGACAATGCTGGGAACGCCGACCTGACGCGCGAGCAGAATGTGCTCACGGGTCTGGGGCATCGGGCCGTCAGCGGCGCTGACCACCAAAATCGCGCCGTCCATCTGGGCGGCACCGGTGATCATGTTTTTGACGTAGTCCGCGTGACCCGGACAGTCGACGTGCGCGTAGTGGCGCTTGGAGCTCTCGTACTCGACGTGGGAGACCGCGATGGTGACCGTCTTGGTCTCATCCCGCACGGTGCCGCCCTTGGTGATGTCCTTGTACTCGATCATCGGCGCCAAGCCTTTGCGGTTTTGGACCGCGACGATCGCCGCCGTGAGAGTGGACTTGCCGTGGTCGACGTGACCGATCGTGCCCACGTTCATGTGCGGCTTCGTACGATTGAAGTTCTCTTTAGCCATGTGACTTGCTAGTTAACGTGTTCTTTGTTGCTGCACCCGCGCCGCCTGCTCGCCCCAACCGCTTCGCTCAAACAATGGAGCCCACGACCGGGCTTGAACCGGTGACCTCGTCCTTACCAAGGACGTGCTCTACCAACTGAGCTACGTGGGCAACACTGATTGACACTGCGTTTTGTCACCATTTCTGACGACAAAAAAGACTTCGACTCCATCCACTACGGGCGGAGACCGAAATCCGGCGCCGGCAACTCGTATTTTAAGGCCGGAATGGGTAAGAACATCACCCCGGGGTGTCAAAGGCAATTTCCCCCAATTTTTCAAATGAACGTTTTCGATGATCCCGGGTAGCTGGGACATCCCGGCCGTCGCCGAACCGAGATAACCCTCGCGGCGGTGGCCGGTTTCGCCAGATTTGGGCTTGTGAAAACTGTCGCCGTACTCGGGGCCTCCGCCGATCGGGCCAAATTCAGCAATCAGGCCGTTCGGGCCTATCAACGGGCCGGGTTTACCGTTTACCCAATCAATCCCCGAGAAGTGCTTCTGGAGGGACTCGTTTGCTATCCGAATCCAAGTGCCCTGCCCGGGCGCCCACAACGCTTCAGCGTCTATCTCCCGCCCCCCAAGGTCCTGGAACTACTTCCCGCGATTGCCGCCCGTGGTTGCGACGAATTGTGGCTGAATCCCGGCACCGAATCCCCCGCCGTGCTGGAGGCAGCAGCCGCCCTGGGCCTGAACGTCATCCAAGCCTGCAGTCTGCGGGCGATGGGAGGGCCGGCCGAGGAATCTTGAAACTGGTTTTGACTCGTCGAGGCCGATGGATTGATCGCATCGGACCGCCCCGCCCAGCGGCAAAGGGGCGACGCCTCAGGGAGTCACTGATTGAAGCCCGAACGGCGTAACATCGCGGTAATTTCTTCGAACGAAGCGCCCAATTTTGGAGCGGCCGCATAGAGTTCGGCTGCGTCACAGCCGTGCCAATTGCGCTTTTCGGCCGAAGTCAAACCGACCACATCGAAATCACCAATGGCCCGCTGCACCTGCTCCTCCAAAGCGTCCACGGAATCCGGAACGGCCCACTGCACGCACCGGGAAAAACCCGCGGAAAATAGCGGATGAAGCCGTAGCAGGAAACCCGGAGCCAGGGCGGGCCGACCGAGCCGTCGAGCGGTTTCCGCATAGCTCACGGAAGCAAAATAGAGGCGACTCAGAGCCCGAAAGGCGCGGGGCACGGGCATCGCGCGGTACAACGCACGAATCAGCTCGGAGGTGACCGACAAATCCGCTGCCACGGCGGCACCGTAATTGCCGTCCTCCGGCGACTCCCCCCGCGCCCATAGGGCCGCCAGTCGCTCCAATCCCAGCAGATTCTGCACGAAACCCGTGGAGAGCAGCGGATCGATAAACCCCGCCGTACCGGGGAGCAGACACCACCCGGGCCCGGTGATCGGGCGGGATCGATACGCCAGACGCGGCAGGTGCGTAAATTCCCGCACCGGCGAGGCTTCCGCAAACTGCGCCGCTACGGATGGGAAACGCTCCAATATCCGCGCCCACGCCCCCGCACCCTCCGACAGCCGCAGGCTCTCCGCCAACGATGCCGACACCGCACAACCGGCACTCACGAGCCCGTTATTGAAGCGCAAAACCCAAATCCATCCGCCCGGAAACACGTGATGCAGGGCGGCATCATCCGGTGGAAATGGCGGCGCTGCATCGTCCATCGACCGCCCGGTCTGCCAGCGGTTCACGTGCCGAAAGTGCGTGTACAAAGCCTGCGTTCCCACCCCCGGTTCGGCGGCTTCTGTCGGAACACTTTCAGGCAACCCCCAGGAACGGGCCAGGTATCCCCGGGGCCCCGAAGCATCCACGAGGAAGCGGGCTCGCACGGCAACGCTTTCCGTGGGTCGCTGGCCCGCCAACTCCCATTGCCCCGGGCCGCCCTGCGGCGGATCAAGTTCAATTTGATCGAGATACTCAACGCCCGCCCGTTGCGCCTCCGCCACGAAGTGCGCGTCAAAATCCGGCCGATACCAGTGGGTATCCGCGATGTCATCATGGGGACTGGCCGCCACCAACATTTCCGTGTCCCGCGTCTCGGTGGGCCGCCAGAGTTGGTTGGGTTGATGAAAGTAAAAGCTGAAACCGCGCTTCAATCCGCACGGAATTTGCGAATAATTCGACTGCCACGAACCCCACTTCGCAAAGGGTCGCAACCAGGGGAGTTCATACTTATCAGCCAACTCCTCCAGCAATAAATTCGCCAGCGGCGTGGAGGATTCACCGATCACGAAACGCGGATGCCGCCCGCGTTCGAGCAGCACCACGGATTTACCCAATCGCCGCGCCAGAACGGCCAGCAGTGAACCGGCGAAACTGGAACCGATGATGGCCACATCATACTGCACGCACGCCATCGTCGGCCTCGCGCACTTCAGCGTCCAGAGCGGAATCCCGGTGGGCTCCCGCAGACCTCCGCAGCGCGAGCCTATCTTCGGCGCTCCAAAACTGGATTCCCGCGCAGGAAATGAGATGCTGCCGAACCATGTCACCCCGATTGAAAGCACGCGTCTCGACCCTGGGCTATCGCCGGGCCCTTCTAGTGGCCCTGCTGCCCTTTGCAGGCGTCGCGCAACAGTTTACCGCCCAGGACCGCCAACCGACACCCGAAGAGCTGGGACGGCTTCCTGGCGTCGTCCCGGAGAAAGCCGCGGAATATCGTAAAATGGTGCAGGCGCCCGCGGGATTCGACGTCACGATTTTCGCCACACCACCCGCGGTGAATTATCCAGTTTTCGTCGCCGCCGCTCCGGACGGCACACTCTTTGTGTCGAGCGACGGCAATGGATCGCTGGATCGCAAACCCCATATGGGCCGCGTCCTGCGGGTGCGCGATACGAATGGCGACGGCCAGGCCGACGAGGTGAAGGCGTTCGTCGCGGATGTGGATTCGCCCCGTGGATTGGTCTGGGATCACGATCGCCTCTACCTGCTGCATCCGCCGGATTTGAGCGTGTTCGTCGACCGCGACGGTGACGGGGTGGCCGATGAAAAAAGGACGTTGGTGACCGGGATTGGCTGGGGGTTCAAGGACCGGCCGGCTGATCACGGATCCAACGGCTTGGAACTGGGCGTGGACGGTTGGCTTTACGCTGCGATCGGTGATTTCGGCTTCCTGGAGGCCTCGGGCACGGACGGAAGAAAGCTGCAACTGCGCGGGGGCGGCGTGGTGCGCCTGCGACCGGACGGCACCCACTTGGAAATCTGGGCCAACGGGACCCGCAATATTGTCGAGGCCGCGGTGAGTCCCTTGCTGGATGCCTTCACGCGCGACAACACCAACGACGGCGGCGGGTGGGACATTCGCCTGCATCACTTCAGCGGTTTCACCCAGCACGGCTATCCGCGCCTTTTCAAGAACTTCCCCGACGAGATCATCCAACCCTTGGCGGACTACGGAGGCGGCTCGGGTTGTGGGGCGGCGTGGATCGACGAAGCCGGTTGGCCGGCCCAATGGAACAATGCGCCGTTCACCGCGGATTGGGGACGTGACTGGATCTACCATCATGGATTGAAGGTGCAGGGAGCCACGTTTGCCGCGACCCAGGAAGAGTTTCTCAAACTGCCGCGGGTTACGGATCTCGACGTCGACGCGAATGGAGCGGTCTATGCCGCCAGCTGGCGTGGAGCTTCGTTTACGTGGGTCGGACCCGACGTCGGATTTGTCGCCAAGGTGACCCCGCACGGATTCCAGCCCGAAGCACTGCCGGCGTATGAAACCCTGAATCCGACGCAACTCGTGGGACATCTCGAATCGACCAGCCACCGGCGGCGACTCGCGGCTCAGCGCGCCCTGATCCGGCAGATGCGGGCCCGCGATCAGGATCGACTGCAGACTCTGGCGGCCTTGCTGCGTCTGGCCGGCGACGCCCGGAAACCTCTCGCCACCCGGGTCGCCGCGATCAACACCATCCCCCAGGCCTTCGCCTCCTTTCCCGTGGTGGAATTTACCCAGCTGGCCGCCCAATCCGACATTGCGCCCTGGGTCGTCCGCGCCCTGGGAGAAATGACCGAACCGCCGCCCGCAGCGGTTCAGGCCGCGATGATTGCCGGCTCGCTGGACGCGGCCGATCCTCGCCTGCGGAAGGAAGGCGCCATTGCCGTGGCGCAGTGGGGACGGCTCGCCTCCGCTCGACAATTGACGCGTCTGCTGGCGGATTCGGATCCCATCGTGGCCCACACAGCCGTGCAATCCTTGATCCGACTGAAAGCCAGCGAAGCCTGCTTGAGCGTGGTCGACAACGGCGAAGCCAGCCAGACACTGCGTCGCGGAGCGCTGCAGGTTCTGCAATCCCTGGCGGAACCCGGGGTCGTCAGCGCGTTGATCCAACGATTGGACCGCGAAACCGACGCGGAACGTCGGACCGGTCTTCTCACGGCGTTGTGCCGGCTTCACTTTGTGGAGGGGGTATGGAAAG
Organism: Verrucomicrobiota bacterium; assembly: GCA_947471985.1. Lineage (GTDB taxonomy): Bacteria > Verrucomicrobiota > Verrucomicrobiia > Limisphaerales > UBA9464 > CANIZL01. The sequence continues at coordinate 3,769 of CANIZL010000031.1, read as the reverse complement.
GCGACTCGTGGGGAACCCGGCCCGACACGCGCGGCCCACTATATCAGCCGGAGCCGTGGAGTGAAACGGCCGCGATCGGGGCCAAGCTCCGCTCGGTCCTGGATCGGGCCGACGCCCGCGAAGCCGCCTTCATCGGTCGCGAGTTGTCCCGGCACCGCATTCCTGCCGGCGACGCCCTCGACCTACTGATTACGCGGGCCGCCACGGAGCCCAGCCTGCTGCCCGCCATTGCCGCCCAACTCGCGCAGGCGGAATCGATTCCCCCGACGGCCATCCCGCTGCTGATCAAAACCGCCACGGCCGACGGCACGGCGGATGCAGACCGCGCTCAAGCGGTCATTGCGCTGGCCAAAACGGATCAAGCGGAGGCCTGGCGGGCCATCCTCTCCGCCCTGCCCCGCGTCAAACGCACCCAGACCGAAAACAACCTGTCAGAGAAAGCCCAGAGCGCAGTCAACAACGCGCCCAAACTGGATTTGGTCCATGCCATCTTCGAAGACGTGGCGCCGCGCCTGAACGGCGATGAATCGCTGCTGGCCGAAGGCTTCCTGCTCAAACTCGCCGCCCGGAAGGTGGGTTCGCCGGAGGCCCGGGCCGCGGCCGGCAAGTCGCTGGATGTCGGCTGGGCAGAACCGCGACGGCGCGTGCAGATCCTTCGAGCAGCCGCTCAGGTGGGCGACACCTCCCGCGCGGCGGCCTTCGTTGCCGCCCTCGAGGACGGCAACGCTGAAGTGGCCACGGCAGCGCAGGAAACCATCCGCCGTTTGAAAATCAAACCGGAGCAATTCCGCGAGAACGCGAAAGCCGCCAAGGTGGGCGAGCTGCCGATCGAACGGGTCCTAACTGCTGTCGCAGGCGCGTCGGGAGACGTCAGTCGCGGGGAACAAATCTTCAATCAGGTCGGTTGCACCGGCTGTCACACGGTCAGAGCCGACGAGCCCTTGAAGGGACCATTTCTGGGGACCATCGCCAACGTCTACCGTCGACGCGAATTGGCCGAGGCCATCCTCCTGCCCAACAAAACCATCGCGCAGGGATTCGTGGCCAATCACTTCGAGCTGAAGGACGGCACCGAATGGGACGGTTTTGTGGTTCGGGAAGCGGCGGATGCCGTAACCATCCGAACGGTCGCTGCCCAGGAACAAATCATTCCCGTGGCTCAGATCGTGAAGCGGGAAAAGCAGGAGAAATCGCTGATGCCCGAAGGTTTGGTGGCGGGTCTGACGGTGCCGGAGTTCACCGGACTGCTGACCTATCTGGAAAGCCTGGCGGCCCCCAAGAAATAGGGAACTCCGCGCCCGGCGCTGAATTGACGCCCGGCCCGCGACGCCGGCCCCGCCTTAAGCCGGCTCCGGGCCGGCGTTCTTGATCACCTCCACGAACGCCAGCTGGGTCGCAGCCAGGGTCTGCTGCAGCAGCGCCGCCTCGCGTTCGCTCAGATTGCCCTTGGTCTTGGTCACCAGCATGTCGAGCTGATCGATAAATATTTTCGCGCCCAAGGGCTCAGGCTCCTCGTGCCGCCCGGTTTGCGGGTTCTCCAATCGCCCCAGAAACATTAAGGCCATGTGACCATGTCCCGCCACCAGCTGTTCAAACAGGGCGCCATGCACCTGGGTTAGATCCACCGGCGCGGCCGGGGTGGCAGCTGATTTTGTTGGAGCGAGGGGATCCATAAGGGCGCCATGCACCTGGGTTAGATCCACCGGCGCGGCCGGGGTGGCAGCTGATTTTGTTGGAGCGAGGGGATCCATAAAAATATCAGGACTTACGACACGAAAACAACCAGCGCCGGGGCTACCGCAGCCAGATCGCGGCGACCACCGCCAGAACTCCGCCAAATCCGAGGAGGCCAGCGCCCACCCGCTGCAACCGAGCCGGGGTGGCGGCCATCCAGTCCAATCCGTCCCGCAGTCGGAACGGCGAGTGAATAAACCAGATGGCCAGCACCACTACCAGATAACACCACAGCGCCACCAGATTCTTCGGCTGCCCCCAGCCATGCGGATCAAAACCCGCGGACACGTGCCAGCGCTGAATATCCAGAATGCGATCACACGCCAGCAGCGCCACTACCGCGGCCGCCCGAACCGCGATGTAATCCTGTACGAAGAGGCAGTTACCCGCACCCACCAGCACCACCGCGGCGTAAAGAAACGGCCGGAGAGCCACAAAATCCGTCAGATCCGAGCTGTAGAGATTGTAGAAAAACCAAGCCGTGCCGAGCACCATGAGACCGATCCCCACCGGAACATTGCGGGCAAACCGCCGCAAACCGCCACCAAAGGTGGCCGGCGACAGCAGGGCCATCAACCCAGGCAGGGCGTGACCGGCAGCGAGGAGCAGCGCGACAACAAAAAGATTCATGCAAGTAGCCAACGACCCCCGACTCAACGGGCGGTTCAAAAACAGATAGCCAACAAAAGTGCCGTGGACACGAAAACTTGGTCCGGCGGGTCGGACAGGGAATTCCCCCTCCCCTCACCGGCACCAGATTATTCACCGGCACAATTGCCTGCCATGCTGTCGAGGAATGTCGCCTACCGAACGCATGCGGTTGACCTACCGCCACGAGCGGTGGCGTTGTGTTTGCGCCGGCATCCTGGAGACGGCCGGCAACACTTTTCTACTGCTACTGGCGGTGCGCTACTTTCACGCCGGAGCCATCGTCAAGGCTCTCGTCGCGGGTGGCGGCAGCGTGGGTCTGCTGCTCTCCCCGGTGGCCGTCCACCTCACCCAGCGGCTTGGTTGGCCCTCCACCCTCGCCGCCTCCCGCCTCCTGCTGCTGGGAGTTGTCGCCTGCCTCACGGCCGCGGTCTGTCCCCGCGCGGCGGGTTGGCTCTACGCCCCCGCCTGCGTGCTCGCCCTGACCTCCGCGTCCGCCGTCATCCCGCTGCTGACCCAGGTCTACCAGGACAACTATCCGGCGGATCAACGCGGCCGGCTCTATTCCCGGGCCTTCATGCTCCGAATCGCCGCCGCCGTGGCCTTTGGATTCGTTGGCGGCCAGTGGCTGGAACCCGGCCCGTGGGTCCAGTCCCACTACCCCGCCCTCACCCACGCGGTGGAGCAGTTCCCCGATCGCTTCCGCATCCTGGTGGCCTTCTTCGCCATTGCTCTCGCCGTGGCCTCGTGGGCCGTGCGACGCATTCCGTCTCGGCCGTTGCGCCATCAACCCGGAACCCATCCGCTGGCCGGCCTGCGCTTTATCCGGACGGATCGCTGGTTCCGCCAGGCCCTGATCGCCTGGATGCTCATGGGCTTCGCCAATCTGGCCATGCTCCCCATGCGGGTGGAATACCTCGGCAACCCCCGATACGGCCTGACCAAGACCGCCGCTGAGATAGCCCTGCTGACGTTGGTCATCCCCAACGCCGCCCGGTTGGTGCTCAGCCCGATCTGGGGCTGGCTCTTCGATCGCATGAATTTCTTCGGGCTGCGCATCGTGCTCAACGTCGGCTTCGCGCTCGGCATCGCGACCTTCTTCACCAGTAATTCCGAAACGGGGCTCGTCGTCGCCGCGGTCATCTATGGCATCTCAAATGCCGGCGGCGATGTGGCTTGGGGTTTGTGGGTGACCAAATTCGCCCCCCCCGACCATGTGGCCGAATACATGGCGGTGCACACGTTCATGACGGGAATCCGCGGGGTGCTGGCACCCTTCGTCGCCTTTCAGGTCGTGCAGCACTTCTCCCCGCAGTTCATGGGGTGGGTCTCGGGCGCCATGATCCTGGTCGCCAGCGCCATCCTGCTGCCCGAAATTTGGACCTGG
>CANIZL010000030.1 GCA_947471985.1 Verrucomicrobiota bacterium | reverse complement strand
TGATCGGCCCGAAACTGAATCGCTGATCAAAAGCGCAAAAATCCGTGGTGAACAATGGCAAATTAATCCGGCCTCCACGGAACTTCGTCCACAGATCAATTAGCCAGCGTCTGCCTCTCCCCTCACGAAATCACGCGAAGCGCTACAGTTTTACAGAACGCTCCCGAAACGGTGCCCGCGTTGGACGACCTGGCTGTGGAGGTATTGGAGGCCGATTCGGGCGCCGCCAAATTCGACCTGACCTTGTCGCTGCGCGAGACGGCCGGAGGCGTGCGGTGTGAGTTGGAATACGATGCAGATTTGTTCGCAGCAACGAGCATTCAGCGGTTGCTGGAACATTGGGAGACGCTGTTGCGGGGCGTGGTGGCGGATCCACGGCAGACGATTGGGGAACTGCCTCTGCTGAGCGCTCGAGAGAGGCAGCAGTTGGCGGCGTGGAACGAGACGGCGGCGGACTATCCGCGGGACGTGGACCTCGCGACCTTGTTTGAAGCAGTGGCGGATCAACGGGCGGAGGCGACGGCCCTACGGGCGGACGGCCAGGGGATGACTTATGGGGAACTCGAGATTCGGGCGAATCGACTGGCGAACCATCTGATCGCCCGGGGCGTGGTGGCCGGGACCTTTGTGGGCCTGGAGCTATCGCGTTCCTTGGACTTTGTGATCGCGGTGCTGGCGATCCTCAAGGCGGGCGCCGCCTACCTGCCGGTGCCACGGGAGTATCCCGCTGCACGGCGCCACGGCATGCTGGAGGATGGCCGGGTCCGGTTCTTAATTACGGTGGGAGGCGGAGAGATGGCGGCGGGTCCGCCGGAGTTGACGCGGGTCGACCTCCGGGGAGAGGCCGGGGAGATCGCCGGAAGATCCGCCGCACGGCCGAAGCGGCAGGTGGCGGCGATGGCTCCGGCCTACGTGATGTTCACGTCGGGATCGACGGGGCGACCCAAGGGAGTGGTGGTGCCGCATCGGGCAGTCGTGCGTCTGGTGCGGGGGACGGATTTTCTGCCCTGGGGACCGGACTTGCGGTTTCTGCTGCTGGCGCCGGTGGCGTTCGATGCGTCGACCTTGGAACTTTGGGGGGCGCTTTTGCACGGGGCGACGTTGGTGGTGTTCACCCCGGATTTTCCCGACGCGCACCGGCTCGGACGGGTGCTGCAGGAGGAGCGGATCACGTGTCTGTGGCTGACGGCGGGAATGTTTAATCAGATTGTGGATGACGCGCCGGACATTCTGCGATCCGTCCGGCACTTGTTGACGGGCGGTGAAGCGTTGTCGCCGGTTCACGTCCGGCGGGCTCGAGAATTGTTGCCGGAGACCCGTTTGGTGAATGGCTATGGTCCCACGGAAGGTACCACCTTTGCCTGCACGTACACGGTGCCAACGGTGGTGTCGGGGGAGGATTCGATTCCGATCGGTCGTCCGATCGCCAATACGCGGTGTCGGGTACGGGATGCCCAAGGGCAGCCGGTGCCGGTGGGGGTGGCGGGCGAGCTTTGGATCGGTGGGGACGGCCTCGCGTTGGGATATGTCGGGGACGCAGAGCTGACGGCGGCGAAGTTCGTGCCGGAGGGTATTGGTGGGGCGGAGGGCGAGCGCTGGTATCGGACCGGGGATCGGGTGCGGTACCGTGTCGATGGGAATCTCGAGTTTCTCGGGCGGATGGACCAGCAGGTGAAGATCCGGGGTTTCCGAATTGAGCCCGGGGAGATTGAGGCGGCGCTGGCCCGACACCCGGAGGTTCGGGAAGCGGTGGTGTTGGCGCGGGAGGATACACCGGGGGAGAAGCGCTTGGTAGCGTACGTGGTGGCGGCACAGGCGGAGCGCCCGCCGACACTTCTGGACGCGCGCGGGTTCCTCCGGGACTTCCTGCCGGATTACATGCTGCCCACCGCCTTGGTGGTCGTCGCTCACCTTCCCCTGTCCACCAATGGCAAGCTCGATTCCCAAGCGCTACCGGCGCCATCCGCCGGGGTCACGACGACCGTGGGTCCAGCGGCGGCGCTGGATTTATTGGAGTGGAAACTGATTCAGATCTGGGAGCAGTTATTTCAGCGGCCGGGAATCGGGCGGGACGATAATTTCTTCGAGCTGGGGGGCCATTCCCTGCTGGCGGCCCGCTTGGCGGTCCAGGTGGAGACTTTGGTGCAGCGGCGGGTGCCGATCGCCGCGTTGTTTCACGCCCCGACGATTGCCGGATTGGCGGAAATGCTGCGGCGGGAGGATTGGGCGCCGGCCTGGAGTTCGCTGGTGCCCTTGCACCCCGAAGGCCGGAAAACGTCGCTTTTCTTCATCCACGGCTGGGGTGGCGATGTTTATTGGTTCCTCGATCTCGCCCGGGAACTCAAGGCGGATCGACCCATTTTCGGCGTGCAGGCGGTGGGGCTCGATGGCCGGCAAGCGCGCCATGAGACGATGGAAGCCATGGCGGCTCATTACGCCCGGGAAATTCGGGCCTTTCAACCGGCGGGTCCGTACCTGTTGGCGGGTCATTCCCTCGGCGGATGGATTGCGTATGCCGTGGCCCAGGAGCTTATCCGTCAGGGCGCGCAGGTGGCCTGGCTGGGGTTGATCGACACGCACGCCAACACGCATCTGGAGTGGTCGATCCGCGCCCGGGTGCTGGTACCCTATTTTTGGGAACGGCTGAAGGTCCATGCGCGGACCGCCAGCTCGAATTCCTGGCGAACCTGGGGGAGGTATTTGATCGGACTTTGGCAGGCCTTCCAATTCCACCTCAAAGCGGGGCGTCCACTTCCGCTAATTGAGGCGGATAAAGCCGAAGCCGCTTCGGCCGCCGCATCAGAACCACCGCCGGACCACTTTCAGGTGGTCGCTTCGCGCTACCGCCCGGCCCCCTATCCCGGGGACGTCCACCTGCTGGTGGCCGAGGACACGCCGGGGCATCATATTTCCTTTTGGCCCTGGCTGGTGCGGGGGAAGGTCCATTGCGAACCGGTCGCGGGGACGCACTTCACCATGCTGGATCCCGCGCATCGAGGATCGCTTCTTCAGGCGGTTCGTTCCGCGCTCGACGCCAGCGGAAGCTGAAGCGCCCCGTCCGCCTCCCGTTCGGCGAGGGGCCCGTTATTCGAGGCCGGAAATCCCGGGACGGTCAGTGCGCCGTGAAGTGCGACTCGCGACGAGGAATGATTGACCGTCGACCGGGAATCGGAATGTTCGCGTGAATGGATAGTTTTTTGATCGAGGGCGGAGTGCCGTTGCATGGCGAGGTGCAGATCAGTGGCTCCAAGAATGCCGTGCTGCCCATTCTGGCGGCCACGCTCCTGACCGCGGAAACCTGCGTCATCCGCCGTGTGCCGGATCTCTCGGACGTCGATTTCATGGTGAAAATCCTCCGGTCGCTGGGCGCCGAGGTGACCGCGGCCGAGGGTATGTTGACGATCCGTTGCGGTGCCATCCGCGGCTTCGGCGATTATGATCTGATCCGCAAGATGCGGGGCTCCATCTGCATTCTGGGCCCGCTGCTCGCGCGCTTGGGGCAGGCCACGGTGTCGCTGCCCGGCGGATGTGTCATCGGGACCCGACCCATCGATCTGCATCTCAAGGGACTCGAAGCGTTGGGCGCCAAAATCACCGTGGATGGCGGTTACCTCCGCTGCGATACCCCGAAATTGCAGGGAAATCTGGTGTTCCTGGGCGGTCGTGCGGGACCGACGGTGCTGGGCACCGCCAACATCCTGATGGCCGCGACGCTCGCCGAAGGGGTCACGGTCATCGAAAGCGCGGCCTGCGAACCCGAGGTGGTGGATCTCGCGAATTTCCTCATTTCGATGGGCGCCAAGATCCAGGGCGTGGGTTCGCCGACGATCACGGTGACCGGCGTCCGGGAATTGCACGGGGCCGAGCACGAAGTCATTCCGGATCGTATCGAAGCCGGAACGTTTGCCTGCGCCGCCGCGGCCACCTGCGGCGAAGTGACCCTCCGCGGCGCCCGCTTGGATCATCTCGGGGCGGTGCTGGAAAAACTCCGCGAAGCCGGGGTGGGGTTGGATCGCACGCAGGGCGCGCTGACCATCCGGGGACATCGGGGATTGCGTCCCGTCGATGTCACCACCATGCCCTATTCGGGCTTTCCCACGGACATGCAGGCGCAGTTGATGGCCCTGCTGTGCCTGGCGCCCGGTACGAGCATTCTGACGGAGCGGATTTTTGAAAGCCGCTTCATGCACGCCGCGGAATTGATGCGGCTCGGGGCGGATATCTCCATCGAAGGCCCGAGCGCCATCGTCAAAGGCGGGCGTCCGCTGACGGGTGCGCCCGTGATGGCGTCCGATCTCCGGGCCAGTGCGGCCCTGGTCATCGCCGGTCTGTGTGCGCGCAACACCACGCAGGTGCACCGGATTTATCACCTCGATCGCGGCTACGAACGCATGGAGGCGAAGTTGAGCAAACTCGGCGCCCGCATCTCCCGCGTGCCGGGCGAGTGATCGCCACCGCGGACTCCCCGTTCAGCGCGCCAAGAAGGCGTGGAGGTCCATCAGATCCCGGGGAACCAGGTCGAGCTGCTCGGCGTTCGGCATCAGCGAGTGGTTGAGACGCTGGCGGGCGACCACCCGACGCGCAGGTACCAACTGCACCCGCCCACCGGGACCTTGCAGCATCAGGGGATCGCCTTCAGCGACGACTCGGCCGTGGATTGCGGATCCGTCCGTCAGGGTGAGCCGGGTGCCGTGGTAACCCAGCGCGGGGTCAGGGATCGGATGGAGCAACCGTTGCAGAAAATCTTCCACGGAATGCCGTTGGACCCATCCGGTCAAATCGGGTCCGTATTCGGTTCCGGTGGGACCGAGTCGATGGCAGCCGTAACAGATGTTCATCGTCCCGGCCCCCCGCGCTGCGCTGCCGCGGATTTGGCGGATCTCCGTCAGGGGAGGGAAGTGGTTCGACTCCGCGTCCGGTTCCGGCGCCGCGAAGTCGGTCAGGACCACCGTCTCGGGATCATAGAGCCCGCGTTCTTTCAGTTGCTCCCGCACGTTGAAGTCCTTCCCGGCGCTGTCTTTTCGGTGCAGCAACCACCAGAGGGCTTCGATGTGAACGGATTGGCTTTCCGGTCCGCCGGCCTGCGCGGCCACCTCCAGCAGGGCGGCCGCGGCCTCCGGGGTTTGATTTTGGCCCATCGCGGTCAAAGCCGCGCGACGGAAGGACGGTTCCACCGTTGCCAGCAGGGCGCGCACCCGGAAATCGGCGACGCTTTGGGGCGGGTGCAGTCGCCAGGCCAGCCGGGCAAAAGCGACGCTCCAACGCAGTGGATTGGCATCGCCCAGAAGCTCTCGGGCGTAGTCGTAAAACTCCGCCTCCTTCCCGCGGCAGCCGGTGCCGAGGGCTTCCAGATAGGTGCGATCCAAGCCATCAAATCCGTGCGCCAACGCCAGCAGAAGGTCCTTCGACTCTGCGAATGAAACGTCGCGCAAGGCGATGGCCACCTCCCGGCGCACGGCCGGCGACGGATCCTCGGCGAGCGTTCGGGCGTAGGGCCCGACGTTCTGGTTCTGTCGGCCCAACGCCCGGAAGGCCGTCAGACGCATTTGGGGTTCCGGATGACGCAGCATCGGTTCCACCGCGGCCCGGCCCTCGGATCCCAGCGTGGACAGGAGCCAAACGGCCCGCGCCCGCAGCGCCGGATCCGGATCCTTGAGCCAGGGCAGCAGCGGTTTGATCGCCTTCGTGCCGTGGCTTTGGATCGCATAAAACGCGGCGCCGCGCACGTTGACGGCCGGGCTGCGCAGTCCTTCCAGAGCGCCACTCAGGCTCTTGAGATTGAGCTTGGGCGCGCGGCCTTTGAAGCCCTTCGGCGCCACGCGATAAATCGTGCCGCCCGAGGCGACGTCCGGGGACGACGGGAAGCTGCTGACATAGATTGCCCCGTCCGGCCCGAGGCTCACGCCATTGGGGCGGAACCGCTGCGCCGAAACGAAACCCGGCGGCCGTGGACCCTCCGGGAGGTCCCGGCCGGCAAAGTTTCCCCCGGGCATCGAGGTCAGGAAGTCGAATCGGTCCAGTTGAAAACCCGCGCCAACCGGACGTGGAAAGGAGCCGAACACCGTGTGGCGTGCGGGATCACAGCTCAGCAGGAGACCCGGGAACTTCTTCCCCAGAGTGCTGTCCTCGACAAACGCGAGGCTGCACGGTGCGCCACCCGCATAGACGTCGCCCGCCGGCATGATTCCGGGATCCTCCTGTTGCCACTCGGCCGTGGGCAGGCTTTGACCGGGGCGTCGATCCGGTAGTGCGGAATTCGTTCCGCCCGCGGCGGTGAAACCCGCGTTGCCGTATTCCAGCAGGAAGGTGGTTCGGCCCCAGAATCCGTTATCGCGGTCGTTGAGAAAGACATCGCCCAAAGCCGTCAGGGTGTGCCCCGCGCCGTTCCCGAAATTATGTCCGATGAGGGTGAGGCCGGTGCCATCGGGATTCATCCGGGCCACAAAACCGCCGCGATAGGTGGGGCTATCCTCATCGCGGGCCGGGCCGTCGCTTTTTGAGGGCTTTCCTTCGGGCAGCGGTCCAGGCGCATCGGTTCGTTCGACGCGCAACATCCGCCCGGACTTGTCCGTGAGCTGCGCCCCGCCGGTGCCGCCGCGGAAATACCAGAGGCCGTCCGGACCCACCGTCACAGTGCGTGGCGCGTTATCCCCGTTTCCGCGGTTGAATCCGGTCAGCAGCACGTCCCGACGATCGATGGCCGGATCGAATTTCCGATCGCCGTTTACATCGGTATAAACCACCAGATCGGGCGGCATAAAAATCACCACCCGATTACCAATAACCGCGAGGCCCTGAGCCGCCCGTAACGCGGGTTCCTGCACGAAGACGCTGCTCCGGTCGGCTTTTCCCTCACCGTGGGAATCCTCGAGAATCACGATCCGATCCCCTTCGGGCGGGCGTTTGGTCTCGCCGGAGGACTGGGTTCGTTCGATCAACCAGATGCGACCGTCGGCATCGAAATCAAACGGGGTCGGGCCGGGAACCAAGGGCGCAGTTGCCCAGACTTTTACTTCGAGGCTGGGGTCGGTGATGAGGAAGGGAATCGGTGACGCCGAATCGGCCGCTGTCCGGACGATGGCGAGCCGGACCAGGGCGACGACGGTGAGTGCGAGGCGTTGCCGGACGCGCGCGGTGCGTAAGAACCAGGACAGGCCAACACGAAATCGAGGCATGGCAGCGACGCGGTCCTTCTAACGGGGAACCAGCGGAGAAACAATGATGGCATTTTGTCGGCGCGCTGACGTGAGGGTGGACCTTCGGTTGCATCACCGCGAGCTGTCGTCGGGCGCTCCTTGGGAGGGAGCCGAAAATTGATCGTCCGGCCGGCAAAATTTCCTCGCCAGCAAGTGGCCCGCCCGTAGTTTCGACCGGCAAATTTATGTCCGATCCCGTCGTCGCCGCACCGCGCCAGGGGCTTCGCCTCTCGCTCACCCAACAAATTATTCTGGGACTCGTGGTGGGCGTCCTGGTGGGGTGGTGGATGAGTCGGATGCCTGCCGAGTCGCAGCAGTCCTGGGACAAGGCGCTGGTGGTCGTGCGGGACGTGTTTCTGCACTTGATCAAGGTAATGATCGCCCCGCTGATTTTTGCCAGCGTGGTCCAGGGGTTCGCGGGCACCGGCGACATGAAGAAGGCCCAGCGGATCGGCTGGAAATCGCTGCTCTATTTTGAGGTGGTCACGACCCTGGCGCTGGCCGTGGGATTGCTGGTGGTCAATGTCGTGAAGCCGGGCGCGGGCGTCGTGCTGGACACGAACACCACCCAGACCACGGCGGCGTTGGCCAAGCCGCAGACCCTCGATCAAATCGTGTTGCACATGTTTCCCGTCAGCGTGATCGACGCCATGGCGCGGAATGATGTCCTGCAGGTGGTGTGCTTCGCGGTGCTGTTTTCGATGGCGGTGATCGCGGCGGGCGAGGCGGGGAAGCCGGTGTTGCAATTTTTCGGCAGCCTGACGCACGTGATGTTTAAGTTTGCCGGACTCATCATGAAGTTCGCGCCGTTCGGTGTCGGCGCGGCCATCGCGGTTACGGTGGGACATCAGGGGCCCGGGGCGTTGCTGACGCTCGGCAAGCTGGTGCTGACTCTGTACGGCGCGCTGCTGATTTTTGTCGTGCTGGTTTTTGGTCTGGTGGTGCGCTTGGCCCGCGTGCCGCTCAAGCCTTTTATCCGCGCCGTGCGGGAACCATTCACCCTGGCCTTCGCCACCGCCAACAGCGAGGCCGCCTTGCCGAAGGCTTACGAGAACTTGGAAAAGGTGGGCGTCCCGCGATCCATCGTCGGCTTCGTGCTGCCGGCGGGGTATTCATTCAATCTCGACGGCTCGACCCTGCACCTGTCCGTGGCGGCGGTATTCGTCGCCCAGGCGGCGGAAACCACCACCGGCATCCACTTCAGCCTGCGGGAACAGCTCACCATGATGCTCATGCTGATGCTGACCTCCAAGGGCGTGGCTGCGGTGCCGCGGGCTTCGTTCGTGGTGCTGGTGGCGGCCTTGGAATCCTTCAAGCTGCCCGTCGCCGGGGCGTTTCTGATTCTCGGCGTCGATGCGCTCCTCGATATGGCGCGCACGTCCGTCAACGTGCTGGGCAATTGCCTCGCGTGCGTGGTTGTCGCCCGATGGGAAGGGGAGTTTGACGACGCCAAAGCCGAGGCGTGGTCGCTCAGCGTGGAGAAGGCGACGCCCCCTCCAGCGTAAACGTCAGGTCGTAGGCGTCGCCGGCCTGGCCTTTGCTCCGTTCGCGTCCGTGGTCGTCCGCGCGGTTGGTTCCGACCGAATACACCACGAAGCCGCCCGCCCGCTTTTCGTAGTGCAGCGGCTGCCCCGCGAAGGGATCGATGGGCGTCGTGGCGAGCAACCCGGGAGACAGGTCGGTCAAGGCGGCCGGCAGTTGGCCGGCGTGCTGGTGCCGGTAGCGCAGAATGGCCAGGGCGGTGGCGGTGCAGCGTTGTTGGGCGATGCGCGTGGTCTCCTTCACGGTCACGTTGGCAATCGCCGGCAGGAGCATGCGGGTAAAGAGCCGGCCTTGATACCACTTGAACCCCGCGAGTCGCTGATTCCAGTGCTGGAGCGGTTCAACTTGCTTCCAAGGATCGAGGCGGGCGATGTCGATCAAGTCGGTCATCATCTCAATGTAAGCGGCCTGATCCTGCCGCAGGAATCCCAAGGCCGCGTAGAGTCCCATTTGGCCGCTCGGTCCCGTGGGAGCGGGTCCGCCGGCGGGCGTGGGTGTGGCCAGGAGAGTGGCGGAATTCGCCGAATCGGACAGGGCGTCGCGGGCCGTGCAGAATTCGCCCACCAGACCCAGCACCATGGGCTTCAGCTCTGACCGCGTTTCAAACTCCTGCTGCAGCCGGGCCAGTGAGGCGTCGTCGAGTTCGATCCGGTTCACCACGTGCTCGATCGTGGTACACGCCAGAGTGTCGAGGGCGATGCGGACGAGTTGGGAGATGACGTACGGCTCGCTGTCGAGACTCCGGGCGATGGCCAGTTGTGCCCGCACGGCCTCAACCGCTTCCCGGGGCTGCTTTTCCTGGGCCGCGAGCCCGGCCTTGGCGGCCAGTCCCTGGGTTAATCCCTTGAACTCCGACAGGTGCGGCAGCAGGAGACTGAAACCCTGCGCGACGTTGAGCGGATTTCGTCCGGCGGTCCGGGTGGGGTTTAGAATCTCCGCCATTCCGGTAAACGCCTCGGCGTTGTTCGTCACATACGCGCGGGTGGCGGCGAGGATATCCTCCGGCCACGCCTGCCCGCGCGGCAGATCCGTCCGATTGCCCATGACCCAGGGCACTTTGCCGCCGGTCGAAATGCGCAGGGCCTGGGCGGCAGTTCGGATGGGAATACAGAGATTATTCGAGTCCGCCACGGCCGGCAGCCACGTCGCGAGTTCGGCCGTGGAGGTCGGATATCCGAGGGATCGCAGATGCGCCAGGCGGACGGCGGCGACCGGTTGGGGGCGCAGGTGCAGGAAAATACCGGCAAGCACCGCCACGGCGAGCAGGGCGAGCAAAACCCGCAGCCAGAATCGGCGGCGCGAGCGGAGCGGATTCGATGGTTCCATGTGAAGCTCTGACCGTGCGCCCCCACCCGGGTGTCACACCAGTTCTAATTGCCTGGCACCGCAATGGGTTTTGCGAATTCCGATTGGCGGGGTTCCGGGTGGGCGCATATCGATACTGCTTGGGCCCTGACAACGCCGGCGACCGCCGGCTCGGGGATCATGGAATCAGGACGCGCAAAGAACATGAAGGGTCGTAAGAACAATGGGGAGGTGCCGGACGGGAAAACCCTGGCGGCAACGGAGGGAGCACCCGCGGCCGTGGCCCGGCCCGTGGATTCGCGGGCGGTGGTGCGCGTCGTTCAGGGGGAGGAGAAAACCCGGAACGCTTTTAGTCTGGTCCTGCGGCGCCTCGAAAAGGCCGAGCGACGTCGGCGCTACCACGACGATCTCCGCGCCTTCAAGGATCAAATGGTGCGGACCACGGTCCTTCCGTTGGAGACGGCCCTGGTGGTGCAGTTGGAAGCGGAATGCCGCCTGTTGGATGCCTGGTATACCGAGTGCCCGCATCCGTTGCCCAAGACGGTCCGGAGAAACCTCCGCGATGTGGTGACGGCTAAATTGATCACCCTCGTCCACGAATGGCGCCGGACGGACTTTCGGCCGATACTCGAAAAATATGAGCCCGGTCCGGACGCGGATGAAATTGCCGAATCCCAGCTGGCGGCCAGCGAACTGCTGGAGGAAATGATGGGCATCAAGGTGGATCCCGCCGATCTGGGCGGGGATTTGACCGCGGAAAAGATGGCCTTTCTCCACGAGAAGTATGGGGAAAAGATCCGCGAAGCCGCCGAGGCCGGACCGCCTCCGCGGCGCATGAACAAAAAGCAGCAGCAACGGGAGGCCGCCCGGGAGGCGGCGCAGGAGTTGCTGGATCGGGACTTGAAGCGCCTGTTCAAGGACCTGGCGGTGAAGCTGCATCCCGATCGGGAACAGGATCCGGTGCGCAAGCTGGAGAAGGAGGAACTCATGAAGATCCTCATCCGGGCGCGGGATGAAAATGACTACACGGAACTGCTGCGCCTGCACGTCCTGTACAACGATGACGCCACGGAGTTGGAGCGGCAGTTGTTTTCGGATTCGACGCTGAAGACCCTCGTTCAGTTGCTGAGGGAAAAGGCCATGGGACTGGAGCAATCGATCCCCAGCCTGTGGCGCCGGGATGGGTTGGGATTGGACATACTAAGCTTCACAGAAATCCTGCCCGAAGATCAGGCCGCGGTCCGCGCCGCGGTGCAGCGTCAGGCGGATCTTCTGCAGAAGTCCACGCAGGAAGTGGCGGCGGACCTGGCCCGGATTCAGGCGGATTCCCCGGCCTTTCGAAAATACCTGAGTGAAGCGATCAAGGAAATCCGGCGGCAGGCCGAGGAGGACGATTGGTTTTTCTGACGCGTTGATCCGGCAACAATTCTCTGGAGGCGGTGGCGGTGGGCGTTTACCCCGAAGGCCTCTATGCGTGCTCCCACCTTGCTTCTGGCTCTGACGGCCTGGCTGCCGCTGGCTTCCGCCTTCGCGGCGGAAACCATTCTCACCCTCCGCACCGCGGAGGCGAAATGGGAGATCGACGCCACGGGTTCACTTCGTGGGCTCACGGGTGGTTGGCCGGGCCGGAATTATATGGCGTCGAATCAGCCGGCCCCCGTGCTGAGCCTGCGGATCGATGGACGGGTGGTGACGCCCGATCAGGCAACGTGGGATGCCGCCCAGCAACGCTTGCAGTTTCGGTACAAGGCGGCGGGGGCCTCGGCGGTGGTTCGCGCGGTGGCCAAACCCACGCACGTCGTTTTGGAACTGGTCGTCGTGGAGCCCGCCGATCGCGTGGAACTGGCCTTGTGGGGGCCGTACCCGCTCAACCTCGGGGAAACCATCGGAGAGATCGTGGGCGTGGTGCGCGATCGCGACTTCGCGGTGGGGATCCAGGCGCTCAATGCCAAAACCCTGGGCGGCTCGCCGGCGAATGAAAACGATATCGATGTCGAGTACGGCGCCGATGATCACGGGTTTTATCCGGGCCTCCCCGCGGAACTCCGGCAGGGTCAGGGATTCCGCGGCGACACGGCGCGGGCCATGCCGTACGGCGGTCTGGTGCAGGCCTATGTCCGCAATCGCAAGCAGGCCCGCGTCCTTCCGAATTGGGGACACGAAAAATACCACGTCCTGCCCTACGCCGACGGCGGGGTGGTGGGGAGCCGGATCGCCCTGTTTGCCGGGGCGTCCTCCCAGGCTTTGCCTACCATCGGCGCCATCGAGGTCGCTGAAGGCCTGCCGCACCCGACCCTCGATGGCGTCTGGGCCAAGATGTCGCCCGCCGCCACGGCCTCGTATCTGATCGTCGATTTCAGCGAGGACACGGTGGATCGGGCGATCGAGATGACGCAGCGCGCGGGGTTGAAATATCTCTATCACAGCTCGCCGTTTGAGACCTGGGGTCACTTCCAGCTGAAGCCCAAATTGTTTCCCCGGGGCTGGGAGGGTTTCCGCGCCTGCGTGGAAAAAGCCCGGCGGGTGGGCGTGCAGTTGGGATTTCACACGCTTTCGAATTTCATCACGCCGAACGATGCCTACGTCACGCCGAATCCGGATGCGCGTCTGGCAGTGGTTGGCGGGAGCGACTTGAGCGCCGCGGTGACGGCGGACGCGCGGGAGATTCCGGTGACGGCGGCGGAGTATTTCACCCGGAAATCCGCGCTGAACACCGTGCGGATCGGGGACGAATTGGTGAAGTTCGGGGGCGTGTCGGAGCAGGCGCCGTGGCGTCTGCTGCAGTGCGAACGCGGGGCTTGGGGCACGCGGGCGGCGGCGCATACCGTAGGTGCCCCGGTGAACCGGTTGCTCGATCACGAGTACAAGGTCTTCCTCGCCGACGCGAGTTTGTCCCTGGAAATCGCTCGCCAGATCGCGGCCTTCTGCAATCAAACCGGGGCGCGGCAGTTGTCCTTTGACGGACTCGAAGGCAATTGGTCGACGGGTTACGGTCAGTACGGTCGCACGCTTTTCACGCAGGCCTGGTACGACGCGCTGGCGCCGGAACTGCAAGGCCAGGTGATCAACGACGCCAGTAATCCGGGTCACTTCAACTGGCACATCAACACGCGCATGAACTGGGGCGAGCCGTGGTATGCGGGCTTCCGGGAGAGTCAGACGCTCTATCGCTTCAAGAATCAGGTTTTGTTCGAGCGGAACTATATGCCGCACATGCTCGGCTGGTTCGCCCTGCGGGCCGACACCAGCGTGGAGGACGCGGAATGGTTGCTGGCGCGGGCGGCGGGATTCGATGCGGGTTTCACGCTGGCCACCAGTCTGGCGAGCACGGCGCAACTGGCCGCCGATCCCGAGTCCGCCGACACCTCTCGGCAGTTCGGCGCGGCGCCGGCCATTCTGGCGACGATCCGCCAGTGGGAATCGGCTCGACTGGCCGGGGCTTTCCCGCCCGATGTGAAGGCGCGCTTGCGCGACAACGCGCGGGAATTTCAGCTGCGCGCCAAGGGGACCGGGCAGTGGGATTTGTCCGAGGTGCAGGTCGTTCGTTTTACCCACGGCACCAACGGCGTGGCCCGCGCGACGTATGAATTCGAAAACCCGCCGGGTTCAACCGGCGTGCAGTGGATTCTGCGCGCCCGCTCCACGGTGCCGTTGGCCGGCCTCACGTTGGCCTTGAATGGGGGTGCCATCCTCGATCTTCAGGACAAGACCGTGCCTGCGGGCGGAAGCCTGCGGTATGCCGGGGGCACCGAGGTGATTGTCGCCGACGCCGCGTGGCGCGAGGTCGGTCGTTTGCCGATTGCCCGGGACGTGAGCCATCCCGCGGTCGGTCCGGCGAAATTGGAAGTCGGCGCCGCCCTGGCCGGCAGCGCGAGTCTGGCCATCGAGGTGCGTCGATTGGGACCGCCCACTGCGCTGCGAATTCCGTCGGAGCGGGCCCGCTGAGCTCAGCGGGTGGGTGGGGCGATGCGATCCTGGACCAGGCCCCGCGCGGCCTGCACCCAGGCCGGGTGATCATTGAGGCAGGGGATCAGCTGGAAGTCGGTGCCGCCGTGTTCGAGGAAGATCTCCCGCGCGCGCAGACCGATTTCCTCGATGGTTTCGAGACAGTCCGCCACGAAGGCCGGACAGGTCACCACGAGTTTTTTTACACCGGCGTTGGCCAGGCGCACCAATTCCGATTCGGTGTCGGGCTTGAGCCAGGGATCCCGTCCCAAGCGGGATTGAAACGCCACGGACCAACGCTCGCCGGGTATGCCCGCGAGCCGGGCGAATTCCTCCGCGGTGGTGTAGCATTGATGCCGATAGCAGGTCGCGTGGGCCGGACTGGGCTGATGGCAGCAGTCGGCGCAGGTGAGACAATGCTTTTTGGTGGGATCCGATTTCCGCAGATGCCGCTCGGGGAGTCCGTGAAAACTGATCAGGAGATGATCGAACGGCGCGGCCAGGGTTGGCTGGGCGGCTTGGAGCAGTGCGTCCAGATAGGCCGGCTCCTGATAATAGGGCGGCACCACTTCCAGAGTCATGCCGGGGAACGCACGCAGGTCGTCGCGCACCTTTTCCACGGCCGATTCGTAGCTCGACATCGCGTAGTGGGGGAACAGCGGCAGGAGCACGACGCGGTTCACGCCCTGTCGCTGTAGCGCTGCCAGCGCATGATGAGCGGTCGGGTTTTGGTAGCGCATGCACAGTTCGACCGGGCAGGGCAACTGGGGCGCCAGCAGGTCCCGCAGGCGTTTGCCCATCATCACCAGCGGCGATCCTTCCGGCTGCCAGATCTGCGCGTAGGCGTGGGCCGAGCGCTTCGGTCGGAACGGCAGGATGAACCCGTGCACGATCATATAACGAATCGGCCAGGGGGCATCGATGACCCGGCCGTCCATGAGAAATTCGCCGAGGTACCGGCGAACATCCGGCACCGAGGGGGAATCGGGCGAACCGAGATTCATCAACAGCACGCCGGGGCGGTCGGTGCCGGAGCGTGGGGCAGCGGTGGGGGTGGCGGTGGGTGCGGTCATGCGGAAGTCGGAGTCGAAGTCGGTAGCTGGGTGGCGGCCATTTCGTCGGCGATCTGGAGTCCGGCGAGCAGGCAGTCCGTGAGGGCGATGCCGTTGCGGAAGTGTCCGGCGAGGCGCAAACCCGGCGCCTGCTGTTCCAGTCGGGTCATGCGCGCGCGGAAGTCACCGAAGCCCAGGTTGTATTGGGGAATGGCTTTTTGATGGACGCAGCGCTGAATGAACGTGGGTTCGCCGCGAACGCCGAGCAGTCGGCCGAGAGCTTCCCGGGTGCAGGCGAGCTGGGTTTCCAGCGGGGCGGTGGCGAGTTCCGGGGACCGGGAGCCGCCGAGGTAACACGTCAGCGTCACGTGATCGCGCGGCGCGCGGTTCGGGAAAAGTGAGGAATTGAAAATGCAGCCCAGAATGGCCTGCTTTTCCACCGCCGGAATGAGCGCACCAAAGCCGTCGAGGGCGTGCGCCACCTGCGCGCGGGCAAACCCCAGCACCAGCACCGTGACCGCCGCATAGTGGATGTCGCCGAGCCAGGCGAGCGAGGCTTCGGGGCCGGCGTCGAGATCGATGGTCGCCAGCCGGTGCGCGGGAGCCGCGAGGAGGACGGCGGAATGTGCGCGATGTTCCATCCGGCCGGCCCGTGGGAATTCGACCTGCCATCCGGTGGCGGTCCGTCGCAGTGCCTGGACCGGTGCCTGCAGTTCCAGTGCGTCCCCCTGCTTCCGGGCGAGCGCCGATACCAACGAGCCGAGGCCATTCTTGAAGGACAATTTCGGGGCCCGATCTTTCGGCACTTCCCCGGAACGCCGCCGCTCGCGCGCGCCCAGGAATTGTCCGACGAAGAGCGAGCGATAGCGCTGCTCGACGTGCATCAGTTTAGGAAACGCCTCCCGCAGCGAAAGCCGTTCCGGATCGCCGGCATAGACGCCGCCCACGAAGGGATTGATCGCGTAATCGAGGAACTCGGTGCCGAGGCGGCGTCGAACGAAATCGGCAACACTTTCCTCAATATCCGTCCGTCCGCGCGGACGGAGGAACTCGGCCAACACGCCCAATTTTGCGCCGAAACTGAACAGTGGCGTGGTCGCCCAGCCGGGCAGGGATTCCGGCACCGCCAACAGGCGTCCGCCCCGCACGATGTAGCGCTTGCTGGCGGCGGGATTCGAGGTGAGGCATTCGGATTCGAGGCCGAGATCCCGGATGAGCTGGCGCAGTTTGGGCGAGGTTTCCAGCAGGGTGTTGGGCCCGTCCTCGGCCACATAGCCGTCGCGCGTGGTGGTGTGCACCGGTCCGCCCGGACGCTCCCCGGCTTCGTAAATCACGCAGGGTACGCCGCGTTGTTGCAGGCGAAACGCGGCGGTCAGCCCGGTGACCCCGGCGCCGATGATGGCGACGGAGGCGGAAGAAGGAGCCGGTTGGGAGGACATCGGTGGGGCAATAAGGACCGCTTACACTGCGCGGCTGAAGAGCCGTTCCGGGGGCGTCTGCCGGGCCAGTCGGGCATCGAGGATCATGCAAACGTTGCGCAGGAAGGTGCGCCCGAGCGGCGTGACCGAGCAGCCATCCGCGTGCACTTCCACCAGTCCGTCCTGCTCCAAAGGACGTAAGCGTTCCGCCGCGGCGTCGAGGAACGGCAGGTGCAATTCCGGGTCCGACCAGCGGGTCGAAAACGAGGTCATCAGATTCAGGATGTGCTGGCGCAGAACCAGGTCCTCGGCGGTGAGGGTGTGTCCGCGGGCGATAGGCAGTTCGCCGGCCAGCACTCGTTGCATGTACGGTTCCAACACTTTTTCGTTTTGCGCAAAATGCCGCCACGAATCGCCGATCGCCGAAACTCCGAGCCCGATCTGCGGCCACACCGGACGGGCGGTGTAGCCCATGAAATTCCGGTGCAGACGATTCTCCTGGGCGGCGGTCCAGAGCGAATCGGATTCCTTGGCGAAGTGATCCATGCCGATTTCCCGGAAGCCCACCGCTTCCAGTAATTCGCGACCAACCTCATAGAGGTGGCGTTTCGCCTCGCCCACAGGGAGGTCGGCCTCGGTGAATTTGCGTTGCGCCGGCTTGATCCAGGGCACGTGCGCGTAGCCGTAGAAGGCCAGCCGGTCCGGATCCAGCCGCGTGACGGCAGCGACGGTGTTGCGGATGCTTTCTTCCGTTTGAAAGGGGAGTCCGTAGATGAGATCGAAATTGATGCTGCGATAGCCCAGTTCGCGCGCGTGCTGCACCACGGTGTGCACCAATTCCTCACTCTGTTCCCGATGCACGGCGTCCTGGACCCGCGGATCGAAATCCTGAATGCCGAGGCTCAATCGGTTGAACCCGAGTTCAGCGAGCGCCGCCAGGTGTTCCCGCGTGGTGACCCGGGGATCGGCTTCGACGGATAACTCCGCTTCCGACGTCAACGTGCCGCCCGCGATCAAACCCGCCGCCAGACGGTGAAGATCGGCGGGTTCGAGATACGTGGGGGTGCCGCCACCGAAATGAATCTCGGCCAATGGCAGTCGGCGGTCCGGGCTGAGTTCGCGCCGGTAAAGCTCCCATTCCTGAAGGACCACGTCGACGTACCGGTGGCCGATCTCCTTATTCTGCGTGATGCGCGTGTTACACCCGCAATAGGTGCACAGCGATTTGCAGAAGGGAATGTGGACGTAGATCGCCGCGCCGGCGGGCGCACCCCGGCGGGTGGATCCCGGAGTTCCGAGACTCGCGAGCCATTCCGCGGCCGTGGGCTGACCGGTCCAGTACGGGACCGTCGGGTAGCTCGTGTACCGGGGACCGGGGACGTCGTATTTGCGCAGCAGTTGCTGACGGGAAGGTGCGGTCATGGGGCAAAGAATTCGCGTTGGAGAGCGAGAAAGAGTCGGACGTTGTCCTCGGGAGTTCCCGGCAGAACGCCGTGGCCGAGTCCACAAACCCAGCCCGCCCGGTGCGCGGGTTTCAGGGTTCGGGCGGTGGAGAAAAAGTCCACCAGGAGCGGTCGGAGTTGCGCTTCCGGCAGCAGCATCAGGTGGGGATCGAAATTGCCCTGAACAGCCCAGCGATCCCCCACCGCCGCGAACACTTCCGGCAAGGGATGCAGCCAGTCCACGCCCAGACAGCCGATTGGCAGTCCGGCCAGCGCCCGCCAGTGGGCCGGACCGGTCTGGCGCGAATAATAGGTGAACGCCGCGTTCGGCACCTGCGCGCGGACGTCGGCGAACAATTGGGCCAGGCGGGGCACCACCAGACGTTCGAAGGCTTCCAAGGGAATTTCCCCCGCGGCGGTATCCATCACCGCCACCGTGTCGGCGCCCGCGCGAAATTGGAGAACGATGTTGGCGGCCAGCAGGTCCATCAGTTGGTCGCAGAACCCGGCGAAGCGTCCGTCATCGAG
Source organism: Verrucomicrobiota bacterium (assembly GCA_947471985.1). Classification (GTDB taxonomy): domain Bacteria; phylum Verrucomicrobiota; class Verrucomicrobiia; order Limisphaerales; family UBA9464; genus CANIZL01. Next base: position 40,295 of record CANIZL010000030.1, on the reverse strand, counting down.
TCCGACAATGGCGTCGCTGAGATCGCCTTTGTGACTTCCCACCGCCGCGTAAACGAACAGCGTGAGCGGGCCGCCCACGAAGCCCAACAGACCCTTCTCCGCGGGCAGGGCGGTCCGGATGAGGCGCAGCGCCTCCGCTTGAAATTCGAGGTCCTTCACCCGCGCGGCGCCTCCGGTGAGTCGCGCCAGATCGGCGACCGATTTCAGGTGCCAGTCCAGCACCGGTCCGGGCGAGTACTTCAAACCCATCCCCATCACCTCCAGTGGAAACAGCAGGTCGGAGAAAAGAATCGCGGCATCGAAGTCGAAGTCGCGGATCGGTCCCATCGTGGTTTCGCACGCGAGCACGGGGTCCTTGCACAGGGCGATGAAATCGTGATCGCGCTTCAGTGCCTGATAGTGCGCGTGGTAGCGGCCCGCCTGGCGCATGAGCCAGACCGGCGGCCGCCCGGGATTGCGGCGGTGAAAGGCGAGATTGAAACGGTTCATAGTTCGCGGCAGGCGTCGCCATTCAGTTGATAACCCACTCCGCGGACGCTGCGAATGACGGTCTGCGTTTCCGGATCCAGCTCGACGAGTCGACGGAGTTTCAGGATGAAATTATCCACGGTGCGTGAAGTCGGATGATCGTCGCGTGACCAGACGACGTCCAGAATCTGGTCCCGGCTGACGACCGAGCCGCGTCGTTCCACCAGCAGCTTCAGCAAGGCGGTTTCGCGCTGGCTCAGGGCCGTGGTCCGGCCCTCCACCTCGGCGGTGAACGCGGGGAAATGAATCACGGCCCGGCCCACCTGCACCCGGTTGAGCCCGGTGCCGCAAAAGCGGGCGCGACGCAGCCCGTTCTCCATGCGCAGGACCAGCTCCTGGTAGTTGAAGGGCTTCACAATGTAATCCTCGGCGCCGAGTTCCAGGCCGCGGACCCGGTATTGCGGATCGCCCATCGCGGTGAGAAAAATGATCGCTGTGCCAACCGCCTTCTGACGGATGGACTCGCCGAGCAGGAACCCGGAACCATCGCTCAGACCGACATCCAGCAGGGCGAGATCAAAGCTCTGCCGCGCCAATTCCGCCTGTGCGCCGGCGACCGACCGCGCCCAGGTGACCTCAAATCCCGAGCGCGTCAATCGCTCCATCAGGGTGCTGCCGAGATTGGCTTCGTCTTCGACAAACAGCACGCGGGCGGCGGGGCGATCAGACATCGGTCACCTCCGGGCGGAATTGCAGTTGCACTTGGAAGCCCCGCGCGGGCGCCTCGCTCCGGGCGGGGAGGAATCGGGCGCGTCCACCCATGCGCTCCATGAGGGCCCGCACGAGATAAAGTCCCACGCCGGCTCCGCGGGATGACGAACCCTTTTCGAAGAGACGTCCCAATTCCCGCGGCAACACTGCTGTCGGTGCTCCATCATCCGTGACACTCAAGACCACGCCTTCAGGTGTGCTGTGGTCGGAGAGTTCGACGGTCACCTGATCGCGGCCGCCGTGGCGGACGGAGTTTTCCAGCAGATTCCGCAGGATAATCTGCAACGCCGCGGGATCGGCGAGGATGGCGGAGTCGGTGACGTTGTTTCGGACGGTGACGACCGGAGAAATCGGCGCGCGCCACTGGCGCAGAAACTGGCCCACCGCACTGCGGAGACTCAGCGGTTGGGTCGGGACCGGACCGGCGCCTTCCACCCGGGCGAGTTCGAGGGCGCGTTCGACCTGTGATTCAATGCGGGTGGTGTCATCGAGCAAACGTTCCACCAAGGCGCGGGACGGGGAATCCGGAGCCGTCAGTTCCGCCAGCGATTCCGCTTCGAGGCGCAGGCCGGTGAGCGGGGTGCGCAGTTCGTGGGTGACGGAGGCGAAGAAGCCGTGCAGGGAGCGCGCCCGCCGGGCATCGCGCCAATAGAGCCAGCCGAGCAACAGCAAACTGACGGTCAAAGCCCCGAAAAAGGTGGCCCCTTCCCAGTACAACATCCGCTGCGTGCGGGCCGCTTGTTGCCCCGATTGCAGCGAGGTCAGGCCGGCTTGTTGCTCGAGCATCGCGATGCGCCCGGCCTGTTGCTGCATGTGAAAGACCCACCACGCGCCCAGCGCGAACAGGAACAGCAGCCACGCAAAGCTCAGCGCGACCAGCGTCCGAAGACGGGTCGGCGGACGCGCGTTGAGCTGGCCCGTGGGATTCATGCGACGGCAATGATGGGGAGAAAATACGGGGGAGGGCGTCGGCGAAGCCAGCCAAATTCCGGCCGGCCACAAGGCGGTTCCGGACACCGGGCCGGTGGCGATGGCCGGACTCCCGACCTTCATGCCGCCCAAGCCGCCGGAGCAAACTCCGCCGTGACCGAACCGGCGTGGGCGAAATCCGGCGCGGGAAAGAAGCCCGGCAAATCCTCCCAACCATGGGGATGACTCAGGGAACTGCCCAACAGACGATGCCGGGCGCGTTCGAGGCAGGCCTGGAACGCGAGCCCGAGTTGACGGGCTTGCCGTCCGTCCGATTGACGTTGGAGCGTATAGAGGTCGTCCAGGCAGTGGAATTGCGGCAACGTGGACCAATCGCCCGCGTCCTGGCGATTGCCTCCCAGATGAATCACGGGCCGGGCGAATTCGTTCGGGCCGGCGGGGCGCAGCCACTCCTGGCGAAGGACATCTTCAACCGGATCAAACGGTGCGCAGACCACGACGGCCCCGGCGTTGCGCCACGCGGCTTCGGCTTGATCGGCGGCGACCACTTCCACAGTCGCGCCGGGTTGCTCCTGCAGTTGGCGGGCCAGCGCTTCCGCGCGGGCGGGCGTGCGATTGAGAATTTGCATCGGCGTGGCGCGGAGCCAGGGGCAGACGGTCTCGGCCATGTCGCCGGCGCCCACGATCAACACGGGGCCGGCGTCCAACCCGCCGGCGGAGCGCAGGAGCTGACGCACCAAGCGGCCGTACGACGCGCCCCCGACGGACGAAAGGTAGTTCGCCCGAATTTCCTTCGCGTCGGCAAACAGCCATTGGAGCCACGGGGATTGGCGGGATTGATGACTCCAGGCGGCTTTCAGTTGTCCGAGAATATTGGTTTCCCCGGCCAGTTCGCTGGCGAGCCCGGTGGCCACGCGCAGCAGGAATTCATACGCCGTGGCGCCGTGAAAAATTTCGACGCCCGGCGGCAATGCGACGAGCGGGACCGCGACGCGGCTGGCGGGATTCAGCGACACGAACAGCGATCGTTGGCAGGTCTCCAGCCGCCAGCAGCTCGTCGCGCTCGACGGTGGGAGGCACCGCTCCCAGCCCGCGGGCGGAGCCGGGTGTCCGGCCGTGCGGGCCAGATGCAGAACGGTGAGATGACGAATCATGACCCGGGCACTCTCGCTCGCCGTCGTCGGCCTTGTGTCACGGAAGTGTCATCGGGCGTGACATTTCCCCGTAAGGGCAAGAAACGGTGAGGGATTGGCGCAGAACGGTCGATGGCGCGCGGACGACAGGAAGCCCCACCTTGACTCGTCCCTCCTTTGGCTAATCGTGGAAGTATCGATGCACCCGACGTTACAAGCTCACGCGCCACTTTCCGGCGCCAGTGTGGCTGCCGCGGCGGCGGTGTCTTGATCCTTTGGTCTTGGCGAAACTCCCGATGAAAACCCTCCAGATTTACGATCCACCGATGTGCTGTTCGACCGGTCTCTGCGGCACTGAAATCGATCCCGCGCTGGTCCGCCTGGCAGCGCTGCTACCGCAGTTGAGTCAACAAGGGGTCCGGGTGGAACGGTACAATCTGGGCCAGCAGCCGATGGCCTTCGTGCAGAATGCGCAGGTGAAGTCCCTGCTCGATACGGAAGGGATGGCGGCGCTGCCTCTGTTCCTGATCGACGGCGCGGTCCATCTGAAGGGCCGCTATCCGACCGATGCGGAACGGGAATCCCTGACCGCGGCCACCGTGGCCGCCACCGCCGAAACCGTCGGGGGGAAGTCGCAGGTGGCGCCGTGAATCTGCCGCCGTATCAACCCGAAGCGGCTCGCACGACCCGCTTCCTCTTCTTCACCGGCAAGGGCGGCGTGGGGAAGACGTCGTTGTCCTGCGCCACCGCGCTCAAACTGGCCGAAGCCGGTCGACGCGTGCTGCTCGTCAGCACCGATCCAGCGTCGAATCTCGATGAAGTTCTGGCCACTCCGCTGACCCATTTGCCCACGCCAATTCCGGGCGTGCGGGGACTCGATGCCCTGAACATCAATCCGGTCGCCGCGGCGGCCGCCTATCGGGAGCGGTTAATCGGACCGATGCGCGGACTGCTGCCCGAGGCGGCTCTGCGCAGCATGGAGGAGCAACTCTCCGGATCCTGCACGGTGGAGATTGCGGCCTTTGATGAGTTTTCCGGACTCATTGGCAATCCCGAGACGGCCCAGGGCTACGACCACGTCATTTTCGACACCGCCCCGACCGGGCACACGCTGCGCCTGATGAGCCTCGCCAAGGCGTGGGATCAGTTTCTGGATCAGAGCACCAGTGGCACCTCGTGTTTGGGCCCGCTGGCCGGACTCGCGAAGCAGCGCAGCATCTACGAGGCCACCGTGCGGACCTTGGCCGATGCCACGGCGACGACTCTTGTGTTGGTGAGTCGCCCCCAACGCGCCGCCCTGCGCGAAGCTGAACGCACCGCGCTGGAACTCCGGGCAATCGGCGTCGGCAACCAATGCCTGATCATCAACGGCAGCTTTGCCACGCGTTGTCCCGACGACCCCACCGCGCAGGCCCTGCAGCAGCGCGGATTGGCGGCGCTGAAGGCCTCCGCGGCGTTCATTGCGAGTTTACCCAGCTTTCTGGTGCCGCTGCGACCGATCAACATCCTGGGCATCGCCGGTCTACGGGTGTTGTTGAGCGGCGCAGCATCCGGTGAGTGTCATACCGTGCCCCAAGCCGATTGGACCCCGCCGCCGATGGAAAGCCTGGCGGAATTGGTCGCCACGCTGGAGAAGTCGGGTCGCGGCGTGATTTTGACGATGGGCAAGGGTGGGGTGGGGAAGACCACGGTCGCCGCGGCGATCGCGGTCCAACTCGCCCGGAACGGCCATCAGGTGCACCTCAGTACGACCGATCCCGCCGCGCATGTGGCCCAGACGCTGGCCGGACAGGTGGAGGGACTGACGCTCAGTCGGATTGATCCCGCGGCCGAGACCGCGGCCTATCAACAAGAGGTTTTGCGCGCTCAGGGGAGTGCGATGGATGCGGCCGCTCGCGCGTTGATGGAAGAGGATCTGCGCTCGCCTTGCACGGAGGAGATCGCGGTCTTTCGCGCCTTTGCCCGCGAAGTGGGACGCGGCACCGACCGCTTTGTGGTGCTCGACACGGCCCCGACGGGCCACACGCTGCTGCTGCTGGACGCCAGCGAAGCGTATAATCGCGAACTTCAACGTCAGTCCCGCAGCACGCAGCCGGACGAAGTCCTGCACCTGCTGGAGCGCCTGCGGGATCCGGCCTTTACGCACATCCTGCTGGTCACCCTGCCGGAAGCCACGCCGGTGCATGAAGCGGCGGCCCTGCAGGAGGATTTGCGCCGCGCGCACATCGAACCCTTTGCGTGGGTGATCAACCAAAGCCTGCTGCACAGCGGCTCGTGCGATCCCCTTTTGAAATGCCGGGAGGAAGCCGAGCATCGTTATATGAACGAGGTGGTGGAGAAATACGCCACCCGCACCGCCTGGCTGCCCTGGCAATTGGAAGAGCCCACCGGCCCCGACGCCCTGGCCCGATTGGCCGGCTCCACACTCGCAACTCAAACTCTATGACCACTTATCTCTACGAAACCGTGCCGACCCGCGAGGGCGACGTCGTGAAGCACTACGAACTCCAGCAAAGCATGAACGACGAGGCGCTGACCCAACACCCGCAGACGGGCGAGCCCATCCGCCGCGTGATCCTCGGTGGCTGGGGAGCGAAGAAAGGCGCGGCGATAATAGTCTCCGACGGCGACTGCGGCTGCGGCCCCTCGGGCTGTTGCTGAAGCGCCAAAGGTGCGGAATTACTTAGCCCAGCCCATCGGGCTGGGTCCACGTCCCCTCGAGGAGTGTGCCCCAACGGGGAGCGATAGAGCGTGCGATTGCGAAGGGCGTTCGACGCGCCCATCCCGTCCCTACAGGCCGGAAAGCGGCGCTCCAGCCCATAGCACAGGCAAGCCAAAATCCGGCGGTGTCGATTATATGCAATTGAGACGGGAGTAATCAGTGCTCCACGGCGGCCCGCCGGTGCAACCTCGCCCTCGGCACCTTCCAAGCCTTTCGGATCCGCCGCGAGCGAGTCCAGCCTGGGCGCCTCGCAGGCTCCCGGCTTGCACCTAGTTCGGCAACCGCTAAGCCTCTCCAAATTCAAATGACGCCGGCTGTGCAATTTAATCAGGTCGTTAGTCCCCCAAAGGAGGAATGGCGCGCCGGCCAATCAATCGTTCCCGGCAATAAGCCGGCGATGGCCAAGCCCATCGCGAATTACCTGCTTCCACTTTGGCTGTGGATCATCGCCCTCGCCTGGGTGCCAATCCTGAAAGCAGCCGAGCCTGGCGACATGGACCCAACGTTCGGCGGCACTGACCCAACTTTTTCAATTGATCAAATCCTGGTTTTGCAGGATGGCCGATTTTTGACAGGATGCGATTCGCCAACCGATCCGACCACGCCCTGTATTCGTCGTTACCTCGTCAATGGACGCAGGGATCCTCTATTCGATTCCGGTGAGTTGAATTTCAAGCGCCTCTGGAAGATTGCCGATGCGGGAAGTGAATGGATTTACGCACGTGTCACCGTCGCGGGCGACCCTGAATCGGTTCAGGTCATTCGGTTGTTGCCGGATGGTCAACGGGACGCTGCGTTCGCTGTTGGAATTACCAATGAAATATCCAAAATTGCCGGAGTGCCGGATGGAGGCTTGATCGTATTGACTGGATCCTCGCCTGAATCAGAGGAAGAGAACCCTCCCGATGACCGATCAAATCAAATTCTGAGGCTCCGAAGCGACGGGAATTTGGATGGGACATTTCATCCAGTGAAGGACGCCCTGATGATCAGTGAAATAATGGTGGGCCAGGATGATCGCATTTACGTGTGGGGCCAATTCATGGAAATTAACGACGCCCCTCGCTTTGGATTGGCGCGTTTGCACATGGATGGCTCGCTGGATCAAGGCTTCAATCCGGTTCCTTTGAAATCAAGCGGAGCCCAGCGACCCCGAATCGCAAGTGTCCAATTGACGCCGCAGCGCAAATTGTTGGTCCTAGGTCGATTTGATGATGCTCGTGGCGACGGACGTCGGAATTTGGCTTTGCTCAACTGGGACGGCAGCTTGGATGTCAGTTTTACGCCACCGGAATTCCCGATTGACTACGAGTATGCGTTTTCGGAAAAGGGCGGCAAAGTGGTCGTGATTGGGCAATTCGATCAGGTGGGACGAGCGACTCGACAGTCCATTGCTCGATTAAATGCCGATGGAAGCGTTGATGAAAGTTATCTGGTCACCCCCCCACTGGGCGATCGCGTCCGCCTTGGGGCCATGGGACCCGGCGACGACATCATCGTGACGGGTTCAAGTGGTCGGAATCTGCTGGCCAAGATCCATGCTGGCATTCCCCGAACGGGGCCGCCGCTCGTGCCCCAATCACCGACGAGCCAGGTTCGAGTGAGGGGACAGGACGTTCAGTTTTCCGCGGCCGTCCGAAGTCACCCGCCCGGCCGGTACCAGTGGCGGTTCAACGGTCAAGATGTTCCCGCGGCAACAAACTCCGCATTTTCCATCGCCCGCTTGGCCTACCACCATATGGGCTCCTACCAACTGGTTGTTTCCAACCAATTTGGCGAAATCACTACGGCGCCGGCCCACTTGATCGTGAATGCTGAACCGGTTTCGCCCGGAGCACTGGACGCGACCTTCGACCCGCTGGATGGGCCCAACCAAGTGGTTAAGTGTATTGCTGTTCAAGGCGACAAAATCATAATTCTGGGGCGCTTTAGCCGGTATCGGGGCGCTGTGGTCGGTGGCTTGGCCAGGTTGCACCCCAACGGCGCGTTGGATGACACATTTCACAAGTCCGATTCGGCGACGTCGCGGGCGACCACCATGGCATTGGATAGCGTTGGCCGAATCTATATTGCCGGCGGTTTTGAACAGTACAACGGGGCCGAACGCTTCGGTTTGGTGCGCCTGAGTGCGGACGGCGAGTTGGATCCCACCTTTTTGCCGGAAGTGCCCCATGGGGTACAGGTGGGGTCCTTGGCGCTGCTCGACAAAGGACGGGTGTTGATCTCCGGGATGGAAAAAAATTCCCGCCCATTCACTGCCATTCTCGACACTTCTGGCCGACGGGATCCGACGTTTGTAATTGCCGGGATCGAAATCCCCTCGGAAATTCGTCAATTGGCGGTTTATCCGGACGGTCGATTCCTGGGGCTGGCCATGGACCCCAAGGTCGACGGAAGTTCGAGGTATACGGTGTACCGCTTCCTGCCCAATGGTGGTCTTGATCCTACATTTCAAACTGATCAAGTGCACACTGATATCATGGGACGCCTGCATTTGATGCCCGATGGCGGTATACTGGTCGGGGGAGGTTTCGGCGGGCTCAAATGGGCCAAGGATCCCAACGGGAAAGGACGGCTCTTGCGATTGTTGCCTGATGGCCGGGTTGATGAAACCTTTCCTACCGGCTGGCGTGTTGGGGAGATCGGCGGATTTGGCACATTCCCTAACGGGGATATTGCGATTTGCGGTTTCATCATCAGCCGTCGATCACCTCGCGGGCAGGAGGATCCACGATTCCAGGCGCTGGTGCCCGGGTTTGAATGCATGGCGTGGGATTCTCAAGGCCGCATGTTGATTGGAGGAAGCTTCGAGCAGGTCAATCGGACCCCGCGAAATCGCATCGCCCGAATCCATACCACCGCACAGGTTCCGGAAAGCATGCTTTGGGGCCCATTTGTTTCTGCGGCAGGGTTTGAACTAGCCTTTCCTACCGTCACCAATCACGTTTACGCGTTGGAATTCTCCGGACAACTCCAGGCCGTGAACTGGTCGTCCCTACTGCGAGTTTCGGGCGACGGCAATTGGCAGACCATTCGTGATCCGGCCACCGAGACCAGTACGAGATTCTACCGGGTTCGAATCGAGCCTACAGTATCGCCGAAATAGTTTCACGGTCCGGGATCCTGGAATGCTCAAAGTGGATCACTTCACCAAGAGTCGATCGAATCTACAATATGGGAAGACAATCGAATATTTCGCTGGTTAGGGTTAGGGACCAATCATGCGGTTTAGAGTTCGGGTTTTGGGCGCGATTGATGGTTGGATCACGAACCTGATTGGTGATGAATGGCTCTTTACAATCCAATTGGATTTAATCATGACCGCCACCTCGCCTCGCTTGCCGCAGCGCTCGCTTCGTCGGATCGCGCGACGCTTGCTCACCGGGCTGGGCTTCGGTCTGCTGACGCTGATCGGTGGGTGTTGGCTGTGGCGTTCGGGCAATGATTCGGCGAATCGTCGTTTGATCGCCGAAGTTCGCGAGGCGGGCGAGCCCATGACCTTGCCAGACGTTCAGGCCCGGCGATCGGTCGTGGCGGATCCGGAGAACGCCGCCGTGCCACTGCTTGATTTGTGGGAGTCGGAGTCCCCGGAGTTTTGGTCCAAGTGGCGCGTGGGGAGTCATCCGACCGCCAAGCAGGCGGAGCCTAAAATGCCTCCGGAGCTGGTCGAATTGGTGCGCACCGTGGGATGGAAGAAGGGAAAATTGCCGATGGACACCGCGGTGCGGTCGGTCGCCGCGGAATACCTGAAGGCGCAGTCCGATCATTTGGCGGCTGTCCGCGTTGCACTCCGGCGGCCGCGAGCGGATTTCAAGGTGGATCCCCGGGAATGGTTCGGCACTTTGCTGCCGCACCAGCGGGAAATGAGGCGTGAGGCGCGCTTGTTCTGGTTGGAGGCGTTGTTGGCGATTGATCGGGGGGACGCGGATGCCGCCATCCGTGTGATGGGGGACTTGGAGCGGGTGGCGGACCTGCTCGCGGAGGAACCGACGATGGAGGGGCACCTGGTTCGCTTGAGTAGCGCCAGCAGGGCCGTTGGCGTGGTTGAGTATCTGCTCTGCCGCGGGACTCCCACCGCCCGGCAGTTGGTGGCCATGGAACAGGTGCTGGCCAAGCTAAGTTTTCTGAAGGGACTGTCGCATGCCTTTAGCAACGAGCGGGCGATGGCACTCCATTTGTTGAGCATGCCCATCATGGACGTCGCCAATCTCGATGGCGATCCCGATGGTGATGGCATCGATCAGCTGAACGGACGGCCACTGCGAATGGCGGAATGGCTCTACGTGATGGCTGGCTGGAAAGCGGCGGATACCCGTTTGGTACTCACCACGTACGCCCGGGCCATCGAATTGTCGGGCGATCCCACGCCGCAGAATCTCCAGGAACTGCGGCGGGTTTTTGAGACGGCGAAGCAGTCGGTGGCGTCCTTCCCGCCGAAATATTATAGCGGCGTTCTGTTGCCGGCACTGACTGGTTTTGGCGATTCTTGGGGCGTCCTCGAGGCCCGACGACGGTTGGCATGGATCGCGGTGGCGATTGAGCGGCATCGGCTGGCGCACGGTGGCATGGTTCCGCAGCGGATCGAGGAACTGGATTCGCTACCCCCGAACGAGCTTCTTCAGGATGTCTTTCTACCACAGCCGCTGAAGTTCGTCCGGTCGGAGCGTGGCTACCGAATCTACTCCGTAGGCAAAGATCGATCGGATGAGGGTGGCCGGGTACGGCCGTCGCGTGGTCCGGTGGACGCGTTCGACGAGACGTTCACCGTGGAACGGTGAAGTGCCGGGATTCGGCTACGGTTTGCCAAACGTGCACCCTTAGCGCGGTTGGACATCCACCACCGGCCGCTAGTTCGCGTCGCCGCTCAGGCGGAGCCGATAGAACTTGGGGGCGAGCGGATTCGTCTCGATGTAGGTCTGGAGGAAAGATCCCGCCGGCGATTCGATGGCTCCCGGGATCACCGTCCAATTCTCCAGCGCGGTCGAACTCTCCAGTAGGTACTTCACGCCCGGCAACGTTTGCAGTTCGAGCGCGAGTTTCCCGGCGTCCGCTCGGATCCGCCCCATCCTGGGTTGTTCCAGCCAGGGGCCTTTGGCGAACGCTCCGGCATAGCGGCCGACCAGCAATCCCGCCACTTCGTCCATTCCCAGCGGCACTTCCGAGCCTTCGGAGCGGCAATTGGTAAAGACCACCACGATGAGGTTTCGGGCGGGCGCCATCCACACGACAGCGCCTTCCCCAAAGATGTCGCCGTCGTGACTGAGCGCCTGGCCTGGCGTCGCCCAAGAGCGGTCCACCGCGACCACCCCGCGGCCATAGCCCTCCGCCCCGATGAACGGCTTCTGGAGTCGCTCTGCGGAAGCCGTCGTCAGGTAGTCGCTGATATCGCTGGTGGCGTGGGCGTGCAGAAACTTGGTCCAATCCTGCAGCGTGCAGACGACAAATCCGCCGGGCGCAGTGGCGGCTTGATATCGTAGGCGCGTGCCGGCGTCCATGGGCGCGCGGGGCACCGCTTGTGTCTGACCCTGGGCGAGGTCATGTCCCACCGGAGCTTTCGGCGGCAAGGCGGCTCCGTACGACAATCCCAACGAAGCCGATTCCAGTCGCAATGGGGTGAAAACCTCGTCCACCATCAGGTCTTCCCAGAGTTTTCCGGTGGCCGTTTCGAGCATCACTGCCGCCACGGTATAGCCTTGATTGCTATAGAGAAATTCACCGGGAGTCACCTCTGGCGGATCGGACAGGACGGTATCCGCCACCCACCGACGGATCTGGGAAATAGTCCCATTTTGGGCCATCAATTGATTCCAGTGCCGACTCTCAAAGGTCAGCCCCTGCTGGATCCCCGCCCGATGGGCCAGGATCTGGTCCAAGGTCGCCTCCGAAAACGCGGTATGGAATCCCTTATATTCCGGGAAGAGGTCCCGGATCCGGGTGTCCCAGCGAATCAGTCCCCGATCCACCAGCCGGGCGGCGATCGTCGCGGTCATCCACTTGGTGCAGGACCCGATGTTCACCTTATCCGCCACCGTCAGCCGATTGGTCTGACCGATCCGCCGCACTCCCGCCGCACCTTGCGCCAGGATTCGCCCGTCCTTGATCGCCATGGCCGAGAGCCCTGGGAGATGGTACTTCGCCCGGATTGGTTCCAATTCCGCGGAAACATCGGATTGGGCCAGCGCCAGGCTGATTCCGGTCAGCCAGAGGCAAAAGCTTGGTAGGATGTTAAGTGCTGCCATGGAGAAATGCTGAAGTGTCGGCGGTCAGGGCGAAAGCACCCGGGTCCGGTAAAACCGGGCGGCCGGTTCATTGGTCACGGTATCAAGCCAGATTCCCCCGGGATACGCCGGTCGGGTGGTGACCATCTGCCAGTCGATCAGGTTTGTCGACGCTTCGATTTGAAACGGCAGATCGAAGCTGGCCGGGAAGAGCAACGCCGGATGCTGCGGATCAAAGCCTCCTCCGGACCGCTGGCCGAATTCCAATGCAGCGGCCACCACCGGCTCCAGGGTAAAGCTCACGTTGTCTCCGAAACCCGAACGAGCCGTCACGCAGATCGTAAAGACGTCCCCAGCCGCGGCCGTGAACATTACCGGCGCCGCATCTGTGAAGAAGGATTCCGCCAACGGATGCCGGGTCGGACCGGGAGCCACAATGAATTCGTGATCGTATTGCCCCGCCTTCGGTCGCAGCACCCAGCGGCCCGCGGACGGCGCCTGCCATTCCCACCACACGGTTCGATTTCCGATCAGATCCGCCGCCTGCCGGGTCGCGGCGAAGGTACGTCCACCCACGTTCACCGCCGCCGACGGCAGGACGATGCGATTCTCGTACTCATCATTGGCCGGCGGCGCCGTGAAGAGGAGGTTCAACGGGGTGGATCCGGATGTGCCGAGGTGTCCATCCAATTGTATCCACACCTCGTTACTGATTTCGGCTACTGCGCCGTTCGTGCCGGAGGCCAGCAGCCCTAGGGCTGCTGGCTGCCCGGGCGCTGGTGAAACGGACCCCTGATACAGCCCAATCATCGGCAGGAAGGAGGGCAGGGGATGCAAATCCACCAGCGCGCCGCAGCCGCCACCACCCGTGTTGATACGAATCTCAACACTGCCCGACCACGTGCCGGCCGGGGGAATTACTTCGAACACCGGCTCGTGATAGCGAATGGGCTCGTTGGTGACCACTTGCGCGATACCGGCACCGGGCAGAGTCCAACGAAACCAGACTGAACCGGCACCCGACTCCTTCGGCAGCACGGGATCGCCGGGGTTGGTCGTCGCCCCGAAGTTGTTCACCACCAGGGAAAGATCGTTGCCCGTCAATTCGCGGGCGTGTTTTGCTGCGTCGTTCTCGGGCGCTGCCGTGAACGACAACTGCAAGGAATAGGCGGTATCCCATTCACCTTCGGCTGCCCGATCCAGCTGTATCGCATAGTCCTCGCCGGCGACGGTGTCCCACTCGAGTGTTTCCCGACCGCGCGGAATCGTTTGGCAGCCGTTTCCGAATTCGGTGGCGGAGTTCGCGATGGACTCCAGTTGGTACCAGGTGCCCTGGCGATAAATTCCGATAACGGCCGGGGTGTTGGTGCCCAGATTCTGGAGTCGGACCGTTCCATTTCCCGGGGCGGTCCAGGACCACCAACGCGTATGGCGGAGCGTGCCGGGCAATGGCGGTTCACCGTCCTCTTCTGTGGCGGCGCGCAGGCTTCCGCCGAAGACCGCGTCCACTCCCGTCAGGACCGTTCGGCCGATGAACGAATCGTTTGCGGGGGCGGGTTCCACGACCGGGTGCAGTTCGACCCGCGCCTGCCAAGGGGCAACGAGCGGCGGCAGCGGAAGAATGATGATTTGACCATGACCACCGCTCCAACCGGTGTTGACTTGCAGGAAATACTCCTGAGCTGCCTTTGTTTGAAACGACCCCCGATCCATTGACGAAGATTGGAGATGTAACTGCCCCTGGCCGTCCCGAGTGAAGACCGAGAGAATCTCACTCGTGCGGATGCCATCAAGCCACTCCGGTCGGACTCCGGTTCCGACCCACTCGACAAGGCCATCCGTGGGAGCCGTCCAGCGCCACCAGGCAGTTCCAGAAATGCCAGCGGCGGATTCGAAAGGTTCGAGTGTCGCCGCGGTGAGATCGGCTTCGAGGATCAAGGAGTTCCCGGTAACCGGGATCGCATTCGTGAAGGCGTCATTGACCGGAGGCGTGGCGCTCTGGGCCAAATGAGTGGCCAGTCCACCGATTAGGACGGCGCGAGAAACGGCCCAACCGGATCCTCTCCTTTGCATGTAGGCATTGATGCTATGGGAGTTAGCTAAAACCCGCAAGTGGTGGTCGTTCCCCTCACCTCCCACGTACGACCCACTCCTTGGGACCGAACGAGCGTCCCGCCCCCCGCCGCGTTGCGATCGAGCGCGTCAGAAGTCGCGCCAGCGTCTTGGACTGCGGTAGTCTTCTGCCGCTTTGCAATGGAGAGTGACTGGCACCCGAGTCTTCCGCAGAACTGCAATGCCCGCCCGCTGATAATTTCGGCACGTGTCCGGCTCGCATGATGGACTTCCAAAGCGGCAGAGGTCGTCGATGCTCGGGGCTGCTGATTCCGCTTTAACCGCGCGGGCCCTCCCATTCCGAAGGACTGGAGCGAGTATTACCGAATTCCCATTGTCGATTCGCACGAACTACGGATAGTCCCAACAAATGCGGCTCGAATACAACCCCAAGGGGCGGATTCCCGCACTCCGTTTCGTGGAAGGTCTGGCGCTGATCGGACTCTTGATCGCGCTGCTGCTTTACCTCGGTGCAACCGGCAACACCTGGATGCTGTGGGTGAGTCCCTCGCCCAGCGTGGAATTTACCCTCGGTGCGTTGTATGCGGTGGGCCTGTGTCTCTATCTCCTCTGGCGCCGGGGCAGTCCGCTGATTCGGGAACTGAGCTGCCGCTTTTCCTCGCCCCAAACCGACGCTGTAACGGTGGTCCAGATTGTGGCGGATCGGAAGATGGTCCAGGACGGAACCCCCGGGTTCGGGCAACCTCACAGCGAACTGAGTCCGTGGGCGGAATATTTGTTTTGGGTCGAGTTTCCGGATGGCCACCGCCGGATCTGTCAGTTGGAGGATAAATTTCTACGCGAATTTCGGGTGGGCGACGTGGCCCTGATGACCCGACACGGCGGCTGGATAGTGACGATGGAACCCTTCGCCCGGCGGGAGAATTTGAGTCGGGATGAAACCGCGATTTAGGAGGGCGCTAATTTTGCCGTCGACGGAGAAATTTCCTGGTTCCGAACGTCGATGGATTGAACCCAGTAGAGGGCAAACTACCGCTGCAACCCGATCGCGGATTTTGCCAGGGCTTCCCCGCCCGTGCGGTTGCGAGGGCGAGATCGTGGGATCCCCTTCCTCGAAAATAATCGGCCAGCGTTCAGTGGCGCAGCGTACGCCAAAGCAGCGGAACCTGGCCCCATTGTCGAATGCGGGAGTCGTCGGAAATCAGTCGAAGCTGGTGAACGAGGGCCGTCGCGACAATCAGTTGATCCGCCGGGTCCTTGTGAAAGCCGGATTCTTCCAATGTCGAGACCCGCTCGACGATGGCTGGAGATATTGGCAGAACGGTGAGTTCCGCTGTAAGCGCGAGCTGAAGAAATTCGGCGAGCGACACCGATAGTTCCAATCGGCCCAACTCCACCAATTTGGCCACCTCCCAGAGCGATATATCCGCCAGCGCCAGTTGATCCCCATGCTCGGTCAGCGCCTGCTGGACCAAGGCCGGCAAGGGCTCGCCCAATGCCGCCTGAATCCAAACGTGGGTATCGAGTAGATATTTCACCGGCTCGCGTTCCAACTCAGGCCCGTTTGGAAGATATCCCCTTTGATTTGCGCCCGGCCTTTTAGAGCGCCTTGCCAGGTTCGGGGTTTTGCCGCTTGAAACAGAAATTCTTCGGCGTCCGAAGTAACGAGAATTACCTCACCCCCTTTGGCCCTGGCTTTCATTTTGGCAAAGTCGCGTTGAAAATCGCGGGACGTTACTCGCATGACGGACACTTTGACGGACATACATCAAATCGTCAAATGCACTACCTTCGGTTGGGTGTCGGCGGCGGAATGAAAGTGGGCGAAGAGATCGTGCGATATCATTTCTGCTTCCCGGCCCCGGGAAACTCCGGATTCGGCCACTCGCTCCTCAACGCACCGAATGGGCGACGTTTCGGGTACGTGCCCCGTCGACACCCTTTGCTCAAGCGGACGTGACCGATCCTGGGGGGAAGTGGGACGTTGCGCCTTGTCCGGGTTGGTGGTGGATTTCAGGAATTTGGTGTCGGAGGGCACGCTGGGTAACCGGGATCCATCCAAGGACTTCTCAGGACGGGGAATAGTGCGACTTTGAGGTTTTGCGAAGGTCCCCGGGTGATCCCGTGGAAACGAGGACGCGGTGGATCGCTTGATCAGCTCAATGCCGGGGGCGGGCGGGATCCGGCGCCACGTAGGCGCCTTCGCTCTCTTTGCCGTATACGGAGAAATTCTCGACAAAGACGTAGAGATTTCGCCGGGCATCGGTGGCCAGGGTGAGGGTGCCGGTGATGGGACCGTCGTCGTTGGAGAATTCAATTCCGCGAAGCGGGAGTCCGCCAGGAATCAACGGGGGAGATTGCCACGACTTGCCGAAGAACCGTACCGGGCCGCTGGCTTCGATGTAGTTTTGGTCGATGAGCCATTGCCATCGGACGTGGCTTCCGAAAGGAAGGCCCGTGATTTCCATGAGTCCATCGCGTTGTTCCACGATGGCGAAGCCGGAGGCACTGGGCGCGGGCGAGGCGTGTGGGAAGAACCGGCGGAAGTTGCGGATGCCGGTGCCGCGCAAGTCGAGGGCTTGGGGCAGGGGGTGGCGTTGATCGTCACGGGCATCCTGTTGCGGCAGGAACAGCGCCAGGTATATCGCGGCGACGATGAGAGCAGTGGCGGTGGTGGCTACCTTCCACGTTTTCGGCAAACCCAACGCTTCGCTTTTGCGGCGCCGTTGGAGCCAAAACAGGAGCGCAGCAACGGCCAGGTGGATGCCCAGAACTAGGGCGAATAGAACGATCCCGAGGGTATCCAGCCCAACGATGAGAAATTGGGGAGCCACGCCGAAGCCGAGTTGAGCTGTGCGCAACAGGACGGCCGCGACCAGAAGGCGGATGCCGGAGCGGCGCACGCGTAGTGCGCCGATGCTGCCGGTCACCAAGAGGCATCCATACCCCACCTGAATCAGGTCTCTGGTCTCAAACGTATTGAGGCCCGAAAGTTGGCTGGGGATCTGGCGGGTGAGGAGTCCCACGCCATTGGCGAGCGTAAAGAGTGCGAAGAGCCGCAGGAGGCGGACGGCCCAATTCGAAGATGCCGGCATGGGTGTCCGTGGGGGTGAAACGATCGGAGGCTCCGTGGATTGAGACACGGAGTCAGCAGGTACGCTCTCGTTCACGGGAGGCTGCGTTGGATCAGCGGGGAACGCGTGGTTCTCAAGGATCCGCAACAACGGTTACCGCCACCTGTCCGGCCGGGTAGGTGACGGCCAAACGGTGACCGGCACCGAGCGGGGGCAGGATCACTTCATTGAAAGTTCCCGAACGCACCATGCTGAGGAGCACAAAGCTTTGTCCCACGGTGGGTTCGAAGCCGGGCTCCAGAACGATGCGGAGGCGGCCCTTGAGGCTGGCGCCGCGATTGCCGGACAAGCGGCCAATCCCGGCGGCGCCCAGGGTAACTTCCAATTCACCGGCGGCGGTTTGATCGTAGTCATGATCGACTAACTCCAGCGTGCGACCGGGGACATTGAGACGTATCAAGGCGCTATTTCTGAGCCGATTGCCGAAACCGGATTCAGTGGTGATTTTTCCAAAACCGCTGATCACACCATTGGTCCCGAGGCCCAGGGACGAACCGTTGATGGTTTGGAGATACAATCGGAGAGAGCCGCCGGCGAATTGCAGTTCGCCCCGCGGGAAGAACAATTGTCCGTCCCCTTGCGGCTGGCGTTCGATCAGCAGCTCGCCCGCTTCCAGTCGGATCAGGGAACGGTTCTCCAGGCTGACTTGCACGCTCAGGGTACCGGGGCCGCGCTTAATCAAGGTGCCGTCGTTGACGATCCGTCCTTCCAGAGCGCGGGCGCTGGTGCCGATGAAAGCGGTGTCCGGACAGACCACCGTGGCGCCGGGTAGAATGTGGATCTGACGCTGGTCGAGTTTGCCTGAGCCGTAGATTTCACCCTGGGCCGCGACGGAGATATCGCCACCGGCCCCGAGCCAGGCGTTTTTCCAGCGGAGATTCTGGCTCACGGCGACTGTGCCGGACCCGGTGAAGCGGCCTTGTTCCAGATCCAGCACTTCGGTGAGCGCCGGCGCATTGACCTCGAGGCCTTCGAAGCTTCCGCCGATGACCCAAAGCCTCCGCGTGGTGCTGGGGGCGTGGAAGCGAAACCAGCCGCCGGAAGAGCGAAACTGCAGGCCGGGGAAATTCAAGGCTTGCCGTATATCGGTGTACCCCGTGGTGGCGATGGTGAGACCGGTGATCTCGTGCCGATGGGTCAGTTCCTGCGGTGCGTTGGTCGGTCCGCCCGAGATGTAGATATCACCCCCGCCAAAGATGCGGGCCTCGGGCGCCATCTGAGTCAGCCGCGTGAAGATGATGCCGGCACCCGCTTGCACCTCCATTGTTCCGGGGCCATCGGTTTCTCCGAGGGTCAAGATGCCTTGAGTGACCTGAATTTGCCCGGAGTTCTCCATTTTAATCGTTCGCAGGCTCACCGGATTGGTGTCCGCCGATTTGCGCAGCAGGCCGGCGTTGACCATTCGGCCCACGGTGGTGAAGGCACCTCCTCCGTTGTGGGTGCTCGTCGCCTTGGCCCCCAGGGAAAACACGCCCGTTGGCCCGTTGAAGAGCATAGCATTGGTGTGGGTGAATCCCAACTGGGCGGCGTCCCACGTCAATTCCCCACGGTTTTCCAGGGTTATGTCCTGTAACTCCACGGTGCGATTGACGGCCCCGCTGCCGGTGGAGAGTTGCATCGTGCCCCGGTTGATGATCGTGCCACCGCCCGAAAGATTAACCGCACCGAAGGTGCTGCTGAGAAAACGGCTGTACCCATCGAAGTAGCCCTCGCCGGTCAAAATTAGATTGCCGGGTTCCTGGACAAAATCCGCGGCGCTCTCGATGCGGTTCAAGGTCGGAAGGGTGTTGTTGGTCGTGCTTAGATTCGGCGTTAAACGCGGAATGCTGAGGAAATCGTTTACCAGGGGGGCGCCGCTGGCCCAATTGGTCGCCACTGTCCACCGGCCGCCGGCGGCATTGCGCCAGATGTTGGGGACCGATCGCAATTCAAAATCAACCTGGGAGGCGGTATAGCCGTTGCCGCTCAGGGACAGGCGATAACGCCCGGCGCCCAAGCGGGTCGCGGGCGTCAGTTGAAAGCCCTTGGCGGTCTCGGTCAGGATGATCGAGGTCAGCGGCAGGGTTATATCATCGGCTGTCCCCCGGGTTCGATCCGGTCCGGCTTCCTTCAGGCTGAAGAGGGCCAACGGCGCCCGCGCGGGAGTCGTGGGCTGATCCAGCGCAGCCTCGACGACGGCCAGACCATCGAGCGGAGCGGCGACCAGGCCCGAGGGCGAGGTGGCGGCACTCAAGCGCGGTCGGACACTCACGACTTCAAAGCTCCACGTGACGGGTTCCACGCGCGCGAGCCCATCGACCGCCGTGCCGCGGGCCCCGGGGGTCAGTTGCACGCGGAACAATCCGTCCGGGAATTGAGTGGTCCCGACAAATTCCAATCGCTTGCCGTCGGGACTGAGAACGGTCGTGCCGGCGCGCGCGACATCATCTGCTGTGCCAAATTTCTTGTCCGTTCCGGCCCCCAATACCGACAGCATGGTGGGAGTGACGGAAGCCGGCGCGAGCGGTTGATCGAAATCAACCGTGACATTGGTGAAGCCAAAAGAGTCCGGCCGGGTGCCGGGATAGGGATAGGTCGTCAGCAATCGCGGTGGATCAATGCCCACCGCCAGCGCGACGAGCAAAGGTGGGGTGGATCGCGTATTGCCCGCCGTGTCCGTGGCCCGGAGTTGGAGGGAAAAGTTGGTGCGTCCCGGAGCCTGATTGGGGGCCGTGAAACTCAGTTGAAACGGGAATCGTTCGGCTGTGGCCACCGGTACGTCGTCCACAAAAGCGGTGACTTCCCGCACCTGGACATCGTCCTGGGCGTCGATCTGCAGGCGCAGGCGCGAGCCGTAGGACGCGCGGGCGGGCGAGAGGGCGAAATTGGCCGTGTAGGTCAGTGTCGGCGCCACCCCGGCGAGGTCGGGCGAAAGATAATTCAGCACCTGAAGGCCGTTGCCCGAGTCGGCGACGTACGCAAGTCCGCGATGCAGTACGAGGGCGCGGGCTTCCCCGGGAGTTTGCCAGGAGGTCAGGAAACGGGTGGTATCGCCCGGATTACGGACGTCATACGCGCCCACTGCGAGCGTGCTGGTTCCGGAGAAACTGACCACCGGGAGCAGCAGGCCGGCGCCATTCGCCACCAAATCGTGAATGGCCGCCTGCGTCGTCGGGGGCGCACCCAGCACCGTGGGTAGTGCGGGATTGAGCACGTCTACGATGGAGAATCCGTCGAAGGCTCCGATATACGCTTTTCCGCCACCGACGAAGAGTTTTCGACCGTTCTCCAACGGGGAGATTGTGCCGGTCAAACTGATGCGTCCGAGTTCCAACAGCAGCCCATCCATGCGGCGCAGAATCAGCAGTCGGACGTTGGTCAATACGTAGACATAGTCCCCCACCGCCTGGACATCCTGACCGGCATCCGCACCCAGACCATACTGCAGGAGGGTGCGGCCGGTGGTGGCAGCAAGAAGATGGAGCGTGGACCCCGTGAGGGCGGCCACGTCGTCCTGGCTCCACGTCGCGGCGATGACGGGGGCCAAGGGCAGGTTGGTGATGAGGGTTGGGGCCGCCGGCGTGCGGGCGTCCACCAAGGCCAAGCCGCTGGGGCCGCCGAGAGCGACGCGCCCCCCTTGGGCCGCCAAAGCGAAGCTGAAATTTTGCCCGGGAAAGTTCAGCCGGGCCATCTGAACCGGGGTGAGCGGCTTCGACACGTCCAAAACCGTCAATCCGGTCGCCGCACCGCCCGCGTAAAGGACGCGTCCCTCGGCGGCCACGGTGACCGCGCCGCCCCCGGGAATCGCGGCCTGGCCCACCAGCCCGGTCGTCAGCGCCACGCCATCGGCGGGGCTGGTGCCATTCGCGAGTTCGAGTCGGTCGATCTGTCCGTCGCCATCCGTATCGGCCTGGGTCAGGGACGTGCCAATCACCCGTTCGGCCATGTCATTCAGCCCATCGCCGTCGGTATCGTGCAACGCCACCCCCCCATTCAGCCAGATCGAGCAGGGGATCTTGGTGGGTTGTCCCGCCTCCGCGGATTTGAAGAAACTGACCGACGTCGTTCCCGAAAGGTCATCAACGAAGTACAGCGCGTAGTAGGTGTTGGGCGCCATGATCAACGAGGCCAGGGAGGCGCCCGTCTGGGTTTTTCCGCGTAGAGCGAAGCCGGTGTCCATATTCTGGAGCAGATAGCTGAGCGGGCGGACCGGGATGGGTTGCGCTCCCGACTGGCCGCCGCCACCCCCGCCCCCGCCGCCGCCGCCGCCCCCATTGGCTTCATCGCTTCCCGGAGTGATGGCCACGCCGCCGGAGCTTTTGCAGCGGGCGTCAAATTTCGCCGAGATTTGGAGTAGCCCCTGATTGAACGCCTCTGTGGAACTGGTCCAACCCAAGGCCTGAAAGACCGCCGACATTTCGGCATACTTCACCGCCGAGCCCAAGAGCGCTCGCAGATTCAATTCGGCATCCGGAATTGTGCCGTTGCCGATCTGTTCCATCCGGGAGATCACGGCATGGGCGTCCGCGGCGGTCGCTCCCGCGGGCAAGGGCAGGGCCAGCAGGGCGGTCCGTTCGCCGGGGGTTACGATCGCGCCACCCTCGCCCAGCGGGGACGTGGCGGTGTCCAATTGACGGAGGAATTGCGCGCTCAAGTGGGCTTCCGCGGCCGTGGCCGGGAACCATTTGGCCGAGCCATAGAAGGCGACCATATACTGGCGCAAGGCGGCGGAGAAACGCGCTTGGGCCAGAAAGGCGTTGGTCCGCGCCTCCGCAATGAATTCGGGCGGCGCTTCGCCGAGGTTGGCCTGCGCGAGGGGACGTGCCCGGGCCGGGGATGGATCTGAACTGAATATTTTACCAAGAAAATCCCAATCGTTCAGCCAGCGCTGCATCCCCGCTTCATATTTATCTGGAACACAGAACGAGTCGCCACTCGATTGCTCGAGGCAGTCGGCCATGGCGCAGAAATTCAGCCCCGGGCCAAGCACACAACCTTGAATAAGTCCGGCGATGGTACCGACGGGGCCCAGAACCTTCGAAGCTGGCGCCAGCGCATCGCCCAAGACGCCGGAACAGCCAATCACCGCGCCGCCGGTGTTGTTGACGATGGTCGCCTTGCATCCGGAGGGGTCCGACAGGCAGTCGCGCACGGTGCCGAGGGCCCCGAGTCCGACGCCGATCGCGCACCCGTCCGCACTGCTGTCCGGCGAGAGTTTGCCGGGAATGACGGACCCGTAGGCGCAATCGAAGGCCGAGTTCATCAGGTTGGAGATCTCGCTCTTGCACTTCTCAAAGGGGGACGGTGCGGTGGGATCCGGCAGGGGATCGTCATCCACCTGCGGCGCGTCGGGCGCATCCCCGTCGCCGTTGGTGCCGGGATTGAACCCGTGCCAGCCGGGTTGGCGCACGCCCACGCCGGGATCGGTGTCGAGAAAGCGGCCGTCGGCACTGACGGTCATGCGGCCTTGCAATTCCCAGCGACCGGTGTCGTGATTGAAACTCCAAAGCCCGCTCTTGGCTCCGGGTGGCAACTTCAAGCCGGTCTTGGGATCGGGAAGATTGGGAAAACGTACGGGGACCGGCTCGGCAAAATTCTGTGGGCCATCGGTCTGAATGGTGATGACGAGCGGCATTTCCAATCCCGGGGGCAGTGGTTCGGGCAGGCGGTCGGGGGGCACCGGTGCGATGCCCACCCGTCCGCCGCGCACACCGGAATCCGCAAACAGGGCGTTGGGCGGAACCACAATCTGAACGCCGGCCAGAGCGGGATTGGTTGCGATAAGGGCGGGCAGAAAGGTAATTGTGGTCGCGGCCACGGGGCTGACGGCGCGGAGAGCGCCCGCGGGTATCAGTGGCAGGTAGATATCGCCCGTCCCACCGGGGAGGCTATTGGTGATGCCTTGTATCGCGGTCCAAGCCTTGCCGACGTAGGGGTAATAGGCGCCTCCGGGCCAGCTGCTGCCGGTGGCCGGGCGGCCGTCAATATGAACAAAGAAGCGACCCGCCGGACAGTCGTTGAGTTGGAAGAAGCCCAGCGCGTCGGTCTTGGCCCGCAGGGTTTCCTCCGCGCCGTCCACAGTGATCAAGACCCCGGCCAGCGGTCGATTCCTGCCGTCGGGCAATCGTTCGGAAGCATAGACATGACCGGAGACCGCCGAGTTGGGCGTCGAGGTCACCGGAGCAGTATCATAGGTGAACCAGCGGGTGCCCCCGGGACTGCGATTGCCGTCGGCGTCCACCTCGATACCGTTTTCATCGGACAGACCCGTGCCCACCAGCGTCACCAAAACGCGGCTGCTCGACTGAACGGGCTCGAGGTAAAACAAGGTGGCACTGAGTCGATCCGACCCCATTTCCACCCGGCTGAGGATCCGGCGTCCGCCGGCCTCGGCAAAAAATTGGTTGGTGCCCACCTGCGTATTCGCCGCCAGCGGGGCGGAGAAGCGCACGACCGTTTCGCGAGTGACGGCCACTCCAGTTTCGCCGGGTAATGGGGATGTGCTGGTGACAGTGGTGACGGTCGATTCATGCAGCCGGAAGAAGCGACTTTGATCCCCGGGAGTGATCGAGAGTCGGGCGATGCCGCCGGTCACCACGGGCAACTCTGTGACCGGCTGCCAGGGGGTTCCCAATGAACCCGCGGCTTCCAGCAGCGGGGAACGGGCCGTGCTCCATTCCAGGCGTAACCGGCCGTCGGCCTCGGGAACGGCTTGCAGCACCGTGGCTCCTTGGACCGACGTCAGGCAGCAGCCGGCGCCAATGGCCGAAACGGATCCCAATTGCCGGATGGATCGGAAAATAGAAGCGAGAGACATAACTGGGAAAAGCAACCAAAGCACCTTGGATAGGAGCCTAAAGCAGTTCCCGCTGCGCCGCCTTAAAAAACTGATGAACGAAAGACGGCGTCACCGGCGCCGCGCCTGTTCGTTGACGATTCTTTTGGGCGGCATTTCCGGTCCGACCGCAAAGAGCCATCCGCTAATGGCCCGTGGGCCGCAGCAGGCGGTAGACCGACATCAGGACGGTCATGCTCACACCGAAGAGATACAAAGCGGCGAACGCGGTGGCGATCCCGCCCAATACGTACGAAAGGCCCCAGGAAGCATAAAGGGAGAACGTTTTTGGCCCGGCCGATGGGTCAGCGATAAAGGCGGCGCCCTGCTGGGCGACGGTCTCGGCCAAATCCGGTGCCGCTTGAACCACC
Organism: Verrucomicrobiota bacterium; assembly: GCA_947471985.1. Taxonomy (GTDB): domain Bacteria; phylum Verrucomicrobiota; class Verrucomicrobiia; order Limisphaerales; family UBA9464; genus CANIZL01. Next base: position 15,661 of record CANIZL010000030.1, on the reverse strand, counting down.
AACTCTGACCCATCACCGCTCAGGATCAACTGGCCGGTGGCCAGGCGGACGCCCTTCTGGCCCTTGCGTCGCTCTACGCTGGTTCCGCGGTATCGATATTCCGGGGTGATATCCGCGCGGATACCGCTCACGTTGGCCCGATGCTCGGTCTTCCACGGCAGGAAGAGGAACACGTAGCGTGTCACGGTTCCCGTGGGACCGGTGGGGGAATGTTGGAGTTCGAGACGGGTGCGGGGCGCCATCAGGGTGATCACGGTTGGCAGCACCAGGAAACAGAAAAACGCGATGGCCTGGGTGATGACTTGCCCGGTAAGGGTGACCGGCACGGCCGCCGGCGAGGAGTCGGAAAGCATATAAGAGTGGGTTGATCCAAGTTATCGGTGAGGACCCCGGAATCGGCGGGCTCGCCGGAGGGGTGAAGTTTCGGTCAGGTGGTTTTCAGTTCCTCTCTGCGTCCGGGGCGGTGAAGGCTTTTTCAAAGCCAGCGAGGGCCGGTTGGAAATCGACGCCCGCACCGGCGAATTTGGAGGCGACGGTCCGGAACAGACGGTTTCCCCACTTGTATGTCAGCTGCCGGCGATCCTTCGTAAAGTGGCGGAACTCGGAGCGGATATAGCGGGTGATCCGCTGCATCGCGGAGCGGGCCGGAAGGGCGAGGAGTTGCTTCTCATCGTCCGTCCATGAGGCCGCGGCCACGGCGGCCAGCGCGTGGTCGACCGAGCCGCCGGAGACGGAGCCGTCCTTCAGTTCGGTGGCGAGGCGGGCGACGAAGTCGGGATGGCGGCGAAGTTGCGTCAACGCCGCTTCCCGCAGGGCAGGGCTTTGGAAATCTCCCGTGAATCCGAGCAGTTCAGTGAAATCCCGCTGGGGATCGAGATCCGGTATGCGGGCGAGGTTCTTTCGGGCGAGTTGGCTATCGCCGTGGAAGCGGTGGGCGATGGCGCGGACCTGGTTCGCGCCGAAGGCCGCCACCTGATAGGCGATATAGCCGCCCACCGTGGCCAGACTGAGTGCCGCGCAGAGGGTCCACGGCACGCTGACCGCTTTGAGCGGAAGGCCCGGCGCGAAGCGGGGATTGAGGCCCAGAACCACCAGCAGAATCGTGAGGGCCGGCAGCAGTTGGATGAGGGAGCCGACCAGTGTGCGGATGAAGGGCTGCGAGCGGATCAGTGGGCCCAGATCCAGCCGCGCGAGTGAAAAGACGGCCAGGGCCAGCGTGGCGGGCACCACGAGGGTGGTGACCCAGCGGCGAGTGAAGGGAAGCCAATCAAAGCCGCCATTCGCCGTGACGCAGATCAATCCGGCCAGCAGCAGCAGCCACATCGGCACCAGGATAAGGATCCCAAGAATCAAGCCGGCGCCGTTGTCCCGCTTACGAGAAAGTTCCCACAAAAGTAATTGTAACGGGAGGGCATAGAGCACGGCGGCGAGGCCCACGCAGACGTTGCCCGCGGTTTGAAACAGTGGCGATAGATTCATGGCAATAGGACTCCCGGAGTTTTGACGGACCGCAGGCGGTGGATCGGATGATCCGATTGGATCCAACGGTTCCTATAGTTAAGGCCGGTCCGGATAGAGGCGATCCGCCTTTCGTCGGAGGAACGGCGATTCGGGCTGAAGGATGAGACGTCGTGCCTGAGGCGGATGGTCTCGTTTGCCGGATGGGGTGTGGGGTGGTTGCCGCGGATCCTGGAGGTGTTGCGAATCCTTCACTGGGTCACGTTCCGAAGCCCCAAAGGGGCGTGATCCCCTAGCCCAGCCCAACGGGCTGGGTTCGCCGTGTCCCCAGGGTGGCGCCCCAAAGGGGAGCGATAAGGCGTACCGTAACATCGAGGGTGTGCGACCACCGGTTCCGGTCCGATCGGCCGGGGGTATATGAACGGATGATTCCCAGGGGCAATTCCCCGGGACGCGGAGCTACTGCCCTTGGGAGCGGGAGGGGCTCACCAAAACGCCGCTTAGTTTTTCTGCAGACGGAAAAAGGTGCCCGCGGGGGCGGATTTTACTTCGACGACGAATTCGGTGGGGGTTTCCGTCTGCGTCGCAGCGACGGGAGTCCAAGGGCTGCCGTCCAGGTCGTTGGCAGACTGAAGGACGTACCCGGGCAGGATTCTGGGCCACGACAGGCGGAGGCTGCCGCTGGGTTGCCGGCTCAGGGAGAGGGGTGGCCGGGGGGAGTTGGTGATTTCGGAAATCAGACCGCCGGCTTGATAGAGGGTGGATGGAACACCGGTTTCCGAATTAATTTGGAACACGGCGAATGAGGCGCGGTGGATTCTTTGGAACTGGCTGATCGGCGGCAGGGTCAAGGGGAGGGACTCGCTGTCGAAGGCCGTCATGGTGTCGTCCATGATGCTGAAGCCGCGCGTGGCCATTTGTCCGGCGGGCAGCGGCGCCTGATTGAACCAGGCATCCGCGCCATAGCTTTCCTGCTGCACCCCATCCCATCCGCCAAACCCGTTTCGCACCTCGATGCTGTGGGTGACTTTGACAGGCGCGGGGTTAGGGAGGGAAATTTCCAGGCTGCCGAACCGCGCCCAATAGCCATACGCTGCCAGGTTGGTGGTGTAGTAATTGGCGTCGGTCACATTGGCCGGTGATTCGAACGCGGCCGGCAGGAGGTCCGGATCGTAGGTCACGATAACCAGGAAGGGCTGGTCCACGGCGAGGCCTGCGGGCAGTCCCCCGCCCGGACTGGTGACGGAATTGATGACGCCGCTAAAGCCAAAGCTGACGGGAGCCGCCAGGCTGCGGACGGGCGTCAGGGTGAGGCTCGCGAGCAATGCGCTGAGGACGAGTTTTCGATAATTCATGGGAATTATTTATGTGACGGGAAGGGGACGCGATATGGGACTTCGGTCGGAGATTGAGTTATCGCACCGAAGTCAGGAATCCGGGATGCCGCGTCGGCCGTTGTCCCCTTGCTGCACCGGATTCACCGCGCCAAACTTTGCCGCGTGAGCACCCTCGGTAAATCCAACGGCCCCACCCATGAGTCCGCCGGGCCTTTTATATATACCCCGGTCGGAATAGCGCCCGCGCGCTTTTGTTTTAGAATTCCGAAGATTAATGACGCAGTGCGACAGGTTGTTCTGGCCGGATTCCTTCTGCTGGGCCGGGAAGTGCACGCGGCCGACGGGCCCACAGCGGCCAAAATTCTCGAACAATACTTGCAGCTGCCGTTCCCGGAACATTCGGCGGATACGCTGGGCTCAGCGCGGATGGTTCGGCTGAAAGCCTTGCGGGGATTGGAGAAGATGCCGGAGTCCGCCGTGCCGGCGATCAAACTCGCGTTGCGTTCGATCAAGGATCCCCGTCAGCGGGCCGAATTGGCCGAAACTTTACGTCCGTTTCCCAACCCGGAATCCGCGGCGATATTGGTCGAATTGCTCTCGGATCCGGATTCCGAGGTCCGCGGCTCGGCGATCCGATCGTTGCGCCTGCTGGCGGGGCGGGTGAATCGCAGTGGAGGCCAACGAACGCAAAACGGTCCGGAATTTGCCCCGTCGGTGGCGGGCTTGCTGCCCAGCCTGATCCGGGCGGCGGGCGATCCGACCGAAGCGAACCGACTCTTCGCCTTGTTTGCGCTGGCTGATACGCGTGAGCCGGCGGCGATCGCCCCGATCCGGGAACGCTTGAAAGATGAGAGCGGCGACGTCCGATTTGCCGCCGCGTGCCTGCTCACGGAATTCCAGGATGCCGCGGGTCTGAGTGAATTGAAAGGGGTGCTGGCAGAGTTGCGCAAGGATACGACCTCGACGTTCACCCTCTATCGGAAAGCCGAGTCGCTGTTCGCTTCGTTCGAGCGGATTACGGGCAAAAGCTTCGGCGAGATTCCCATGAATCCGCTCTTCATGTCCAATACGGAGGGCATAAGGACGGCGGAAAAGCGGATCCGGGAATTGTTGGAAAAATGGGCGGACTGGTGGGCCGCGCATCCGACGGGTCAGTGAGTCCGGTGGGGCCGGAAAAACCGGGCCGAAGTCTGGCGAGGCAGGGAAGGGGTCAATGTGGTGACCGGTCAATGTCCCGGCTAACCACCGCACGCCGATCCGCCCATGAGGGCGTGGTACCGGCGGGTCAGAAGGGGCGGTGTGTCGTTCCGGTTAGAGTTTGAGCAATTCCGGGAAACGGTCGAGTGTTTCCGCCCAGTGGACGTCGCCGCCGGAAAGGGGCTGCAATAAAACCAGGACCGTGGCCTGCGCGGCGGGTCGCAGGCCCAAGCGTCTCAGCGTCGCCTGCCACCAGGCTTTCAGCACCGAGGCATGGCGTTTCTCGCCGTCGGTCATCCAATACAGGGCTTCGGCGGAACGTTCGCCATTCACGAGTCGAACCAACTTGCTCTCGCCGCCGGGAAGCCCCACGGGGACTTCACTCGCCACGGACCAACCGGCACCGCGAAAGCAGTACAGGGGATCGTGGACCGCATGCCGATCCCCGGCGGAGTCCACGGCGAGGAGCACGAAGCGATCGCCGCCGACCTGGTAGAGGCGCTTCAACACCGCGGCGCGTTTGAAGACGGTGGCTTCGGCTTCGGTGAGCGGCACGTCGCGTCCGGCGAACCCAAATCCCTTCAGGGGCAGCTGGGTCAAGCGCGAGGGCTCGCGGGTCTCGGGAAGCAGTTCCCATAGAATGCAACCCACGGCCACCAACAGGAGGGCTAGCCACAGGATTTTTCGGCCGGAAGATTTCGGGTTCATGGAGACGAAGATTTTCGCGATGCTTGCAGCAGCCAGGCGGAGGCGCCCACGCCCAGGGTCAGGCGCGCCAAGGCGAGGGCAATGGTGGGCAGGAAGTGCGCGTACCATCCGAAGGCGGGCATCCAACCCACGGCCCCGAGCAACCAGACGAGGGATGCGGCCGGGCGCGGCAGCAGGGCGGCCACGGAGAGGGCCAGGGCCACGGCGTTCAGGGCGTTGACATCGGTGATGAAGCCCACGGTCGCCATCATCAATGCGGCCACCGAGAAGATTGGCACTCCCGATCGGGGTGGGTTGGCCGGTTTTCGAAAAGCGATCCACAGCGCGGGCAGCAGCCAGATCAGAAAGGTGAGGTCCCCCAGGCGATCCCGCGGGGAATGGCGCCAGGCGATCCACAGCACGCGATTCTGGACGGCGCAAAAAAGCGCCACTCCCAGTTCCACGGGTATTCCGGCGAAGATCCGGTTCATGTTACCCGGCTTTGATCGTCGTCGTTTTCAAAGGCCGCGCCGGCCGACGAAGGAATTCCGTGGCCAGCCAGCTCAGGGCGAAGATACCGGTAAGGATCAGCCACCCGGAGGTGGTATGAAACCAGCCCGAGGCGAATTCGGGACCGACAGTCAAGGCGGCCACCACGATGACCGCGACGCGCAGTGTATTGGCAATCCACGCGAGCAGAGGGAGGCAGGCCAGTCCGAGCCAATAACTGCCGGTCCGGCGGATCTGCAGGAAGCACAAGGCCGTCCCGCCGATGGCCATCGCTTGAAGCGCCTTTAAACCGGCGCACGCCGGCGTGACGTCGAAGGGCATGCGGGCGACCATCAATTGGGTGCCCGCGCGTTCGACGGTGAAGCCCAGGGCGGCGAAAAGGTATTGCGAGGTCCAAGCGGCGGAGAGACGAAACCACCAGCCCAGGGAAGGAAAATCCAGGGTCAGCCAGGGAAAGGCCAGTACCGCCAAGGGCAGCAGTCGGAGCAAGCGAGCCCGGGTGTTGGTTTCGAGGCGAAGATCTCCCCAAGCCCACAGGGCGCTGGTCCACGCGAGGGCGAGCAGGATATTGAAGCCGGTGAACCAACCCGCCACCGCGAATAGGGCGGAGAACCCGAGCCATTGGCGATTTAGCTGGAATGGGTCGGGGGAAAATTTCCACGGGCCGGCGAACCAGACCAGCAAGGGCAGGGCCCCCAGCAGGGGCAGGAATTCATCGGGTGCTCCCAGCCAGGCGCGGTCGAAGAGCCAGATGAAGGCGACGCCAAGGGCCAGCAGGACCAGGGTTTGGCGATCAGCGTTTTTCATGGGAGCGCTCCGCTTTGGCGATGGCGGCCAGGTTTTCCCGGAGTTGGAGTTCATCCGGCATCCGGCGTTGAAGCGCTTCGGTATGGCGACGAGCCTCAGCCCAGTTGCCCTGCGCAAAGGCGCGCTTTGCCAGGTAGGTCTGCGCTTCGATCGAGTTGGTGCCCAAGGACACGTACAGGCGCTCGGCCTGGGCCACCTTCCCGGATTGCAGCGCGGAGCGCGCCAGTAATTCGCGACCGAGGGTGGAGGAGGACAATCGGGGCTGCCGCGCCACGATCCGTTCGACGCCAGCGGAATCCCGGCCGTCGAAGGCGAGTTGCGCCAGCAGCCACGCCGCTCGCGAGCCCGCCTCGGAATCCGCTTCGGCAATCGTCTGCAGGGTGGTTTTGGCTTCCGCCACGCGCTTTTCCGCCAGCAGCAATTCGCCGCGCAGCAGCACTACTTCGGAGTCGGTACGTTGGCGGGAAAGGAATTCGAGCGCCGCGGCATTGCCTCGGTTGAAGCGCAGGCTCTGGGCCAATCCATAGGTGAACCAGGCGGGGGTGTTGGTGCCGGCGGTCGGCCCATTGATCGTGAGCGCCGCCTGCCGCCAGCCCACCGTCAGAAGCGCACCGGCGAAGGCGTTGGGGCCGGTCAGGTACATCGCCAACGCATTATTGGTCGCGGTCGGTTTGTGCGTGATGGACTCCGCCCGGGCAGTTGCTTCGAGTTCCTTTAAAAAGGGATGGAGATTGGTATTGGCTCCGGTGGAGACCAGTCCGGCAACGTGGAGCGATCGACGGGTGCGAAACTGCAGGACGCGAGCCAATGCGGTTTCCAACTCGGGCCGCCAGGAGCGTTTGCGGAAACGGTTGGCGGTGATTTTTTCCGCGGCCTCCGTATCCTTTCCCGTCCGCATCAGCTCCAACAACTGCAACCAATAAACTTCGGGCCGCTCGCGAACGAACCGCTCGTTTTGCGCCAATCTGGCAAAACCTTCGGCATCCCAAAAGCGATCGGCGGGAAGCGCCCGAATGAAGGCGACCAGCGGACCCATCGTTCCCGGAACGTCCTGATGGGCCGGGGCGGCCGCGGGTTGAATGATCCGACTCCAAAACGCCTCTTTCAGGGCAATGAAGTCGGGAGCGGGCTGATGCAGGGCCTCGCGCCATGTATCCAGGGCCAGATCGTATTTGCCCTGGCGACGATAGAACTCGGCGAGTTCATCCCGCAGCAAGGGATTCCGGGGATCGGCGACCACGGCGGCCACATATTCGACCCGGGCCTCGGCGGACTTGCCAATGGATTCGAGAATCTGCGCCCGAAAGGACCGAATTTCCGGATTGCGCGGGGAAACCCGAAAAGCGCGATCCAGCAGCTCCCATGATTCCGCGAGGTTCCGGGGCGCGGCGTGCAAGGCCAGGCGCACCAGGCGCGTGGCTTCGCCCTCGCCCACGAAGGTGCGACTGCGCAACAGACGCTCGGCTTGGGCAACCTTCCCCTCAAACCCCAGGACGTCGGAGTCCAGGGCCAGCCACCATTCCGGATGGATTTCGCGTCCCTGCCAGGCCGTGCGCACCTTCAGAAAATCTCCCGGCTGATGCGCGGCCAGAAAGGCCCGGGCGACCAGCAAAGAGCCTTCCTCGTTGCCGAGAACGCGTTCCGGAGCGCGCCCATAGATCGACGCGACGCGGGTGACGTGACGACTGCCCACCAGGGCCTCCAGCTCCAGCTTGCTCCACGCGAAACGAACATCCTTGCGAGGCTGCTCGTCGATGACGGCGAGCGCATCCAGGGACTTGCCCTCGCGCAGGAGTTTTCCCGCCTGAAGAAAAGCGCGCTCCTCCACCTTGGCCACCACCCGGGCGCGCCAGACCCGGGTGCCGACAATGCCGCCGACGAGCAGGGCAGCGGCCAGTGCGGCCAGGAGGAGGAGCTTTTTCATGCGAACTCGAACGTGAGTGAGTTGGAGTTCAGGCGAGAATAAACGACGTGTTGCCGGCCGAGCTGTCGCGACGGCGTTTCAGCCACAAGGCGCCCACCACAAACGATCCCAAGGTCAGGCAAAGCGCTGGCTCCGGGGTGCCGGTCAGCGCGGCGATGTTTTGCGCCCCGATGTCCACTGCAAAAAGGAGATCGTTGAAGTCCCGATCACCGCCACCGAGTAGATCTTCGAAGCCGAGGACCAGGAAGGAACTTCCCGGAACCGCATAGGCGAAGGCGACGACGTGATTGATGCCGTCCGGGTTGGCCGATTGATCCGTCGAGAAGACGGTTTTTCCGCCGTTGGCCCCGTTGGCGATGAGGAAGAAGTTCAGCAGGGTTCCGGATTCGACCAGCCCGAGATTGACGAAGTCACCCGGGAGCAAGGGGGCCGATGTCGAGCGAACAGCTTTGGAGGCCGGATCGTAGGTGGACACCGAACTCGAAGCGTCCGGGAAGATCAGCAGAGGATCTCCGCTGGTCACTCCGGTGCCGGTCGTATTGAAGCCCAACGTGTTCTTATAACCAGCTCCCTCACCCACAAAATAGACCCGGACATCCGCATCGGTCTGAAGCGTGAGCTTGGAGGGATCCAGCAGCATCGCGGAATCATCGACCTTCTTGGTCTCGCTCAGTTTGGAATTGAGCATGTCGGTGACGGCGGTGAGGGCGTCGCTCTGGAAGGCAGCAGCGCTGGGATCCGATCCCGCGGCCATGACCGGCCCCACCACATTGAGGCCCAGCGGGCGGGCTGACGATTGGACGGGGGACTGTAATCCCCCGTTTGCCTCGGCGATCTTGGCGATCGTGGTCTCGAGCGTTTGCAACTTTTCCGCCGCGCTGGTGGCTTCGGTGGTTTTGGTGGCCAAGACCGACTGCGCCGCTTCGGCGACCCGGGTGGCTTCGCTCGCGCGTTGGTTTCGGACCGCGCTGATGGCCTCGGCGGCCTTGGCTGAATCGGAGGCTTTGGACGCTTCGGAGGCCTTGATGGTGGCAAGTTCCTTGGCCACCGTCGCCGCCTTGGTGGCTTCGTCGGCTTTGGGTAGTTCCGCTTTCCAGGCCTCTTCCGCGGCTTTGGCCGTGGCCGCCGCCTTGGACGCTTCATCGGCCTCGCGGGAGTCGTTACTCTTCGCGGCGTCCGCCGCCTTGGAGGCCGCAGTCGCCTTGGTTGACTCGGCGAGCTTCGCTAAATCGTTCAGCTTGGAGGCTTCACTGGACCGGGTGGACTCGGCCGCTTTGTAGGCATCGGACGCCTGCTTTGCTTCTTCGGCTTTGGCCGTGGCGAGGGCCTTGGCCGATTCGGCGGTCTTCGACGCGTCCGCCGCCTTGGCGCCTTCGGAGACGCGGGTATCTTCCGCGGTCTTGGCCACCTCGGCGGCCTTGGCGGCTTCAGCGCTCTTCGTATCGGACAACGCCTTGGCTGATTCCAGCTCCTTCTGGCTTGAATTGGCGGATTGGGATTCAGTTTCCGCGGACTTCGCAACCGTATTGGAGTCCTCGGTACCGGCCCCGCGCAGCGCCAGGGTGCTCTGAGAAAGGGTCATGGCCGCCAAAATTCCAATCCATCGTTTCGGTGTCGTATTCATTGCAGTGTTTGTTAAATGTTACTCCCGTCGATCGAGGTTAAGCAGGGGGCGTGCCACGCCGTTTCCAGGGTGTATTATATGAGGTAACCAGTTCAATACGGGAGATTTCCTCACCATTTGTTGCCTTTCCGAACGCTCACAAAGGTTTGCAATTGGTTGAAAATGCAATACATGGGCATTGCTTGTGCAATGAAAAGCGCACTTTTAAGCCTATTCTCGAGCTGGGATGGGCTGTTGGTGGCGGCCTGGTTTCTCCTTTTGCCGTTAATGGGTCAGGATTCGCGGTCGTCGGGCGTTTGGCTTTCGGTTGATGCCTTGGCATCGATCACTCCTTTTGATCGAACTCAGATTCATGAAAAGAACGGTTCCCGGGCTGCTGTTGTTCTTGGTCGTCGTTGGTGGCGGTTACTGGCTGTGGTACAAGTATCCGGACCGGCTCGCGTTCAGGAAGTCCGCGCCCGGCGCCGTGGAGAAGGGCTCGGCCCTGCCTACGACCGCCGTGGTCGGGACGCGGGACATCAATTTCGCGATCACCGCCGCGGGTGAGATTGGCCCCGTGGATACGGTTTCGGTCCGCCCCGAAGTGGGTGGCCTCATCGCCCGGCTGACGTTGGACATCGGCGACAAGGTCCAAAAGGGCGAGATCCTCTTCGCCCTGAATGACTACGATCTGCAAACCGAGAAATCGTCGCGCAAGACGGAGATCGAAGGCGCCAAATTGGCCGTTGAGACGCAGCGGATTCAGACGGAAAAAATGAAGGTGAACTTCGATCGGGTGAACGAGCTGTTTGGGCAAAAATTGGTGGCCCGGGAAGCGTTCGACAACGCGCGCCTCGACTACGCCCTCGCCAAGAACAGCCACGACATCGCCCTGAATCGATTGGAGACCGCCCGGACGTCCCTGCAGACCGTCGAGGACAAACTGGTGAAGACCATCATCCGGGCGCCCTTCGATTGCACGATCCTGACGCGCCCGGTTTCGGTCGGTCAGGCGGTGTCGGGCTCGAGCGGTTTCAACAGCGGCACCGAGGTGTTCACCATCGCCAATCTGACGGACATGATCATCACGGCGCACCTCAATCAGTCCGATGTGACGCGGCTGAAGGTGGGGCAGTCGGTGACCGTGGAGGTGGAAGCAGTCCCGGGCCTCAAGATCGTCGGCCGGGTGGATCGAATCGCGCCCCAGGCGACCTTCAAAAACGGGGTCAAAGGCTTTGCGACCCGCATTCTCCTGAACAACGCCGAGGGAGCCGTCCGGCCGGGAATGACCGCGAATCTTTCCATCCCGCTCATTTCCGTGGGCAATGTGCTGGCCATTCCGCTGGGGGCGGTTTTCAGCGATCAGGGCGAATCGTTCGTCTATGTGAAAAAGGCCGAGGGTGAGTTTGTGCGACGGCCGGTTCAGGTGGGCGTGGCGGATTTCGATTTCGTCGAAATCACCAAGGGTCTTCAGGCAGGAGAAGTTGTGTCGCTGGTGATACCGGCGGGCACGGGGAGTGCCCCGGGGGGGGCGTCGGGAACCAAGGGCGGAGCGGCAGCCGGGGCCAAGGAAAAAACCGCCACGCCGGCCCGCTAGGAAGGTTTGCCATGCCGCTCATTGCCCTGCGTCACGTCAGCAAGATCTACCAGCTCGGGGGGGAGGAGATTCGTGCGCTGGACGATGTCTCGCTGGACATCGAATTGGGCGAATTCATTTCCATCATCGGCCCCTCGGGGAGTGGGAAATCCACGCTCATGCACCTTCTCGGTTGCCTGGACACTCCGTCGCTGGGCACCCTGGAACTGGACGGCACCATGATCCAAAACGCCTCGGAGCGGGAGCTGGCCCGCATCCGAAACCAGAAGATCGGGTTTGTTTTTCAGTCCTTCAATCTCCTGCCCAAATTGAATGTGCTGCAGAATGTCGAACTGCCGATGAATTACAGCGGTGTCTCGAGTCGGGAACGCCGGGAGCGGGCGATGCAGGCACTTCAATTGGTGGACATGGACAATCGTGCGCGGCATCGCCCGATGCAGCTTTCCGGGGGGCAACAACAGCGCACCGCGATTGCCCGCGCGCTGGTGAACCACCCCAAGATCGTTTTTGCCGATGAGCCCACCGGCAATCTCGACACCCATACGGGTGAGGCCATCCTGCAACTGTTTTACCGGCTGAGTCAGGAGGGACGCACGATCGCATTGGTCACCCATGATCCGGAAATTGCGGCCTTCACGCCGCGGCGGATCGAAATCCGCGACGGCAAAGTGGCCCAGCAGGTCGATGCCAAGTTGGCGGGCGCCAGTGCCACACCGCGCTTCTCACTCCCTTCCGCCGGAAGCCCTTCCACCGCAACTTCCCGATGAACTTCTGGAACACCATCAACATTGGGCTCAAGGAGATTTGGGCGAACAAGTTCCGCTCCCTGCTCACCATGCTCGGCATCATCCTGGGCGTGGGCAGTCTGGTGGCGCAGTCCGCCTTGGTGAAAGGTTTGGAGAATGGGATGAAGGAGGCGTTGGTTGCGGTGGGCGGATTGGAAAAGGTGTACGTGACCGCCCAGGCCATTCCCATCTGGCAGCGTCATCGCGCCGGTCAGGCCGTGGGCAATACCATGAAGGATATCTATGCCCTCCAGCACAGCGCCCCGCTGGTGCGGTTGGTGGTGCCCGAGATGCGCATGCCCGAGGTCACCGCCACCCGCGCGGGCAAGGCGATCAATCCGTGGCACTTCGTCGGCACCTGGCCGGGTGCCCTGGAATTGAATCAGCACACGCTGCAGTACGGACGCATGTTCAACTCGGTCGATGAAACGCTCGCCCGGAACGTTTGTGTGATCGGGACGGATATTCGCGACGCCCTTTTCGGAGCGCCGGAGGACCTTGGACGCGACGTCAATCCGGTGGGCGAATTCATCAACATCAACAACCAACGCTTTCGCATCATCGGAATGTTCGAGCACTACGAGAGCGAGCTGGACCGCAAGGAACGGGAATTGGCGGCCCAGCGGGGACCGGAACCGGCGCTGAGCGGGCCCAGTCGGCGAGGCGCGGCGGGCGGCGCGAAACGCAGTCGCAGTGGTGCCGGGGGCGGCATGGGACTGGCCTTCGAGTGGAAGAACAAGACCATCTATATTCCGCTGAATACCATGTGGCTGCGCTATCGGGTGGGGGCGAGCACCAACAACGAGGCGGACCCGCATCTGTCCTCCATTTACTTCAAGGTCAATGATCTGAGCCAGATGAATGTGGCGCTGCAGCAGGTCAAAAACGTGCTCTCCCGGACCCACAATGGGATCGAGGATTTTGCCTTCAATACGCAGGAAAATTACTCCGAAAGCATTAACACCGCCGTGCGCAACGCGCGTCTCAGCGGGAGCATCATTGCGGCGATCAGCCTCCTCGTCGGCGGCGTGGGCATCATGAACATCATGCTGGCCAGCATCACCGAGCGGGTGCGCGAGATCGGCGTGCGCAAGGCGGTGGGCGCGACGTTTTTTGATGTCTTTGTTCAGATATTGGTGGAGAGCGTCGTCATTGCGGTGATTGGCGGCCTGGCCGGATTGCTGGCGTCGAAGGCTCTGGTGAATCTGCTGGCACTCCTGTCGCCCGGCGGCAACACGCCCGTTATTACGTGGGACGCCATGTTGCTGGCGTTCGCCTTCAGCGTCGCCGTCGGGGTTCTGGCCGGGATTTTTCCCGGGCTGAAGGCGGCGCGGTTGCATCCCATCCAGGCGTTGCGGTATGAATAGGGAGCGATCCATGATGGGGACGATCTTTAACCAAGCCACGTTCGCCCCCGCGGGTGCGGGTGCGGTTCGTTTCCCCCGATGAATCTCGACGAGTCAGCTATTCTTCACGCGCTCATGCAGGCGCGTACGCGCCTGTCGGCGGCGGCTTGGGTCGTGGTCCGGGATGCGCACGCGGCGGAGGATATATTTCAGAATGTCGCGCTGAAGGCGATGACCCGCGATGTGAGCTTTCCCAATGAAGGCATGCTGCTGTCGTGGGCGTTCATCACGGCCCGGCGCGAAGGGATTGATTGGTTGCGTCGCAACCGCCGGGAAGTGGTTTCCCTGGAGGAGGACGTTCTGGATTTGCTGGAACAGGAATGGCAGCGGGACAACGCCGCTCCGGATGGGTCGCGGGTGGAGGCGTTGCAGGATTGTCTGGCCGCAGCTCCGGAGCCGGCGCGGCGATTGCTCAAGCTTCGGTATTATGAGGGCTGCAGTTGCGAGGAAGTGGCCACGCAGTTGGGCGTGGGCTTGAATGCGGTCTACAAGCGCCTCTCCCGGCTGCACGAAAGTCTGAAGGACTGTGTGGAAGGAAAGCTTCGCCAAACCGGCGGCACCGGAGGTTCAGCGTGATGAATCCTCCCCAGGCGGATCTGGAATTGCTGCTGCGGTACCTGGAGGGTCGGGTGTCGACCGGGGAACGGGCGGTCGTTGTGGAAATGCTGCGGACCGACGCCACGGCGCGCGCCTTCGTCCGCACGGTTTCCGAACACGCCGTCCAGGTGGCGGATCTGGAACGGACCGCGGCCAGCCGCGCGGAGGCGCTGAATGCCGGAGCCCCGCGGGCCCTGAAGGAAAAGAATCCCGAACCGATCTTGCGCCCGGATTTCCGCCGATGGATGCCGCGCGTATTGATCGCGGCGGGGGTTCTGTTCCTCATCGCGCTGGCCCTTGGACTCCGACCGAACGGCCGGACAGGTCAGGTCCGCGTGGCGCGGGCGACCGGATTGAGTCGGTACTTCGGCTCCCAAGGCGCGCTCGAAAACGCCCGGATGGCCGGCCTCGCGGGTATTACCATCGGTGCGGGCGATACGCTGGAGACTCGCTCGTGTGATGCCTGGATCGATCTGAAGTTGCGGGATGGCACCATGGTCACTCTCGGGGGCAATTCGACCCTGCGCCTGCTCAACGGCGATTCCGGTCGCCAGCAGTTTGAATTGTCGCGGGGAAGTCTCTGGGTCAATCCGTCGTCCGGTACACGCGGTGAACGCGTCCAGGTTCAGACACCGGCCTTGCAGGTGGAAGTGAAGGGCGCCCAATTCGACGTCCAGACTTCGCCCACCGAATCGATTGTGCGGCTCAATGAAGGGTCGGGGCAGGTGACCCGGAATCTGGATGGTGGCACGGTGACCCTGGCGAAGGGGCAGCAGGCGTCGTCGTCGCTCCGTCGGAACGTTCCGCTCGCCGCATCGGCGCAACCGGCACCGATCGATTTCTGGGCCTGCAATTTCGGGACCGTCCCCGAAGTGATTCTGGGCCGCTGGCTGCCGTCGACTCCGGGCGAGCGCGCGCGCCTCGGCGCGGAGCCGTTGCTGTGGCCGATCTCGCAACGCGACTCGATAATGCTCTATGCGGCCGCGTTGGCGGCGTGGAAGTCCAGCGAGCATCCGGTCGTGCTTCACGCCGATTCCAAGCTGCAGTTCCGGGGGCGGACGGAGCGGGAGCACACGGTTCGGTTTGGGTTCAGCGCCCAGAAAATCCGGGGCGTCTTTGCCGGTAAATTTGAAATCGACGTCCCCGCCGCGTCGCTCGGGAAAGCCGGTGAAACCTGGGAAGTAGAACTTTCGTTGGCGGATTTTCGTCCGCTGTACCCGCAATTGGCGGCGACGCCGGAAGGCCTGGAGTTGACGGATGTGTACGCGCTCACGGTCCGGGACGACGCCGGACTTGAGCTCAATCACATCGAACTGCGTCCGGCGAAGTGAGGAGAGTGGGGTGGGGGCGTGTGGAGACTGTCGACATGTCTCGACAGTATCGGCGCATCGACAAATTCCGCCAGGTCTTGGACTGCGGCAGTCCACTGCCGCTTTGGATATCCAACATGCGAGCCGGACGCGCGCCGAAGTAATCAGTCGGCGAGGACTGCAGTGTTTTCGGACGCTTTGGGTGCGGTGACGCTCCATTGCAAAGCGGTAGAAGACGACCGCAGTCCACGACGCTATCGCGACTACTGACGCGGCGGGTGAATTCCGCGAGGTTTTGGACTGCGGCAGTCCTCTCTCATCCTTACCCACATTTCTTGGTGCTATACTTCCGAGGTGGTTTTGCCTTGGATTGCGGGGTGAACGGAGGCGTTGTTGGGCCGTCTCGTGTTTGCCGTTGGCGATGTTTACGTCTGGTTGGCGCT
>CANIZL010000029.1 GCA_947471985.1 Verrucomicrobiota bacterium | reverse complement strand
GGTTCAAACTCTGACTCCGGTGACCGTTCCGGGGAAGCGGTTGGGTGGTGGAATTCTCGCCAACAGGAAAGTAATCGCGACCTGTACCGTCGGTTTTTAACCGGCACGGATCGCAGTCCTCGCCGACTCAAAAGTCAGCGGTACATCCAAGACAGGGACGCCGCTGTCGCGGGCTCTGGGGAGGGGGTGTGACCGCGGATAACGCGGATGGCGCGGATAAAGAGGAAAACGGAGCACTCTGAATCTGGTCTTCCTATCCGCGTCATCCGCGCTATCCGCGGTTCAAACTCTGGGGCCAGCGACCGTTCCGCGGAAGCGGGGGTGGTGGAACTCTCTTCGACAGGCAAGTCAGCGCGACATGTACCGCCGGTTTTAAACCGGCACGGATCGCAGTCCTCGCCGACTCGAAAGTCAGCGGTACATCCAAGGCAGGAACGCCGCTGTCGCGGGCTCTGGGGAGGGGGTGTGACCGCGGATAACGCGGATGGCGCGGATAAAGAGGAAAACGGGGCACTCTGAATCTGGTCTTCCTATCCGTGTTATCCGCGCTATCTGCGGTTCAAACTCTGGGTCCGGCGACCGTTCCGTGGAAGCGGATGGGTGGTGGGATTCTCGCCGACTAAAAAGTCAGCGTTACATCAGAGGTTTTCCAGGCGGGCTCCGGTTCAGGCGACGGCAGTGCCCTATTCCTCGTCATCGTCCAGCGCTCGCAGTTCATCCGGACCGATCAACTTCTCCAGCAGCTTCTGCGGTGCAGCGCCTTTGGCGGGCGCCGATTTAGTGGTTTTAAGGGAACGTTCCAACTCACGGATGCCCCAGCGACGCTCCGAGCTCGAGACTCCATTGGCCTGGGCCTCCCGGTACACCTTCAAAGCCTCCTCCAACTTTCCCAACCGGGCGTACGCACACGCCAGCGTCACTCGGATCGCCGTTCGGGAATCATCCACTGCCAACGCCCGGCGACCGGTGGCAATCGCGTCGTCGAACCGCTCACCACGGTATTGATACAACGCCAACGCCGTCCAGGTCGCTTCTTCGATCGGGGCCTTCTCATTGGCCTGCTGGGCATCGGCAATGGCTTTGGAATACTCCGCTCGCTTCCCGTGGATCGTGGCCCGCTGCAGGAGCGTTTCCCAGGAATCCGGTTCGAGGGCGATCAGTTGGGTCAATTCCGCAATCGCCAGATCCGCCTGATTTAGTCGCAGGTGGAGGTCGGCCCGATGCCGATACACCGCGGTTCTCTGGGGATCGGCTTTTAGGGCCTGACCAAAGGCGTCAATCGCCTTGCTGGCGGCAGGAGTTGGCTCCTTCAGCGCCAACTCCTCCCAGACCAGTCCGAGGGCAAAGTAGGCCGGTGCACTCCCGGGTTGGAGAGTGAGGGCTCGTTCGAACGCTGCGACGGCCTCCGTCCACTTCCGCTCCGCGAGCAGTTCATAGCCGCGGTCCCGCTCGATTTCGTACGGAGTGGCCGGGGATATGCCCGCCAGCGGTGACGTCGAACCCTCGAGTTCGAATTGGCCTTTCCCGAGGGCATCGCCGCTCCAGCGATAGGTATCCACTTGATTCGTCGAGCCCTGGTAGGCCGAGTGGTGCACTTGCAGGGATTTGCCGTCCGTCGTCACCTCCTCAATGTAAAACCCGTCCCGATTCCGGAGGCGTTGCGCCCGGTCGCCGTCGTTGAGGGGGCTCCAGCAAATGAACCAGACCCGTCGCTCTTGAATCTGCGGATCGTGCGGGTTCTGCAGGAAGAACTGACGATAGAAGAGCCGGCCACTGTTCTGACCCTGATCCAATCGGGGATCGGTAAAGAAATCCCGATCGGGCTCCTCAGTATTAACGGGTCCGGAATTGGACGCGTAGATTTTCATCCCGTTGGAGAATATATCCGGCGGAGGAGGAATGGCCTCGACGTTCGCCACCCGAATGGGCGCAAAAGGATCGGCGGGAGATGGCGCCACGGCAGGTGGCGGAACATCCGCCTTCGGTGCTTTGGGTGAAACTGACATATTGGTTTTAGAATCGCTGGAGGGGACGGTCTGAGTGGCGACCGAAGCGCGCTCGCAGCCGATGCCGATCGCGCTTAAAAGGGCAAGGATGCAGAGTGTCGAAGGGTGTTTCATGAGTGGGCGCGAGTTTTTGGTTGGCGGAGCATGCCGCTGGAGGGCAATCGTCATCCGATCAATTTGCTGAGCAAGATTGTGCCCATGATCATGGTGGGCAGGATCGCCGCTCCGGTTGCCCAGCCGGCGGAACCCACGCGCAGAAGCCAAATTCCCGCGCCAACCCCGAGGGCTCCGCCCAGCGTACACCCCAGCATCCAAAGTTTCAGTGAGTGAATCTGCTCCGGCGTCGAATTGGCCCCGCCCGCCAGGCAGAAGACCACCGCGGTCAGTGTCGTGACGATCGTCGAAATGATGGCGCCGACGGCGGTGATGAGCAGGAGCGTCTTCATGACGCCCCCAAGCTATTCCGATTCTGCCTCCGGCCCATTGGACTTTGGTAGGAGGGCGGATCGTGGAACCAGGCCATCTCCGAGGACTGGCGGAAGACTTGCAATGGTTGACGCCGCGGGTTGGCGCGTGCTCCACCCCACCTCTAGATTCTAGTAATATGAACCGTGACGACGAGGTTTCGGTGCGTGGACGCCCCGTTACAGCCGCACTCGCGAAGACCTTGGCCGCCGGGGACCTTGGGGCGGTTCAGGCGCTGGTGGATCTTGGCGCCGACCTGCATTATCGGCGCAGCGAAGGCTACGAGGCGCTGTTGGACGCAGTTCACGGGCGCGATGTCTTTCGAGACGCGGGTTTGATCGAACTCCTGCAATTCCTGATCGCCCACCGGGTTCAACTCAACGAGATTAGCTCTTACGGCGAATCCGGGCTCCGGGTGCTATCCCGGCTCGGCCGATTCGATGCCGTAAGAGTGCTGATGGACGCAGGGGCCGACGAAGCCCAGTTGGCGTGGACGCCCCTGATAAAGGCCGTTGTTCTGGGTACTTCGGACGACCTGCAACGGCTGCTGGACGGTGGCGCCGCGTTGGAGGGGAGGGATTGGTGGTCCCGCACCGCCTGGCTCGTGGCCGTGCAGTCGGGCGACTTGGCCAAGGCCGCCTTGTTGGCGGATCGGGGGGCGGATCGGGAAGCGGTTGGTCGTTGTGGTAAACCGGCTCTGTTCTTTGCAATTCAGTGTCATCGGACCGCCATGCTGCGGTGGCTATTGGATCTGGGGTTCGACGTCGAACGAACGGACGAATTTGGTAGTACGGCGCTGATGGAGGCGGTGGAGGCCGGTTACGAGGAGGGCGTGGAACTCCTATTGGAAGCCGGCGCCCAGATCGATCGCGAACACAACGGCAGCACGGCTCTGGGCGCGGCGCGGATCCGCGGGATGGTGCTTCGATTGCTTGAGGCCGGTGCCGATCCCAAGTACCTCCAGCAGGAGGGGTGTCGATGCGTCCTCGGGCTACCGCCGGATCCGGATGAAGCTTTACTCGAGGGAGTTTCGGAGGCGGATTTTTGCCGGGCCCGGACACGCCGTTTTGGTACGACCAACCCGGAGCGGATGGACGAGCCGTTCTGGCTCGGAATGATCCCCTCGGGCGTCAACGGTTACCAGGCGACGGTTCGATTCAATGCCCCTTCGTCGATGGGAATCTCACCGGTATGGTGTGCCCAGCGTTTTGGGCAAACGCTGACGTTCCTGCCCGATGGCCGCGTGGTTCAGATCGGAGGGGAGCACGAGGATTCCTACGATCCGGATTTCTGCATTTACAACGACGTTTTTGTGCATGAGCCGGGTGGCGAGGTTCGCGTTTACGGCTATCCGAAGGAGGTATTCGCCCCGACCGATTTTCACACTGCGACGCTGATCGACGACTCCATCTATATCATCGGATCCTTGGGATACTCGGGCGAACGGGAGTACGGACGCACGCCGGTTTATCGACTGGATACCCGTACCTGGCGCATCGACCGCATTGAACCGACCGGCACGTGCCCGGGTTGGATCCATTCCCATCGGGTCAAACGCGTCGGCCGCTGGGAAATTTGCGTGACGGGCGGAGAAGTCCTGATGCAGTCGGCGGCGGGGGCGGAGGAATGCTGGGCGACGCAGGTGGAAGGTTTTGTGTTGGACTCCGAGAGGCTCGTTTGGCGGCCAACATCGGCGTAGATTTTGAGTCAGGGGCCAGACGTCAGCATTTGGCCCGGATGCCCGGGACTACGGTTTCCGCTCCAGCCAGGCCTTGAGTTCAGCGATTTCCGCGGGTTTCAGCCGGCGGTTGGGCGGCATGTAGCCGAAGTCCACCAGCACCCGGATGGGGTGCGATTGCAACTGGTAGAGAGGTGCGCGGTCGGCGTCGTCGTCATGACAACGCGTGCAGAATTTCAGGGCGAGTGGCGCCCCGGTGGGCGGCTTGGGGGAATCCTCCGGGAAGAAGAACCGACTGCGCGGTTGCTCGGCGATATGCCGGCTGACGGCGGCGGCCAAGGGCGCATCCAGCACGAGATCCTCACGGGCCGGATGGATGGCCAGCGGGCCCGAGGAATGGCACTTGTAGCAACTCGTGCCCTCGAAGTGCGGCCCGGTTTTCCTGAACTCCGCGAAGTAGTCCAGGGGCGGATGAAGGGTGAGGTCCTGGACGATGGCAAAGTAGGACCAGCCCTGGTCGGTCGAGGTGCGCTGGACCAGCAGGTAGGCGCGCACGACCGAATTGGAGAACGCCGCAATGTGATTGAGCATCGGTTTGCGGATGACGTCCTCCTGGGTGCTGATGAGTCCAACATCAGAGACGGGAACCGCCTCGCCGCGATCGAAGAGGTCCTTGGCCTTTACCATGTAAGCCTTCACCTCTTCCGTCGTGAGACCCTGAGCGTCGGGGCGTGGGTGCGGTGGCAGCGTGACGACGGGCTTGGTCCAGGGACGGCGAATCTTTTCCGGGCCCACTGTGGCCATGGCCTCAGCAAATTTCTCGGGGGTAAATTCGGGCAGCGTCAGCGCTGGCTCGAGGAGCAACCCGGTGCCGGTGGACACGGCGGGAGCAATCAGGGTGGGTGGGGTATCTGTAGGCGGTGGTGCCGGCTCCGCGGCCCGGACACCGGGCAGACCGGAAAGCAACATGGACAGCAGGCCGAGGAAGGTGGCGAAGGAGGCGATTTGCACGCTGGGATCGTACGTATGGCGAAACCGCGGGAATGGCAAGCCGGGGTTGGTCTTGCCGGCCAGAGAGGTTGACCGCGGATAACGCGGATGGCGCGGATGGAGGGGCGGGGGACTTGTCTCTACTATCCGTGAGATCCGCGTTATCCGCGGTTTAGAATGATTTTTGGGGACTGCGTGGGTAGTTGACTCGCCGACTTGAAAGTCAGCGTTACTTGTAGCGCCGGTTTTTTCCAACCGGCGAGTGGCGCCGGAAGGGAGAGAGTAGAGTCCGTGGTGAGGGGCCGCGACTCACCGATTCGGGGACCGGGATGGAGCGCGGCAGGGAGGTTGACCGCGGATAACGCGGATGGCGCGGATGAAGAGGGGCGGGGTGGCTCGCTTTTTATCCGTGTTATCCGCGCTATCCTCGGTTAAAATGCTTTTTGGGGACTGCGGGGGTGGTGGATTCGCCGGCTTGAAATTCAGCGCTACAACCATGCCCACATGGCGCCGCGGCGGGGCATGGGTTACTGGCTTGCTTTCTTCGGCGCTGTGTTCGTGCCGCTCTCTGCGGCATCGCTGCGTGCCTGGGCCTTCTGCCTGATTTCGGCGCGCACCTGGGTGAGGCGTTCGGGCCAGATGAACTTGGGCGCGGTCCTGGGATCGTAGCCTTCGAGGTGATCGCGGAGACGGGTGTCGGGCTTGGTATATTTCAACTCGGTGTCGCCGAACACTTCACGGCATAGCGCGGCCAGGCCGGGATCGTATTCGACGAGCTGCGAGCGCAGGTGAACATGATTGTGGTCATGGTCGTTAAAACGGTTGTTGTCGAACCAAGACTGCACGCCCTCGGCAAAATATTCATGATGATTCACGGACGCATATTTGCCCTTCCATAACCCCGCCTTCATTGCCGAGGTATAGGCCTCCTGCACCCGCGTATCGAAGGTCGGGTCCACGTTGACCATCCCGCGCAGGTGGATGTTGTGCGCGAACTCGTGAATGAGAATGTTTTCCGCCGCGTAGGGATCGCCGGCGAAGGCGAGCAGATTCTCCTCGGCGCAGGAACAGAGCGGGTCCTCCGGTGACCCGCCCATGCCCCGGGCCCGCGCGTCCCAAAAATTCTTGGGCGTCATCCTGGACCACTCCGGCAGGTCGGTGGTGAATTCGTCGTGCCCGATGATGCACAAGCGGGAGCCGCTTTTGATCATGGCGGCACGCACGTCGGGCCGCTTGGCGAGCATGAGATTGACCAGGTAGGCGGCTTCTTTGAGCGCGTAATCGTTCACCTTCTCGGACGCCACGATGGGGTAGCCGTCCGCCTCCAGATATTTTTGGTAGAACGCGGGCAGTTTTAACTCCGGCGGCGGAGGTTTCACCCCGGGCGATTCGTGAGTTGCCGGGGCGGAATTCCACAGCCGTTCCAGCAGCTTGAACATCCCCGGATCGTGCTGCTTCAACTCATCGCGCGTGAACGGGAAGAAATCGTTGCGCGAGAAAAAAGCCTCGGACGATTCGGCGAAGTATTCCATCGGGCTGGTCATCGCGTAGGCTTTCTCCTGCGTGTTCGGGCTGCCATTGCCGAACCAGCGTTCCACCTTGTCGTAAGACTGGCTCGACTTCGCGCGTTCGTAGGCCGCCGTGATTTCGGCGTTGTCAAAGCCGCGCGCGAGTACGCGGTCGTGGTAGCCGTGCGCCAGTTCGTGCAACGTGAAGTTCGGCATCCGCTTCGTCTCGGCCTCGAAGTTCCGCACATCCGTGAACTCCACGCCCTGGGCCATTGCCGGATCACGCCCGTTGTCGCGCAACCAGGCTGCGCCGGGATGATACTCCGCACGGGGCGGCACTCCCGGATACTCGGGCGAGAACCACAGCGTCACCTCGCGCAACTTCGCCACCGCCGGAGCCGGCACCACGCGGACAATCTCCTGCAACTGCCCACGCAGAAGTTCAAGCGCCTTCTCCGTCGCAGCTATGTCCTGGGCGAGCAACTGCTGGTTGACCAGCACGCGCCAGCCTTCGATGGAGTTGGTTTTGAAGCTGGCGGCATTCACCGGGAGAACGGCGATCGACATAACGAGCAGCACGGCCCACCCGTGTCGGGACTGCAGGGCACCGGAGATTCCGAAACGTTGTTTCATGGTTGGGTTAATTCTTCGCCGCCTGCCGGGTGACGATGGGGACGTAACCCGCCTCCAGGCCTTTGGGCGGCGTGACGATGACGGCGGGGTCGAGTTCGGCGAGTCTTCCAGTATTGGGCGGCGCCAGATACTCCCGGTCCCTGGTCCAGTTCCGGTGAAGTTTCTCCACGCGCGTCTGCATGGCTTCGCGCTCCTGGGGCGTGAGGTCGGCGTTGAGCAGGGCGGGCTGGTCGGCGAAGCGATACCAGTAGTAGGTCACCACACTGCCGTCGCCCAATTGCGCCAGAAATGGGCCAGCGGCGGGGCCGGGCTTTTTCCATGGACTCGCCGCGTCGTCGGGCGTGACGTACGGCTCGGATGGCTTCCCGGCGGGCGGCTCGAAACGCGCCGTGGCCAGACCGGTTTCAGCGGGCACTTCGTCCGCACGCACCGGAATCCATTCCGGTTTGTTGTTCCTGGTTACGAGATGAAAGTATTCCGGCAGCGTCATCACCGCGCCGTCCTTGGTTTCGGTCTGCTGCACGAGGTTGGTGTTCCAGCGATAGCCGAAGGTGTTCTTATCCACGGCCATCGGAGTCGCGAAGGAAGTCCAGGCGAGGGGCACCTTCTTTTCCTTGGCCGCGCCGTCGGGGTAAATTTTCCAGGTGGCCCCGCCGCGTCCGGTGAATTCATGCAGCACGGCTCCCTCGGAATGAAACGCGCCGCTGGCCGGTGCTCCGCCATCAAACCAGATCTTCACCTCATCCCAAAGCGCGTGCTTGTTATAGGAGGTGATGTGATGCACGAGGGTTGAGTTGCCGTTCGGCCCGCTGGGGAAACGGGTGGGAGCGATGCGGGCGTAGGTCTCGCCCTTGGCGTCCGTGGCCTGCGCGCTGGGGACGTGCTGCGTCTCCATCTGCACCGCACGGTTCGGATTCGTGGGGCGAGTGTCCAGCAACCGGCCGCTGAGGCGCGGGTCTTCCACCGCCGCGCGCGACCAGAAGTAGGGCGTGAAGAAGGCGACCGGCCCCTTGAAGTTCCGTGTGTTCAGGAACAGGGACCAGCACTGATCGCCCGTGGGAATATTCGTGCCGGCGGTCGTGGATTTGGCCGTCGCGAGGGGCAGCGGCAGGTAGCCATAGCCAAACAGTTCGCCGCAGGTGCCCTGTTTCAGATTCAAACCATCGGGCGGCCAGAGCACCCAAGGACTGAGCTGCGCGATGCCGTATTTGCCACTGGGCTGGCCCCAATCCCGTCCTTTGCCCGCACCGGGGCCGTTGGCCCATTCGCTGAAATTCGGCGCCACGCCGCCCATGATGAACTTCGGAGTTTCCGTGGCGAACCGGGTGTCGCGCCACCAACCCAGACCCCCCTCGACATCGGAATACATCTTGAAGGCTGGCTTCGTGTCCTCCTGCGCAAACATCCAGGTGCCGAATAGCCCGGTCTGAAAACGCGAGCCCGGATACGTCTTTACCAACGGCCAGGCCGCGACATACATGGAGTAACCGGCGTTGAAGGTGTCCGGAACTTTCTCGTGAGGCACCAACAGGTAGCCGGCCATCTCGCCCCGCTCGATCCGGTCCGCGGCGTGCACCGGCAGGAGGAATACGGACGCAAGGAGCACGACGGCGGGCACTTCAAACAGATTTCGGATTGCTTTCATTTTCATCATTTCTCTGTGCGTGGCTCTTTCCAAGCAGCGAATTCGGCGTTGGCGCAGGCGATGTTGTCCGCTGCTCCGAGGTCGGCGGCGAGGTCGTAATGTTCCGGAGGCGGTGCGTCCGCCGGCTGAACACGAGGTTTCATGGTTCGTTGTTTTGGAGAATTACCGGTGTTCCAGGTAACTTTGGCCCAGCAATTCTCCCAGGCGGACAATTCCCGCCGCGGTAATGACGAGCTTCTCGTCCTGCGGGGGAAGACTGAATGCCTTAAGGTGGATAAATGCCGGGTCGGCGGCGGCAAGGGCGGCTAGATTCGCCGTGACATCAATGCGGTTGAGCCCCTTCTCATCGGTGGGCGGTTGTTGGCTGACATACCAGGTCAGCGCGGGCCGGGCCAAGTCCTTCCGGCTTTTTATGACCGTGGATTGCAACCATTTGGCCGCGTTGCTCCGATACGGGCCAAACGACATTTCGTTCTCCCCGACGTGATAAAAGATGCCGGCCAGTTCCACCGGATGTCCTTTGGCCTCCAGTTCGTTGATGGATTCGCGGATGAATTGGATGAACTGCGGGTAGAGGTTCCGGTCTTTGGTGTTCGTTCCCGATGGAGTCCAATCGTTCATCTGCGAACCACTGTGGGTGAATTTGGCGATGGCGATGTTGCCGGGAACCTTGGATTGCACCGTCTTTCCGAAGCTGAGTTCAGGACCGAAGGTGTCGTAGCATCCGGCGGGACCGAGTGGCTCCCATCCATTGGAGGTTTTGTAACCGCCGCCGAGGCTGTATTTGAAGGCGATTTTGTCATGGTCGCTGGCCAGCGATTCCTGCCCCTTCAGGACTTTGAGTTCCTGCGTGAAAGCGCGCTCGCCTTCCATGTTGCGATGTCCGGCCAGGACGAAGAGCTTGACCGGACTGCCCTTCGCATAGGGCCACACCTTGAGCGGGCGGTTTGTGTCTGGCCTGTTCCCGATCGTGCGTAGATACGCGTCCGCGTAGTTCACGCCGTGCTCCAGTTGGCCCAACGTTCCGTAGTGATAATGCAAACCCTCGCCACCGCCGATTTCCACCGCATCGTGAGAAGTCGGGAGGTATTCCGCGAGCGGATCCGAGTCCGTAACGGCTTTCTGACCGGTGCGGATCGCATACATGTTTTCGCGATTGTCCATGCCCCAAACGGTCTTGGTGCACAACTCTCCGAGGTAGAATTTCAAGTTGGGTGCCTTGAGATCCCGACGCCAGCTCGCCAGAAAGTTCTTCAGGTTCTGGCCGTAGTTTGGCTTGAAATCCGGGTTGAACATATCGTTCTCGCCCTGATGCCACATGAAGCCTTCGATTCGGTAAGCCACTTTTTTTCGATCCAGCTCTGCGAGCGACGATTTAACCAACTGCAAGGCCAGCGGGTAGAGCTTGTAGCCACTGGGCTCATCGGGATTCCAATCGCCTCCCAAAGTCGTCCCTCCGGCAGCGCACTTGATGATGGCGATAGGCGCCTTGGTTTCCTGCGCGACCCTTCTGGCAAAGCTGAGTTCCGGCCCGACGAGCTTATCCACTGCCTGCAAAGCGACCCAACCCTCGGAGGTCCGCTTCTCTTCCCGCCCGATGTTGTAAGAAAACAAGACTTTGTCTTGCGGCATGTCCAGGCCGGCAAACGGCGGAAAGCGTTGGATATTGCTCACTTTCGAATCGGCACCCTCCATGTTGGATTGCCCGGCGAAGATAAAGACCCGAGTGGTCTTGGTGTCGGTATCCTCTTTCGTTGGGTCGGCACAAAGGATCGCCAATGGAGCCAGCAAAAGGGCGGCGAGGACCGTGAGAACGTCTTTCATAGATCGGCGGCGGCCATTGAATCCCGGTGTTGCACCCGTTTGAAAAACTGCGTCTGTTCGCTCAAGTATTCAGGATAGGTGGAGCGGCACGGGTGACAACCTCGAACGAACCAGGGCTTTCACCCAAAGTCCGTGGTTGTGTCTTAGAGTCGCCGCATCGCCAGCTGGTACAAAAGTGGAGGCGACGTGACGCTATTGCCCTGGTCTTGCCCGCGAAATTTTGCGGCTTACGGAGACAAGCGGGCGTGTCCTAACGGACTGTTCGATGGGGTGCGGTCAGTGGGCTGCCGCGGGTGAAGTTGGTTCCAGTAACTCGCGCAACGTCTCCCGATCCGCCGCACGGTGGGCCGGGTCAAAGCCATCTTCGGCTTCCCTGGCGGTGATTTGACGGTGAAGAGCCTGGATGTGGCTTACGCCGTCTGGGCTGATGGGGAGGACGAAGACATTCACGGCGCCGGCTTGGGTTCGCAGCGTAACCCGTCGGCTTTGGCGCTTGAACTCCGTGGGCAGGAGGCCATCGGCATCCGCGCGCAGCAGGGTTGTGGCTCCGTCAAGATAAGCCGGCACAGGCCAGGTGAAGGTCGCGTCACGCGGCGGACCGAATCGAAAAACCTTCTCCTTTGGGTCGGGGGCATAACTCAAGTCCAACGCGAAGAGGACGGCCCCGCGCGGGCCGGCGACCACCTCGAGATCCCAGTCCGGTTTGCCATCGCGCAAAATGCGTTCGTGGTGATACGCGTCGCCTTCGAGGTAAAAGTCCTCCAGCATCAGAATTTCCCGGTTCACGCGCGTGATAGGTTCCATCAGGTCGGGAAATTTGAGCAACGACTTGAGGCTGAGGTTGAACCAATAGAGTGACGTGATGCGACTGCCGAGCGCGTGATACGCTTGGGCTCGCAGCTCGTCCGGGGTGGGTGAGGAGCGCGACCGGCCGGATCCGCTCCAGCCGGAGTGCGGGCCCTGAGACCAGTAGGCGATGGAAGCCGGCCGGCTGAGTTCACGCAGGCTCCGGGTCATTTCGCCGATGGTTTCGAGCGGCGCACCCCAGCGGAGGCGTTCACCGCCCCACCGATCATAGGCGCTCCAGAAATCGGGCGCCGGCGCGCCAACGCGATAGGCGTCGAAGTGCGGGTAATCGGAGAGGCCGGCGTAAAACCGCCAGATGCGCTCCTCGCTGTGCGTCACGCTGGTGGGCAGTCGCGTGGACTGGTAGGGGGCAAAAGCTCGCCAGACCTCCATCGGCGGCACGGGCCGGCCGCCGCCGTATTGCGGCTCACCGAGGAATTCCACCGCATGGATGCGCGGAAGGATCTCATCGTGGTCATAGAACGTGAACGGCTGACAGCGGTTCATGTACTTCAGCGGATACTTGGCGTAGAGCGCGGGATTGTCGGTGTAGCCGGGAACGGCATCATGCATGCCGGCGTTCACGTGCATCCGTCGCAGCGTCTTGAGATAGGGCTCGAGCGTGAGTGTACTCCGGCCCCGGGCCATTTCGTTCACCCACCCTCCGCCGATATCGAACGTCTCGCGCTTGATGCGCAGGTGCGCCCAGAGCGTGACCGGCATTCCGCCCTGGGAGCAGCGCACTTCGATCGCGGTGTAGGTGAGCGGGAGCGGGCCGGTGGTGACGCGGGCGCCGCCGCGGTCACCGGCAGGAATGAGGCCATCGTTGGGGAAGGTGGCGAGATTTGTCCGCCACGGTTGCGGCCGCAATGCGCGCCAGGAGGTGTTGTCCGGCGGCAGCCAGAGGCGGCAGGCTTCGAGCCGAAGGGCCGCACCGGTTTGGTTGGCGACATGAAAGATGAGCGAGTCCGGAACTGGGTTGGTGGCCTGTCCGAGGAACGTGACGGCCGAAAGCCAGGCCGTCGGCTGGCGAATTTCGAAGGTGTTCGTGGTCCCGTCGATCTGGATGTCCGCCGCCGTGCCGACCCCCCAGGTCGCCCGCTTGCCATTGAAGCTCCAGACCGTGAGCGCACCGGGCGGCAACGAGAGGGGGGCATTCGTCCATGCGGCGGGCAGGTCGTGCCATGCCCATTCGTCGGCGGCGATCAAATCATCGGGTGTCCGGCCGCGAAGTAGGATGGGCGAGTCCGCCGAAAAGCGCCTCTCGGTGTTACCGGTGTTCACGAGGAACAACTGCACCTTGGCGCCCAGGCTGCGGTCCGGTTCCCGCCGGTACCGCATCTCCGTGGACAGCACATGGGGGACGATGACGGCACCACGCAGTTCCATCGGACTCCGGGCGGATTCAGCAGCAACCGGCGCTCCGGCGAGCGCCGCCGCCACCCATAAAAGGAAGGGGGTGATTCGACTCATGGCTCAGTAGCGCAGAGTGATAACTTCGTGAATGTCTTCCACGGTTAGATCCACCCGGTTGCCGTGCTTCTTCAGCACGGTGCTTCGGTTGAACGCGTGCGCGCTCTTCAGTCCGCCGCGGAGGAGGAGAGAAGCCCGATACATCGGCTTGTCTTCGATGAGGGCTGGCAGGACGTACGGGCGGTCCTTGGTGGGTGTTGTCTGTGGCGGGGCGTTATAGCCGAGCAGATGAACCCGGAGCGTGCGGGTGGCCGGATCGTCGGTGACGACGGCCTGGACCGTCGCCGGGGCTTGAACGCT
The DNA here is from genome assembly GCA_947471985.1 of Verrucomicrobiota bacterium. Taxonomy (GTDB): domain Bacteria; phylum Verrucomicrobiota; class Verrucomicrobiia; order Limisphaerales; family UBA9464; genus CANIZL01. The sequence goes on along the minus strand of CANIZL010000029.1, from coordinate 45,560 downwards.
GACGCGCGGCGCGGGGTTGAGCAGTTTGACGGCGCGGGCGAGGAGTTGGCGCGCTTCGGTGACGTGATGGTCGCTCGCGGTCGACCAATCGGGCGAGGCGGCGAAAGTCAGTACGGCGCCTTGGCCCATTTTGTGGAGCAGGATGGCGGGGCCCACCGGCGCATCCGCGCTGAGCGGCCAGTCCAGGTTGTAGCGATTTTCGGCGTGGAGCGAGGTCCGGTGCGGCTTCAGCAGTTCTCCGATCGGTGTGGCCGAGGTCGGCTCATATACCACGGCGGGGCCGCGGACCAGGAAAGGCCAGTTCGTGCGTCCGCTGGGGGCAAGCTTGAAGGCGGCGCCGGATGAATCCGCCGTTGGGAAACGCACCCAGTTGTCGGTCGAATCCAGCTCGCGAACCACCCGGGCGCCGATCAATTCCATCAGCGCCGACGATGAATTGGTTGCACCCCGCCAACCGCGCGTCCCGCTCAGTCCGGTCACGATGAGTTTGCCACCTTCCTCGACGTAGCGGGTGAACAGCGCCACTTCCCGGGGTGAGACGATCGCCACGTTCGACAGCAACAGGACCGGAAACTTCTTCAGCGTCTCGAGGGTGGCGTTCTCGTCGAGCACCACGCCCCAGGGAATGTGTTCGTACTCCATCGCCTTGTGTGCGCCCTGAAACGATTGGAAATACTCCGCGGCCTTTTCGCGGCCAAACCAGTCCCGGGTGCGACTGCTGAAGTAAATTCCCACCTCGTAGACGGGCGCCTGGCCGAAATGCCCGCGCTTGGCCTGAACCTCCTTGAAGGCCGCGCTGAACCGTTCGTAGGCGACCGGATCGAGTCCGCCGTCGAACCCCGTCTTGTCCACGATGGTGACGAAGCCGCCATGACAGAGCAGCGTGAACAGTTCCCAGCGGATGTCATTGAGCGGGCGGGTTGTCTGGTCGTGATACATCCTCACCCCGCGTTGCATGGCGATCTGAAACGGCGATCCGGGCGTGGCCGCTTTGTAAAACTCCGCATTCAGGCCGACAGTCAATGCGCTGAAGCCCCATACCCCGGTTTCACCGGTAATGAAGTCACCATTGCCGGCATGCTGGACGGGGAGTTGGCCGACCTCCCAGGAGAACGGCGGGTTGCCGTGGTAGTTGTAATCCACGGTCGCGCGCGGATTGACGTGGCGAATGTGCGCCGTGAGTTCCTTTTCAAACTGCTCGCTGCTGGCGTAGCGGAAGGCCAAAAATCGATCCCAGTCTTCGTCCCAGGTCACACCCTTCGGCATCGGTCGGTGGTATTGGGCCGCAAACTCCCTCTGGCAGTTTGGGCACCAACAGCCGTACGGCGGGCCGAAACCCTGATCCACCATATCCAGGTGGAAGCCGGCAATGCCGTAGGCGAGTTGTTCGTCGACCATGCGCTTCATGTACCCGAGATAACCGGAGCGGTAGCAGACGCGGCCGGCGATGGGCTTGCCGTCTTTATCCACGGCGCGCCAGTCAGGATGCTCACGCAGGGCGTGACCGGGATATTGAATCTGGCAGTAAGCGATGATCGGCAGGCCGAGCTTGCGCCCTTCGTCGACGGCCTCGCGCAAAACATCGCGTGAACCCAGGCCGGGCGGCTTGGGTTGAAGCTTCGAATCATAGAACGCCCAGTCGCCCTCGCGCGTCCAGATGACCAGATACTCCGCACCGCACGCCTTGGCAGCCTGGGTAATGTCACGACCATTGAAACGAGCGGCGAAGCCTGTGTCCTTTGTCGAACCACCAAACTGGGAACCCGTGGGGCCGACCTCCAGTCCGACGAGGGAGCGGCGGAACCAAGGCTGTTCGGCGGCCTGCGCGACGAGGGTGACACCGAACAGGACGGTGAGGATAAGATGCCGGGTCAATTTCATGCGTGGGTCGGGTTGGAATATCGGAAGAGCCAAGTCTCCTTGTTCCGCAGGTTGCGGCCAAGGTCGGTTATGCGGCGGGCAATCGCGCCCCCCGTAAACGGATCAAAAATGTCCACGGCCTTCGGAAAGCGGAGCGTCCGCTCGCCGGCGCCGTCGGCGTTCAAGGTGAAATAACTTCGACTGGCGTAGAGCGTGTCATCGCGGTCGTTGTAAAGGTGGACGCCGGCCTGCCGTGCGAGGGCGCGGAGGAAAGCGGCGGGCAGGACGGGGTTGAGCGTGTACACCGAGGTCCAGTTCCTCAGCCGCTTCATCGCCAGCGCGACTTCCTTTCGCCCTTCCAGATGCCCGAGCGCGATGGCTTGAGGATCTTCCACGGAGAAGAGTTGGCCCCAAACGTGTTCGTGGCCCACGACAGCGGCTACCGCGCCGGTGGGCGGAGTGCCAGCCGCCGCCGTCGCAAATTCCCCAGCGGGCTGAGGCTGGGTCTGCCGCCCCAGCCGCATTCCGTCCGCCGTCAGTGCGATTCGCGCCCGCACCCGATCCGGCTTCTCCGCCCGCGCCAGCCTCAGACCGGTTAATTCGCGCATGGCTTCCACCGAGGCCGTCGTTCCGTTGAACAAGCCCGGCGCATAACACCAAAGCACGGTGCGGTTTCGATTCAGCGCCTTACGCCGGATCAGGTCACGCTGCGTGTCGGTGAGATGAAAACAGTTGAGGAAGAGGATCAGCTTGTAGCACTTCAGGTCAGCCAGCGCGAGGTCATCCACCAGGATGGAGTCGTGCGGGGCGCCGAGCTTCGCCAACTGCACCTGCGCCGGCCGCAGCGTCTGTTGCAGGAGGCCACTCTCAAACGTCGCGTAGCTGCACGAGGTTTCGTCCGAGACGACCAGGATCTCGGCCACGGAGGAGCAATCCTGTTGCTTCGCTTCATCGAGCAGCCCATTCAGGCGCTTCACCTCGGCCATGAGCGCCGGGTCGTCGAAGTAGCCGCCGTGCAGGTCGAAGAAGCTTTGGTAAACCCCGTTCCCGAGGACAAAGCCGGCGCCGCGCCGGTATTGCCAGAGGGTTTCCTCCGCGGTCTCGGTCACGCCGAGTTCGCGACGATAACGCGCAACGGTCGCCCGATCCTTGGCGTCCTTGTTCATTTCGTCGTAGCGAAACGAGACGGTGTCATTGTCGTGATACCAGAGCTTCCCGTGCAGGCCCACCGACGTAATCGGCGCGCGAGCGTAGTCGGCGCCCTGGCCGAGTTCGCGATCGAAGTAGCTGGCGGTGACGACAGCGAAATCCAGATGATTGGAACGTAACAGGCGAGTCAGGGCATTGTGGCCAAACTCCGGGTCCCCGCCGAACTCGAACATGTAGCAGTAAAACGCGCCGACAACCTTCCGGAAATCGCCGGCCTCCTTGGCCGCGCGCAGAAACACCTCCATCGTCTCCGGCACGACGTCGTTGTAGAATTGATACCAGTCGATGACTGGCATCTCGGTCGCCGGATCGCGGAAGGTGAATTTGTTCTGGCCGGCTTGACGGGCCTCTTGCGTGGGCACGGTGAGGCGGTCGAACTCTGCGCCCGGATCGCCCCATGCCCGACGCAGACTCGCCGTGGAGCGATACTTCGCCCGGAGCCATTCACGGAAGGCCCGCGTCGCGTGCTGGCTGTAGTCACTGAGATCCTTCGTGTGAATGCTCCAGTGATACCACTCCTCGCTCATCAGGCCGGTAATCATGTACCCAAACAGATGAGCGCCGTAGTCGGACTGCTGCATGTGCCGGATGACGCGTTGCAGCGCAGCGGCGGTCTCGGTGCGCCACTTCGCGGAGGCCAGCGACGGAAATGCTTTCCCATCGCGACCGTGACCCATGCCGTTGCGGAAAGTCCTGCCGCCGTGCGCCAGCAATTGGCATTCGTCCGGATGGGCGTCGATCCACCATTGGGGTGTCGTAAGGTAAATGCGCGGCAGCAAAAGGCCGCCGGGATTCACCGCGAGAACGCGATGGGCAAGTTCATCGAGTTGCGCAAAATCAAACGTATCCGGCCCGAGCCACGTTGGGGCGGCGAAGCCACTCCCCAAATTGGTGGAGAAACTGAAAACATCCGTGCCCGCCTCGGTGAACTGGCGGAAGAATTTCGCCTGCGGCGCATAAGTCTCGAAGACGGGCTTGGCGTAAGCATGCCCGTTCAGGAAGAACTGTGGCCGGCCGCGATGGCGGCGGACCTCCGTGGTTGGGCCGGGCGCGCGTCCCAAGTGAACGGCATGGGCCTCCCCGGAAGAGCCGAGCGACAGACCGAGCGCAGTCGAGGCTGTTTGAGCGATGAATTGCCGGCGGTCGATCAAAGGTTCAACGGTTTATGGCTGCCGCTGCGTCGCGGAGTTACTGCCGGTTCTTCCATACTTCTGATGCGGCGGCGTTACTCAACCTGCTCCAATACGTCGGATGAGAGAATGTTGCTCATCGGCGCTCCGCAGGGGTAGGGGAGGCTGCTTCCGCTGCGGGTTCACGGCAAGCGAGATTCCGCCTCCGGTCACAGGTGGGTGTGCGACCAAATTCTTCTGAGGGTAGGCAGGCTCACGCGGAGGCGCGGAGGCGCGGAGAGGGAAAATGAATAATTTCCGGGGGACTTCTCCGCGTTCCCCGCGCCTCCGTGTGACCCCGTCCGTCGCTTTTTGGCGAGGCATCCTAGACACCAAACACTGTCAGATCGCGTCATTTTCCTTCAGTAGAAGATTTCCGTCTCACCCCCGTCACAGGTTTAAAGACCCTCTTCAACGGGATTCATCTTCATTCGCGTGAACGGACATCAGGGGATTTGAGGACGGTCAAACCTTGGGAAAACTGCCATCTTTTACTGCGCTTTTTGCGCTTTTGCTTCTCGGCGAGGCGATTCCTTGAGTATCAATAACCCGGTTGCTTCATTGTTCTTTAACCCATCGAATTCCCGCAGTGGGATCGGCTGAACCTTTTCCGCACGGCCAAAGGCCAGCATCAAGGCCCGATGCCGGCCTGGGCGTTGCTCCGGGCAATCGCCAGCCTCGACAAATATCAGCCCGTGCTCTTCATGCCGGAAGCCACGCCTTTGACTGTGATCGCCAGCAACCGACGCAGTTGCTCGGTGCGTTGCGCTTCGCCGGCTTTTCGCCAGAGGGCCAGGTAACGGATCTGCAAGTAGTTCAGCGGGTCAACATACGGATTGCGCAGGCGGATGGATTGCGCCAGAACCGGCTGGGTCTCCAGGAGTTCCTGGTGACCGTTTATGGCCAGCACCGCTTCGACGGAGCGGGTGTATTCCGTTTCGATGGTGCCGAAGATCTTTTTCCGGACGGCGGCGGATTCCACCAGCGAGGCATACTGGTGCGCAATATCGAGATCCGTTTTGGCCAGCGAGACTTCGGCGTTGTCCAGTAACGCGCGGAAAAAAGGCCAGCGACGATACATCTTCCGTAGTTGTTCCAGACCTCCCGGTGTTTGCTCCGCAAACTCCTTCAAAGCTGAGCCAACGCCGTACCATGCCGAGATCAGGTGGCGCGATTGCGTCCACGAGAACACCCACGGAATTGCCCGCAGTTGCCGGATATCCGCCGTCGCCGCCCGGCGGCTGGGCCGCGATCCCAGACGCAAATGCTCGATAAGGTCGATCGGCGTGGCCTGCAAAAAGTACTCCAGGAATTCCGGCGTCTCGTAAACCAGCTTCTGATAGTGTTTTAGGGAAAGCTTCGCGATTTGATCGGCGTGGGCCTCCCATTGCGGCAGTTCCTCGAGCTCGGTTTCCGGCAGGCACTGCACGGCGATCACGGCGGAAGTGAGCTGTTCCAAATTCCGCTGGGCGATGGCCGGGTTGGAATATTTCAGCGAGATGACTTCGCCCTGTTCCGTGATGCGCAAACGGCCCCCGTGGGCCGCGTGCGGCTGGGCGCGCAGACTCCGGTAACTGGAGCCCCCGCCGTGATCAATCGAGCCGCCCTTGCCGTGGAAGAAACGCAGTTTGACGCCGCATTCATCGGCCACGCGCGACATTTCCTTTTGGGCGCGATACAAAAACCAGTTGGCCGCGAGATAGCCGCCGTCCTTGTTGGAATCCGAGTAACCGACCATCACCTCCTGCACCCGGCCGCGATGCTTCAGGTGGCGCCGGTATTCGACGTCCGACCACAGGCTGCCCAATATGCGGCCCGACTTTTCCAGATCCTCGATGGTCTCGAACAATGGCACGAGATCGATCTCGAAGACGCCGGCCAGCTTGGCGAGTCGGAACAGCCGGAGGATGTCCTCGGCGCTGCGCGTCATGCTGACGATGAAGTGGTTCGCGGCCTGCGGACCGTATTTCTGCTGGATATCGCGGATGGCGCGAAATTCCTCGAGCAGCTCCGCCTCGGCATGGTCGAGCTTGCCGCTGTGGTCGCGAAAATCCAACTGGGCCAGATGCGGGCCAAACGTCTTCGCCTGGGTGAGCAACCGGCAGATGCGTCCGTTGGCGGCGCGCCGGGCCTTTTGCTTCAGCAGGCCCGAGCGGATCGCCTCCAGCGTGGCGATGAATTCCGCATGGTTGTGTTCGCCCGCTTCCAGCTTCCGGCGCAGGGCTCCGATCTGGTTGCGAAAAAGCTCGTAAGGCTGGTAGGTCCCGGAGGTCTGCGCGCGGTTGTGCGGCACGGTCAATACTTCACCGGCATCCGCGTGGGTGATTTCCCGGCTGAGTTGCTCGCACTCGCGCCGGTAAAAGTTCATCACCGCTTCGTTCTGGCGCGCCATGGCGGTGCGGCTGATGTCCGGCGTCACGTACGGGTTGCCGTCCCGATCACCACCGGCCCAGCTGGAGAAAGTCAGGAAGTGTCGCGCCCGTTTGACGCCGGGAAAATTCTTCGCCAGTTCCGCATCGAACGTCTCGTAGAAATTCGCCGCCGTCTCGAAAATGGTCCGGTTGAAATAATACAAGGCCGTGTCCACCTCGTGCAGAGGGCCGATTTTTTGCTCGCGGATTTCCCCGGTCTGCCAGAGCGCTTCGAGCACCTCGTCCGGCTGCTCCCATTCTTGCGTCAGCCGCGCAATCTGGTTGAGCACGGCACGGCGGTTGGCCTCCGTCGGATGTGCCGTCAACACCGGCTCGACCTGCAGTTCATCCAAAACCGCCTGCAACTGCTTTTGCGTGACGCCCGCCGCCTTCAGTTCCCGGAACAGACTTCGCAGCGACATGGATGCCGTCTTCTTGGACTTAAGGTTCCGTTCGCGCGCACGCTCCTCGCAAAGATTCACCATTTGAAAAAACAGACTGAAGGCGTGCGCGAGCTGGCAGGCTTCCTGGGTGTCGAGCCGGTCCAGGAGCGAATGCTTGGTCCGGCGACTGGCTTCGCTGCCAAAATGGCGCGCCCGTTGGGCGAGCTTGCGCACCGTATCGAGATGTTTAAAAACCGTTTTGCCGGCCTGTTCCAGAATGATTTTGTCGAGGCGGCTTACCAGCAGTTTGATCTCTTTCTTGAGGAGCTTGTTCATACGCACTTCCTATGGGGTTGCGGCCACAAATTTGCGGCCACAATAACGCCGGAATTTCTTACCGGATACGTCCATGGCAAACAGGCTTATCCAGCCGTTTTCGATTAATTCGCGGACTCCGGGCTGCTTCGCGATCACGCTTTCGATGGAGCCAGGGTCGGCCGCAATAAAGACGTTCAACCGCAGCGGCTCGTGCCTCCAGTGCGCGCCATCGTGGACGGATTGCAACGGCAGGCCGGGCTGCAAATCGCCGCCGTTGCCCTGCCACACGCCGAATGTGCCGACGACATTGTGCAGCGCCTTGTTGCCGCTGCCGAACAGCCGGTTGTTCACCGTCGAGCCGTAATATTGCAAATTGATCCAGCTGGCGACGACCATCGGCGCGACCATGATCAGCTCCAGGATGGAGTGTTCCGGATCGCGGCTCGCGTCGTAATTGTGCAGGAAAGTGCGGCCGGCGAGGTTCAGACCCCGGGTCCGTTCGCGCGGCGCGGCGATGAACGCCGCGTTGCCCGCCAGACCCCATTCGGGCCGCACTTGCGCCCAGTCGTTGCTGCGCCGGAAGACCTGCTCATCCAGTTGCTCCGGCGGCGTCTCGGCCAGTCCGAGCGACGATGCCCGTTCGCGGCGGGTTTGCCGGGAGGCTTCGGCGAGCCACCGCTGGAGGGTCTCCAATTCCGCCGGATGACTCGCCGAAACCGGGTCCGTTTCGAACAGCACCACCTCATCCGTGGTCGTGTTGTGCAAGCCGGCCAGAAAGACTGTGTCGGACGGGATCGGGATTCCCTGCTGCCGCAAGCCCTCGCGCACGGCCGGCTGGTTCAACAGCGCCACCGCGACCCGCGCATTCGCATCGCCCGCATGCCCGCCGCACGCGCCGCAATCGAGCGCCGAGCCATAAGGATTGTTCGCCGTGGCACTGCCATGACCGCAGATCAACACCACTTTGGCGAAATCGCGGGTCAACCCCATGTTCTTGAGCGCGCCGGCAGCCAGAGTGATCTGGTCGGAGGGAAGAATTCCGGTCTCGAAATCGTGGCCGTGATGCTCCGCGCAACACGTTTCGCGCTCAATGTTCGGACCGAACCGAAGGCGTCCCCCGCCGGTCCCGACCGCCGGCTGCGGCGCCGACACCGCCAGCGAATCCATCGCCAGCTTCACCCCAAACCACAGTCCGGCAGTCTCCACAAAAGAGAAACACGAGATGGCCGAAGTTTTAAAGGAGTTCCAGGCGTTATTGCTCCGGTTCCGAAACGTTAGCTGTCCCATCAAGCGACGCTCATCGCCGGCCTTCGCGGGTTGCAGCGCTTCGCGCAGTCGGAGTTTGGGGGAGAGCAGGACGGGGCAGTGCGCCTCGCCACCGCCCTGGCCGAATTTCAAATAGTCAATCGCCATGCCAAAGAAGCCGGCAAAACCAATCGTCTCGATTTCATCGCTTTGCGCCTCCAGTGACCGGCGGTACACCTCGGAGCGAACGTCGATGCAGAATACCGCTTGCAACGTCTTGCGTCCGGACGAGCGGGCAGGCTCCGGTTGACTCTGGAGTTGGGCCATCAGTTCCCGCTGGTAGCCGCATTCCAACGCCTGCTGGGCCACGTAGCGGGCGACTAAATCCGGAGCCAACCGGTCGTCCACCACCGCGAGGTTCGCCAGATGTGTCACCCAGCCCGCCAGCCGCTGCGGCTCCGTCCCGAAAGCTCGCAGCAGGGCGGCATCATACACCAGACGGATGGCGAGCAGCTGGGTCAGGGAATCGTCCGACTCCCCCGCCATGTTTCGCTCGCGCACGCGATACTGCACGTAACTGCTCCAACCCGGCAGGCTCATCAGTTGCCGGTGGAGAAAGTCCGCCTGCTGCCCGACCGGCACGCGAAGTTCACCCAGCATGCCGTTGATGATTTCAAGCGGGTCGGTGGGCAGCGTCGATACGAAATCACGAAAGCGCTTCAACCCGTTCAATTCCGGATTGGCGTCCAATCGCGCCGCCTCCTGCCACGCCGCCAGCAGGCTGGTATTTTGCCAGGGCATCCGCCAGGAGGATTGGCCCCGGTCATAATACGCCGAGCACCACTTGGACATCTCCTCGACAATGAACGCTGCCCAGCCGCTCTTGCCTTGCCCGTCCAGATAGTCGGCATAATTCAGCACCCGCGCCGATGCCGGGTGCGGGGCGCTGCGGCTGAGCGCGTTTTCCCAGGCCTTGAAATTAGGGAAAACAAATTGTTCCGCCCATTCAGCGGGCAGCGCTTCCGCGGCCACGTTCATCGCGACGTGAAAATCCTCCTCGTGTATTCTGCCCGACTCGATCTGCTGGCGGTAGAATTCCACCGGCATCAGAATGTCCCCGTGGCCGACCCGCTGCATCAAGCGTGCGGCCCGCAGGAAGTGCTGGCCGCTCAGGCCGACAAAGGGATTAACCGCGACAAAATTTGTGAGCGGCCACAAGGGCGGGATTCGCCGGCAGGCTGATTGGACGATGTCGGGCAGTGTTGGGCTCATATCATAAATCCCTGGTTGGTTGGTTTCCTTCATGGTTTGTCGGGTTCACTGCGAAAGGGTTTGACCGGCCAAAGCGCGGCGACGGTCCGATTGGCCAGCGTAGTGAAATAGAAGCCATTTCTCGCGTGGACGTACACCGCCTGAAGCCACGGGCGGTTCGCCCAATTCGGTAATTCGGTCTGGATGACCAGCACGAAGAGAAACAGCCCCAGCAGGGCGGAGATTAACAGCAACCCCGGCCACGAATTCAGGTGCTCATTCGCCCATGCCCGCTCCCCCAGCAGGCCGACAAAGATCCGTTCCAGCGCAAAATAGGCGACCGCCAGACCGCCGCCGGAGAGCGCACCAAACCAGGCTCCCTTAAGGTCGGGCGATTGACTCCAGAGATTCCACAACGCGTAGGCCAGCGCCATGGCAAAGGTGCAGCCCAGCACCAGGGCCCCGCGCTCATGCAAATAGTCCACCCCGAAAAGCCCGGCACAACCCAGCGCCAGGGCGATGGCCGCAGCGAAGGCGGCCGCCAGGGAAAGAGGGTGGGCGTTTGGCCGGGCGGTCGGAACCCAGGCCGACTTGGCCAGGTTCACGATGCTTCCGGAGGAAAGGAACGCGTGGGCTTTATACAGCGAGTGGGCCACCAGATGGAGCAGTGCGAGACCGAACGCGCCCAGACCGCATTCCAGCATCATGAAGCCCATTTGCGCCACCGTGGAAAATGCCAGTGACCGCTTCACACTGGCGTGCGTCAGCATCACCAAGGAGGCAAACAGCGCGGTGAAGGCGCCGAACAAGGCGAGGGTCGACATCGCCAGGGGTGACAGCGTCATCAGCGGACTGAGCCGGATGATCAGAAAACCACCGGCATTGATGATGCCCGCATGCATGAGGGCGGAGACGGGAGTGGGAGTTTCCATCGTGTCCGGCAACCAACTGTGAAAGGGAAACTGCGCTGATTTGAGCATCGCTCCTGCGACCAGCAGAAAACAGATGGCGTTGATCGCGACCGGGTGGAGACCGGCGCCGGATTCGTGCATCTGCCGGGCCGCACGCAGGACCTCGGAGAATTCCCACGTGTGGAAGGTTTGAAACATCAGAACGATGACTCCCAGCATGCAGGCGTCCCCCATCCGGCTGATGATGAATTTCTTCCGCGCGGCCAGGATGGCCCCGGTGCGTTCGGGGTAGAACACCAGCAGTTGGTGCAGGCAGAAGCTGGTGGCGCTCCAGGCCAGCGCGAATTGAATCATATTTCCGGAGATCACGAGGGTCAGCACGGAGCCGCCGGTCAGACAGAGCCATCGGGTGAACCGTCCCTGCGCCGGATCCCCGGCGAGGTAATTGACTGAGAAGCGCGTCACCACGGCCAGAAGAAAGGCCACCAGGACGAGGACAATCACCGAAAGATTGTCGAGATGCACTCCCAGGCGAAAAGGTCCGGCCAGAGCGAAGGACACGTCCAAGGCGCCGAAACGAACCCGGGCGACCGCGGTGGCCAGTGCCACGGCAAACACGGCCAGTGAAATCATCGCGCCAACCCGGGACGTCTGCAGCGGTTGCCGGTCCAGCCACGAAGCCGGCACCAAGGCGAAGCTGAGCAGCGCCAGCGGACCGGCGGCGACCAGCCAGCCGACTAATATTTGAGAGAGTTCATTTTCCATGGAGGCGCTTCAAGATTGGATACGTTGGTGAGGGGTTTGGATTGGGGTTCGCCACTGGATGACAGGCCACCCCGCGATAGCCGGAAACCGTCTGGAGTTGTTCCCCATTTCGGGTGGCTGAGCCTCCGCATTTGCCTCCCGAGTGGCCGTTCTCGAATTGAATGCACGTTCCTTGGCTTGCGTGGGCTCCGCGTTACGACGAACCCCAACCATCACCGCCCGCAGGCCCCGGCGGTCGACGGTATGCTGCAGGCCATCCTTCTTGGGCAACGAACCGTCGGGGACGCGGTTCGATTTCCCGTTGGGAAACGGTGTGCCGCCAGCGAAAGCCACCTCGTTGCGCGCTACCACCAGATGCAATCCGCTCTTCGCCACCCGCCGATCCCGAAAGGTAATCCATTCGGGAATCTCGCTCCCGAGTTTATCAACGATGACGCATTCCGTTTTCATCCGGGCACACGATGGCCGCACCTGATAAATCGTAAAAATAGATTGTTCCGATTCTATCGTTCGGTTATTCCGATAGTGTGAACACCGCCTTTGAGCATCCGGAAGAGCTCAATTACCACCACCTGAAGCACTTCTGGATGATAGCGCGGCATCGCAGCGTGACTCGCGCCGCCGCGAAACTGAACATTTCGCAATCCACCCTCAGTGAGCATCTCGCCGAACTCGAGGAGTGGCTGGGTGAGTCCTTGTTCGACCGGCGCGGGCGCTCTCTTCAGTTGACGGACGCTGGACGCATCGCCCTGGAGCACGCGGAGACGATTTTCACGACCGGCCACGACTTGGTCGCCCGCTTCCGTCAATCCGATCAAAAGCGGCAGCGCGTCCTGCGCATCGGCGCGGTCGGTCCGCTTTCCAAGAATCTCCAGTTCGATTTCATTCAACCGTTGCTCGCCGATACGAGAACCAAAGTGGTGGTGGTGGCCGGAGGACTGAATGATCTGACCCGCCAGCTGCAGGACCACCGGCTCGATTTGGTGCTGTCGAACATTCCCGTGCGGGCGGATCAGGAGGAGGATGTCTTCAATCATCCGCTCGGCGAGGTGCCGGTGTTCCTGGTCGGCGGTAAAAAATTGGAATCGGTGCGGCCGACCTTCCCCGAAGCCCTCCAGAACGTTCCCTTATTCCTGCCCAGTCGGCAGAGCGATGTGCGGGCGGACTTCGACCTGATTCTGGCCAATGCGGGGATCGAGCCATTTGTTCACGCCGAGGTGGATGACATGGCCCTGCTGCGCTTGCTGGCATTGTCCGGTGAAGGCCTGGCGCTGGTCTCAAAAATCGTCGTGGAACGCGAACTGCAATCGAGCAAGATCAAGTTCATGCTGCGGGTACCGGGACTGGCCGAGAAATACTACGCGTTGACCGTCCGCAAACGCTTCCAAAACGCCTGGCTCGCCGAGATCGTGGAAGCCTTTCGGGCGCGGTTGAAAGAACTGGCAGCGAACTGAGGCGGTGGGCGGATCGCCGTCGGTTCTTTCGAGGTTTGGCATCGTCCGGATTGGCGCGCCATTCGCAGTTACTCGGAACTCTCGGATGTCTCTCACGCGATTTTGCGGAAACCCGGGCCCGAGATTTCGCGGGAAGTTGGCATTCGGTGCCGGATTGGAAGGACACGCTGCGGGAGACGTGGGAAAACCCAGCGTTTCCTTGAAGAGATCACTGCATTTCTACTGCGTTGATTCGTAAGTGCTCGAGACTGAAGTGGAGCGGGTGAAGGGAATCGAACCCTCGTGACTATCAGCCAATCGGGCTCATGCGAAAATCCCAAAGATCATTCCGGAAAACGGTGCGAAACGCCAAGAATCGCCCCTTTTGTTTTGGCCACTAGCAAGAACCCCCGACCACCGCCAACCGTATGGAAACACTTTATTCAGCTTCCGTGAACAGGGATTGGGCGGGCACGCGACCCCAAGTCCCCCATCCTGATTCAGGATCCAAAAACTCCGCCATTAATGTCCAGCGTTGCACCGGTGATGAAACCATCGCCTTCACTGGCTAGAAAGGCGACTGCCCGTGCGACATCGGCCGGTGTGCCGGCGCGGCCCAGGGGAATGCCTGCGATCGTCGCCGTCGCGGATTCAGGCGACGTGTGCGTGTTATGGAACGCGGTGCCGAGAATCAAACCCGGGGCGACCGCGTTGACCCGGATGCCGCGGGGGCCAAGTTCCTTGGCCAGCGAACGGGTCCAGGTGAGCACCGCACCTTTGGCTGCAGAATAGGCCAATGAGCCCGCGTGTCCGCCCATGCGCCCAGCCAGCGAGCCCAGGTTCACGATACTGCTCGCCTTCGCTGCCGCGAGATGCGGCACGGCGTGACGGGTCACCAGCATCGTGCTGGTGAGGTTCACATCGATGATCCGCTGCCAGAACTCGAGGTCCAGATCTTCAATCTTCCGACGACCGATCAGGTCGCCAGCGTTGTTCACCAAGATATCGAGTCCGCCAAGAAAGCTGACGGCACGATCGACCAGCCCCCGCGCGGCGGCGTCGCTGGTCAGGTCGGCCGCAAAACAGTGCGCGCGCACTCCGGGCGGGGACGCCTGTTTCACCGCTTCGGCGCCCTCGGCACTTTTGTGGTAATGGATGGCCACATCGCAGCCCTGGCTCAGCAGTTCTTCAACGATGGCTCTTCCGAGGCCCTGGCCGCCGCCGGTGACCAGCGCGCGTTTGGATTGGAGTCGATTCATGTCAGACGGTTTCTTTTAGATCCTGGTTTTGAAACTCCGGTAATGGACGCAACGGTCCCATGACGAACACCACGAGACCCGCCGCGATGAGCGGCATGATCCCGCAGGCAATGAACACCGGCGTGTAACCGTATTGATCAATCACCCGCCCGCTCAGCCAGCTGAACAGCATCCCGCCACAACCCGATCCCATGCTGGCCAAACCCCAGACGGATGCGACCATGTTCTTCGGAAACACATCCGGCGGAAACGCCAGTGCGTTGCTGTTGTATCCGGTGTAGCCAAATGTCGCGACCGAAATCCACGCGACCGACGCCCACACATTCGCGACCAGGATGGCCGGGATGGCGGAAGTCATCAGCAAGGCGAAAATGGCCACCACGGTTTTCCGCGCCTGGGAGCTTGGCATGCCGTTGCGGATGAGCCGGCCCGTCAGCCATCCGCCGACGAGATTACCGAGGTCCGCGGTCACGAACGGAATCCACGCCGTCATGCCAATCCGGGCCAGATCGAAACCGTGAACACTCTTCAGATATTGGGGGAACCAGAAGATGTAAAAATACCAAACGGGATCGAGAAATACTTTCGAGAGCGTGAGCACGCCGAGAAACCGCGTGCGCAACAGCTGCCACGGAGTTGCCGGCCGCGCGGTTACTTCGGCCCCCACATTTGCCGGCGTGCGATAGACCAGCCACCAAATTGCCAGCCACACGTAGCCCGTCAGGCCGACCACGACGAACGCCGTCTGCCAGCTGAACCGCAGCGCCAGCCAGGCGACCAGTGGCGGGGCGATGATGGCCCCGATGGCGGCGCCGCTGTTGAAGATCCCCGCCGCCAGCGCCCGCTCGCGCGCGGGGAACCACTCAGCCACCACCTTCACGCCCGCAGGCCAATTGCCAGCCTCGCCCATGCCCAGGAGAAAGCGAAAACCGGCGAGCGACCAGGGCCCGGTTACCAGCGCATGCAGGATTCCGGCGGTTGACCACCACGCCATGCAGAGCGCGTAACCGACCCGGGTGCCCAGGCGGTCGAGCAGCAGACCCGACACGCCATTCGAAACGGTGTAGGCGAGCATGAACGCGGACAGCACGTAGCCGTAAGATTCGTTGCTCATCTCGAACTCTTCGCGCAACGCCGGCGCGACCACCGAGAGCGTTTGTCGATCGAGGTAATTGATGATCGTGGCCACCAAAGCGAAACTGATCATCACCCAGCGCAAGCGCGAGGGACGAGCGTTCACACAATCCGAGTTGGTGGCGGAGAGACCCATACCTCGCGATAAATCGCCGGCGGTTATTGGGGCTGTGTTTGGGCGTCGGGGTTCGGCACCAGCGAGCAGTCGGCAAACCAATGGACCTGGTCGGGTACGGTGCCCAAATCGGTGAACGAGATGCGAACCTGGTCATCGTCCCAAGGCGCAACAAACGGGTAACGCAGCGGCTGCCAGTCCGTGGAGACCGGCATCTGCTTCTGCGTTTGATGATCCCACGGTGCATGATTCTGCATGCAATTCACCATGATGCGCCCAGCGCGATCGGACTTCGCCCAAAACGTCAGGAGGTAAGCCTTGCCTTTCTCGACCCGCATGCCGGCTTGATAGATCTGCAAGCGCCAGGGCTTGTCCCCGACAGTGAGCACCTTGAGGCGCAGAGCGGGTTTGCCGTCCGGACCATCAGTGACCCTCTCCGCTTTGCCGGTGGCGCCGGACTGCATCACCACCCAATGGTTGGTTCCGTCAGCGAAGTTGCCATTGACGAGCATTTCGGCAGGAGACCGAACCGCAGCTGCGGCGGATGCTCCACGATTCGCCAGAGTTGGCGGGAGGGTTTTGATGGCGGTGATGTCCGGCCCGGTGCGCTCGCTCCCGCGTGGTCGAAAGGCAAAAGTTGCCAAATTCAAGTTGCCGTTGGTCGCGATGTGCACGGTCAGCACGCTCACGCCTTTGGGCAACGTCACCGCAAAGGCGTCGCGGACCACGTTCCAATGGTGCCATTGCCGCCACGGGATGGTTTCGGCCGGGTCGAAGGTCGACGCGAGGTCGAAAGTCGAGCGTGAGGTTGCGCCATCCACCTCGATCTCGATCGTCCCGCCGCGCTGGGAAGTATAGAGCACGTCGGCCACATAGGCGCCTGCTTGGGCGGTCTCCACCGTGAGTTTGAACCACTCGCCCGGTTCATTCCATCCCACGTAGAGCAGTCCGAGCGGTGGCGTCACTTTGTTGCAAGGCGATTCGAGATCATTCTTCTGTTTCGTATAGGAAATGTCCACGCCCTCGTTTTTCCGGAATTCGTTGAGATACGAACCGTCGGCCCGGTTGAGCTTTCCGCTGCCCTGATTCGCCGCGTCGCTATCATGAAAAGCAACGCCTTCTCCGCCGATGTCGTAGTAGGCGCAAAAGACCGGGCCGGGAATCGCTTGCGGCCGCCCCATCCAAGGTCTGCCTGGATACTCCAACTCTGTGCCCGCCTGCCTCGGCTTGAGTTCCTTCACTCGGATGTTCCGAAAACGCACTTCCTGTCGGGCAAATTCCTCACCTTTTGGAATTTGCATGCCGATTCTGCCCCTTTTTGAACCCTTCTCTCGGGCATCCACTACTTTCAGTCCGTTCAAAGAGACCACGATGTGCTCGCCCTCGCAGGTGACGGTTAGGCGATTCCATTCGTTCGCCTTGTGGAGGTTGTTGGTTTTGGAATCGGTGTGATGCAACAAGCTCCCGGTCAGCTTTCTCGGCGGCAAATCGCTGATCTGAACCTCGTAGCCGTGCACATCGGGAGAGCCTTGGGCATTCCCGGGCATGCGGAGGGCGATACCGCTGTTGCACTTTTCCGGAACCTTGAACTCCAATTCCAGAACGAAGTCGCTCCATTCCGCATCGCTGAAGAGCCAGCTGTCCTGCTTCTCCGCCGGGTCCTGCCGACCCACGAGCTCGCCGTTTTCCACCTGCCACAGGGCGTGCGCCTGCAGGGTCCAGCCCTGGAGGTCTCGTTGGTTGAAGACCAACGCGAATCCGGCATCTCCCCCCGGCGGTTGCGCGGCGTGGAGGACGCTGCTGCCAAAAGCGAGAAGGGCGAAAGCGAGCGGGGTAAGCGCTTTGGGAAACCAACGGCACCAGCGAGTTTTCATGAGAGGAGCTCCAAGTTATTCGAAGGCGAGGTCATCCAGGAAGAAACTGCCGTCGCCCTCTCCCGCGTTGAAGATTTGGAGTTCGCCCACGTGCAAGGGGTCGAACCCCTTGGGCTGTTTCAGGTCAGCCAACGGGATGATGACTTTGTGCCACTGGCCATCCTGCAAAGGCGGGCAGTAGGTCAGCGCTGACACCTTTTCAGTATGGTGTTCCGGCAGGTCGAATTTTTCACCGTTGCACAACAGGTTGAGTTGGACGTCAGCGACCGTGCCCTGGGTTTTCATCCAGAAGGTAAAGGTTTTGAAGCCGGTGATATCCGTGCCAAAGGCCCCGGTTTGAAAGGCGCACCAGTTCCAGCCGGCTCCCATCCATCCATCCGCACCGCCTTTGAACTTAAACTCAACGGCCGTCTTGCCGCTGTGCGCTTCCACCGTCTGTGATCCGATGGAACACGTCTTCGGGTTTACCCAACCGGAGCCCTTGGTGGCTTTTTCACCGTCCCAGACGACAACCCGCTTTACGGGAGCGGACGCGACCGGCGCGGCGGAATCGGCCGGGACACCGGCCTGATGGCAGGTGAAGAGGGCCAAAACAACCATCACGGGTTGCGCTATTTTCCGCCTTAGAAGTGGGATCATTATTTTTGGATTTATTGTTAAATAGTTCGGTACATAATTCGCCGCCCGCGCTTGGTTTGGACCCTGCGCATCGCGTCTCATGGGATGCGGCAGCCTTGGGCCGCTTCCCAGAGCGCATACCAATCTTCACGTTCCAGCACGATGCCATCGGCCTGCGCGGCGGATTGCAGACGTTCGAGTTTGTTGGTGCCAATGACGGGCAGCGGATGACTCGGGTGGGTGAGAATCCAAGCGTAGGCCAACTGTTCCAGTGTCGCCCCGTTGTAACGGGCGGACAGGCTCTTCGCGGCCTCCGCCAGACGCGCGGCGGCGGGATTGGTGGGATCAAAAATTCGCCCACCAGCGAGCGGACTCCACGCCATCGGCAGGACGTCGAGTTTTTCGCACTGATGCAGTGTGCCGTCGTTGATGGGCTCCGGGTGCAGCAGGTGAAACTCGATCTGGTTCGTCACGAGCGGTTGTTCCATGCGCGCGTTCAGCAGATCAAACTGCGACGCACTGTAGTTGGACACGCCGGCCGCCCGAATCTTCCCGCTGCGCAACAACTCGTTCAAACCCGCCGCCGTGTCATCGGCACGTGTCAGCCAGTCGGGGCGATGGACGAGAAATAGGTCGACATGGTCCGTACCCAGGAAGCGCAGGGATTTCTCGACACTCTTGAGGAGGCGCGGGCCCGTGGCGTTGTAGTGCGCCGTGCGACGGTCGGGATGATAGGAGCAAGGCACGTAAATTCCGGCCTTGGTGATGATCTCGAATTTCCCCCGCAGTCCCGGCGACAAGGCGAGCGCCGCACCGAGCATCGTCTCCACATCGTAGAGGCCATAAATCTCCGCCGTATCAAGGGTGGTGATGCCGAGTTCAAGGCAGGCGTGGAGCCGGCGGTTGATTTCCTGCGCGGTCGGCTTGGTGTCGAGCATCCTCCAGGTGCCGTACACCATGCGGGAAAACTCCGGACCGCGGGGGGCAATCTTGATTCGTTTCATGCGCTGTAGGTCGACTTATTGGGTTTCGGTGTAGTCGCGAAAGGCCGCCTGAGCCGTGACCGCTGTATTGTGTGAGGTCAGGGCCGGGCCCACTTTCACCCGGCTGGCCAGCGGGAGAACCTGTCCTCCGAACAGCTTCCACGTTTTTCCGTCAACGGAGGCAAAGGCCGAGAACTGATTTCCGCGCCGGGCCACTCGCAGCCAGGAGTCAGGATACGCAGCGGGGAATTCCGGCGGGGCGGGCGGCCGGACCGCCGGATAAATCCCCTGGCAATCAACTCCCGGTGTCGGGCGGAATTGAATTTCATACGCTCCGAGATTGTTGTTCCGGGGTGCGTCGCTCGAGAAAACCAAAAACATCAGGTGGGCGCTGTCGGCCTCCAAACTCTCGCGAATCATCAAGCCCGCCTTGGAATACAGATGAGCCGGAGTGAAGCTTTCAACCCGGACGGCAACATCAAAATCCCCGGACATTTCCCGGAAGACAAAATGAAACTGGTCGGTCTTGTTCCAGATATCTGAGCCGCCGGCAATGATGTCCCAGCCGTTTTTAACCGGATTCGCGGAGCCGGCCAACTCGGGTGCCCCCACGTCTTGGTGGGTGAAAGTTGCGGAGACAGGTGGCGGCACGGAGCGATGCGTCGTTGAGTTGTTCATGGTTTGTGTGGAAAGCTATTTGTGGTTACCCACCGTCTCAGTGACCAGGACATTGTCCGTCAACCAATCGGCCAGACGATTCGGCCAGCCTTTGACCGTCGCCAGCTTTGAGCGGTCGCCCATGTTGAATCCGTGTCCGCCCTTGGTGAATAAGTGCACCTCCATCGGCACTTTTGCTGCGCGATAT
The DNA here is from genome assembly GCA_947471985.1 of Verrucomicrobiota bacterium. Lineage (GTDB taxonomy): Bacteria > Verrucomicrobiota > Verrucomicrobiia > Limisphaerales > UBA9464 > CANIZL01. Next base: position 25,757 of record CANIZL010000029.1, on the reverse strand, counting down.
TTCGGTAGCATTTCGGCGATGGTCCGCGCGGGTTGTTGGTCGTCGTTCGCCGCGAGCCAGAACGAAGGCGGCGCATTCGTCGGAATTGTTTCGGGAATTCCCAAGGGACCGGGATAAATCATGATCTGGAATTTCGGGCTCGCACTGAGTCGTTCAACCGGGTCAATCGCCTGCGCATTGCCGTCACCTGGACTGTAGGCCACGAGCGACGCCACTTCGCCGCCCGCCGAGAAGCCCAGGATGCCGATGCGATTCGGGTCGATGCCCCATTCCTTGGCGTGGCTGCGGACCAGTCGCATGGCGCGCTGTCCGTCTTCAATCGCCTGCTTCGGCAACGAGTAAGGCGAGTTCGTTTCGCGCGGCAGTCGGTACTTCAAAACCAGTGCTGCCACGCCGAGATTGGTCAGGAACTGCGCCGGCGCGAGGCCTTCACCCTTGAAGACAAGCTCCCGGAAGCCGCCACCCGGACATACGATCACCGCCGCGCCCGTGGCTTTTTCCTTCGGTGGCAGGAACACGGACAGCGAAGGGTTGTGAACATTCCTCACCCAATAGCTCGCCGCCTGCTCCGGCTCTTGGCGGCGATTCTCGAAGCCGGGGGCTCCGTTCTCCCAGAGCGGGATGACTTTAGGTTCTTCCTGCGCTTGAACACCCCACGTTCCGTGGAGGATGGACGCCGATAATAGAAGTGCGTGAAGTGATCGTTTCATATTGAACAAAAGGGGGGAGGGATGGGTTCGTGGTCATTTCAAGGTCGAGAGATATTCGACCAAGTCACGGAGATCGCGGGCGCCGAGGGCGTCGGCGAGACCTTCCGGCATTCCGGAAAGACCTTTCTCGCGGGACTGAACGTCCGCCCTTTTCACGGTTACCAAGCCGTCTTCGGGTGAAAGGATCACCAGATCGGTGGCCGTTTCACTGCGCACGATGCCAGCTACTTGCCGGCCGTTTTTCTGAGTGATGAGAATATTTTCAAAACCCGGTGCGATGGACGCGTTGGGTGTCACGATGGATTCCAGGAAATACGTGCGGTCCCGTTTTGAAGCAATGCCGGTCAGCTCCGGTCCGGCTTCGCCGCCTTCGCCCTGGACCTTGTGGCAGCGGAGGCAACTGGCCTCGACTTTCTCGAAGAATATCTTCCGCCCGTTGTCGGTATTTCCGCCGAAGAGGGATTCTTGAAACTTCGCCAGAGGGCCATTGCTTTTCTTCGCCTGATATGAGGCCAACGCGGTCTTCACATTCCCGGCTTCGCGATCGGCGGCTGCCTGGACAATTTCAAGACCGAGTTCTTTGGGTGCCTCACCCTCGGTCAGCTTGCCGAGCCACTTCGCGATGAAAGCGTCCGCAGCGGGATCCTGTATCGCTGCGAGGTTGACGAACGCCGTCTGCTTTTCGCCGAGGGGCGCGGTCTCGATGGTTTTCATAAGCGATGTCAGAGCTTCACCCTTATCGATGGTGGACAGCCAGTGTCCGGCTTCCTTGCGCACTTCAGCCGCCCCGTCCTTTTCTACTTCGAGAAGGACCTGCGCCAGCAGCGGCGAGTGTAATTCGCCGATGGCTGCCAGCATCGCGGCGCGGGCCTTCGGCGGATTGTTCAGGTTGGACAAAGCGGCCTTCAGCTCCAGCCCCGCTTCGACCATCTTCAGGCGGGAAAGGGCGGCGGCCGTGGCGATCTGGACGGCTTCGCTCGGCTGTTTCAGCAGGGATGGAATGATCGAAGCGAGTGCCTTCTGCGCGTCCCCCGGGCTGCGGCCATCAATGGGGCGATAGATGCCGACGAGGCGGTCGCGCTGGTGCGGCTTGGCCCAGTTGGCCAAGGCGAAGAGCGCCTCGGTCCGGATCAAGTCCGGCACATCACCGCGCAGGGCAATCGCGGCAAGACGTTCCGCATCCGAATTCAGTCCTGAGCGGAAGTTGGCGTTCACGACCCGGAGGAGCAGCGGAGTGAGTTGATCCACCGGCGCGTTCGCCCACGGCATGGGCTGGCCTTCACGAATGTCGCGGATTGCGGCCGTCGTGCCCTTGGGCATGTAAGTTGGCGGGAGCGCGCCGAACGACTTGATGAGGCCGCTCAATGCGGCTGTATTTCCCAGCGCAGCCAGGGCCGGCCGAGCTTGATCGATGGGACGGTCGTTGATGGCGCGGGCCGCTTCGAGGACGACGAGCGGATCAGGGTCTTGCAACATCGGAGCGATCTCGGCTTCACCCCGCAGGCGGAACGCGACCGCGGTGGCTAGACGAACCGCCGGTGAAACGTCCTTCGATGCCGCGACGCGTTGATCGACACTGGCGGACTTCGCCAACGCGAGGGCGCCGACGTGTTGCAGGACGCGATCGGTGCCGTTGTTCTCCCGAAGCAGTTGGATGATTCCTTCGAACGCGCCCGGCCCGGCCAGTTTGGCGACGGCCTGGGCGGCAAAGGAGCGAACGCGTGGGCTGCTATCTTCCATCGCCTTGATGACGGCCGGAAGGTCGGTCGGACGGCTGCCATCGGCGACGGTTCGCAGAGCTTGTGCCCGGATTTCCGGGTCGGGATCGGCCAGCAGCGTGACCAACAAATCGGCGATGTCCCGGTTTGGTTTGCTGAGCGCGTCGGTTCCCTTGCGGGCGATCTGCCCAAGGCCCCAGATGGCGTGACGACGGGCCAGCGGGTTCTGGCCGTGCAGCGCCACTTGCTTCAGGAGCGGAAGGCCTTCCGATCTACGCGCGGCCAATTCGAACTGCGCTTCCTGTCGGACCCGCATATCCGGGTGCTCCAGAAAGCCGACGAGGTCGATCGTGGGAGTCGTTTCAAATCCCTGCGCTATGAGGCGCTTGGTTTCAGCGACGACCGGCTGTTGGGCGATCTCGGTGTCCGTTAGACGGAAGATCCGACTCTTCTTGGTCCGCTCCCAGCCTTCGCCCCAGTCGGAGAAATACACCGAACCGTCGGGTGCAATGTCGACATCGGTGATAAGCGCATTGGCGATGAAGTCGTCGTGAGCCGTAAGCGCGTAGCCCGCGCCGTCGCGTCGCGTGGCGATGCTGGAGACGCCGCTGCTGGCACTCGAGCCTTTGAAGTAGGCGAGGAAGAAGCGGCCATCGAGTCTGGGCGAAAGCCCGGTGCCGGGATTGTGGAAGAGACCGCTCGGGCCATCGGCAATGTTGGCGACGGGGGGGAGAATGTAGGCGGCCTGACCCGCGAAACTCGGCACCCACAGGCGCTCCATGTTCCACGGCCCCGCATTACCGAGCGGCGCGTTTTGATAACCGACCCTCCATCCGGAGTCCGAACCCTCGACCAGATAGACCCACCGTTCGCGGTCCCCTTGGTCCGAGTCGTTTTCACCGGTGAAGAGATCGCCGTATTCGTTGAAGGCGAGTTCCTGCGGATTGCGCAATCCATGGGCGAAGGCTTCAAGATTCGACCCGTCGAGTTCACAGCGGAAGACTCCGCCTTCATCCGGGAACTCGAGCCGGCGGCCTTCCTGAGTCACCACGTTCGCCGCCCGATCACCAAAGCTGAAGTAGAGTCGGCCGTCCGGTCCGATGACGAGGCCATGCAGGTCATGCCCGGTGATGCTGAAACGCACGCCGTAGCCGCGACTGACCGTTTTTTTCGACACGGCACGCCCTTTCGCGTCGATGCCTTCCAGCAATCTCAGTTCAGGAATACTGGTGAGCCAAACCTTGCCCTTGCGGGCGAGCACACCGGAAGCGATGCCGTCGAGTTCGGTATTAAAGCCGTCGGCGTAGATCGAGCTGAAGTCGGCCTTGCCGGAGCCGGAGCGATCTTCGAGCAGCCGCACGACTTCGGATTCGATGGCGAGATCGGTCCAATGGGTCGGGAAGTGCTTTTTCACCATCGCCGAGCGATCCTCGATGGTGCGGCAGGCGAGATCATCCTCGAGCATGAACATATAGTGCCGCATATCCAGAACGCTGGTTCGGTAGCGGTGGGTTTCGGCCACGAAGACGCGTCCCTTTTCGTCCAGACAGAAGGCCACCGCATTCGCCAGCATTGGCTCGGCGGCCCACAGCTCGACTTTCATGCCGGCCGGAACTTTGAACTGCCGCGCGCGGTTCTCGGTTTCCGACGAGGCCCGCGCGGAATCGGGCAGGGGAGATCGCGGATAGGATTTCAGTTCCAACTTCTTACTGGCCGGGCCGGCGATATCCGCACTGAAAAGAGATGTGGCTGCGGTAGCCAGCGAACAGGCGGCGGCCAACTTGGGGAACAGCCAAGGGCCTTTTGCGGCTGTGGGCTTGAGGGGAGACGGGTTCACGTGAAGTTGATGATAACGGATTTGATCTGGGTGAAGAGGTCGAGCCCATACGGGCCTTTTTCGCGGCCCCAGCCACTTTGCTTGAAGCCGCCCCAAGGCGAGGCGTTGTCGAAGGCGTTATAGCAATTCACCCACACGGTGCCGGCCTCGAGCGCGGCGGCAGCTTGGTGGGCTTTGCGGATGTCGCGTGTCCAGACGCCGGCGGCCAGGCCAAAGGGGGAATCGTTTCCCTGCGCAATCGCGTCGGGCAGATCATCGAAGGGAATCGCGCAGACGACCGGGCCGAAAATCTCCTCCTGCGCAATACGCATCTGATTATGGACGCCGCCAAAAACAGTGGGCTCGACGAAGAAGCCGCCCGCGAGTGCTCCCGTGCCGGCTTGGCCACCGGTGAGTTTCTTCGCCTTCTCGCTCGCTCCGATGTCGATATAGCCGAGTACGCGTTGTTGCTGCGCCTGGGAGACGAGCGGGCCCATTTTGGTTTCTGCGCTGAGGCCGTGCCCGAGTTTCACGCCGCGCGCCATGTCGGCCAGGCGTTCGACGAACGGGTCATAGGTGCCGCGCTCGACGAATAACCGCGAGCCGGCGGAGCAAATCTCGCCCTGGCAAAAGAAGATGCCCATGAACACGCCTTTGAGCGCCGCTTCGAGATCGGCATCCGCAAAGACGATGTTGGGCGACTTGCCACCCAGTTCGAGGGAGACCTTCTTCAAATTGCCCGCACTGGCCCGCACCAGGGCACGACCGACTTCGGTGCTGCCGGTGAAGGTGATCTTGTCCACGTCAGGGTGATTCGCGAAGGCCGCACCGACTGTTTCGCCGAGGCCGGTGACGACATTGAACACGCCATCCGGGAAGCCGGCTTCCGAAAAGATTTCGCCGAGTCGCAGGGCGACGAGCGAGGTGTCCTCGGATGGCTTGATGATGATTGTGTTACCCGTCGCGAGCGCTGGCGCCGCTTTGTAGAGCGGCATGGTGAGCGGGTAATTCGGCGGCGTGATGCCGACCACGACTCCGAGTGGCTCGCGTGTTGTGTAGTTGAGGAACTGGCCCGGCAGGGAGAGGGGGATCGTGTCGCCGAGCAGTTTCGTGGTCCAGCCGGCGTAGTATTCGGTCCAGCTTACCGCCGTGCCGACTTCCTTCTTTGCTTCCCACAGTGGCTTGCCGTTTTCGAGCGTGATGAGCTCCGCGAGTTCATCGCCATGCTTTTCCATGAGGGCCGCCGCCTTTTGTAACAGACGTCCGCGATCATACGGCGTAACCTTCTTCCAGGCCGGGAACGCACGGCGCGCAGCCCGCACGGCTTCATCCGCATCGGTCGCGGTGCCGGACGGAAACAGTCCAAGCACCTTGCCGGTCGCGGGATCCACCGACGGCAGCGTCCCGCCGTTGGAAGCATCCCGCCACTGGCCGCCGATGAGCATCCTGGCGGATTTCTTCAGAAAAGCCTGTGTCGCAGGCAGGAGTTCGGGGACAATCATCAGGGTGAATCAATCTTGAGGTTGATCGAAGTCAGGATAGCCGCCGGAGTCCGTGGAGGGCCCGGGAAAACCGATGCGCTGCCACACGCCTGCATCGCTCAGATAGAGCGCACACACATCGGCGCGAAGTTGCCGGAAGAAGGCTGGTGAGTGAGCGCTCAAGCGGATAAGCAGCTCATGCATCTGCCCGGCGGTTAAGTCCGGTGCGGACTTGGTAAACATCGCCTGAGCCAGGTCGCGGGTGGCGCTGAGTCCCTCAACGTAAATCGCGGCATACGGACTGCGTCGCATCCGCTCGGCGATTCCCGGGCCCGCGTGAACCGCAGCGGCGCCGGCGTCCCGCGCATCGGCTGGGATGATGCCATTCGCCAATGCGGCCAGCGTGGCGATATCCGTGAGAGTGATGGGAGTATCGATCACAGGTCTCCCTTCTTCGCGCATTCGATAATGTGCGCGGCCGCACGATCAGCAAGGGCCATCGCCGTCAGTGTCGGATTCACTCCGGCTCCGGTAACAAAGACGCTGGTGTCGCAGATAAAGAGGTTTTTCACGTCGTGGGATTGGCAAAACTCATTCACCACGGAACTCTTCGCATCATCGCCCATCCGGCAACTGCCCATCGCGTGGGCGCCGTAGTTCAGGCCGATGCGCACTTTTCGCGCGCCCGACGCAGCCATCATTTCCGCGGCCTTGTCGCGGGCGGCGGCGGCGAGTTTCACATCGTTGTCGCACCACTGGTAGGAAACCTGCGCCACGGGGAGGCCACGTGCGTCGCGCAGATCGGGAGCGAGCGTGATTGTATTGCGCACATCGGGAAGACCCTCGGCGTGCGCCCACCACGCGGCCGTGTGGGAATACTCATGCAGGAAGTCCTTCAACTCCTGGCCGAACAGGAGTCCGCTGAGATTCCCAAACGTTACGGGCGTCATCATGTAACTCAGCAGGATGAACCCGCGCGCATAGTCGTTGCGGGCATCGGGCCGGTAATAGTCCTGCACCATGACATGGCCCATTTGCATGCCCTTGAAGGCATTCACCGGCTCATTGAAGGTGCCGAAGACCTGCCACGTCGGGTGGCTCATGAAGTTCCTGCCCACCATGCCGCTGGAGTTGGCGAGGCCATCGGGAAAGGTGCTGCTGGAGGACATCAAGAGCAGCCGGGGCGTCTCAATCGCATGCGCGGTGAGCACGACCACCTTCGCGTCGACCCGATGCTCGCGGCGCTGCGAATCGAGATACTCCACGCCGGTTGTCCGACCGGTCGCTGCATCGCAGTTCACGCGATGCACAAAGGCCTCGCCGATCACCCGCGCGCCGAGCCGTTCGGCTTGCGCAAGGTGAGTGTTTGCCGCGGTTGCCTTGGCCTCCGTCGGACAACCGGACGCGCACCAACCGCAATAGATGCACGCGGGGCGTCCCTGGTGTTCCTGTGAGTTGATCGCGATGGGGGGTGCAAACGGATGTGCGCCGAGCTGGCGGGCGCCGCGGGCGAGCAATTGCGCGTGCCAGTTCATGCGATGCGGCGGCTGGGGCAGCGAATACGGCTCCGGCGCGAATGGGCCACACTCGCCCGCCAAACCAAACTCCCGCTCAACCCTTTCGTAATGCGGCCGCAGTGCGTCATAGCCGATGGGCCAGTCCGCACCGACGCCCTCCGTCGAGTGCGTGCGGAAATCATGGCGATGAAAACGCGGCATCACCCCGAGCCACGGCAGTGTTCCGCCCCCCACGCCCATGCCTGCTTTGGGAATGACAAAATCGTTGCCCACGTGATTACGCGGCTCCGACCAGATGATCCTGGAGGCGTTCGCCTCGGAGTTGGTAAGCGCGTTGTTCCGGCCGAACCGTTGTCCCGCCTCGAGCACCACGACGGACAATCCCTGGGCCGCCATCCGGGCCGCCACCAAGGCGCCCGTCGGTCCTGCGCCGACAATCAGCACATCGCACGGCTGAGGTGGCGAACGGAATGATGGATTGCCTGGTATCATCGGTGGCCGGGGGTGAATTCAGTCCGACAGCCGGCGCCAGTCAAACCCAGCCGCTCCATCATTCGAAGGGGACGTCGCAGAGCTTCTTTCGTTCGCGCTCCTTCATCGGCAGCACGCAGGTCCCGGCAGGCCGGATGCGCTTCGGGCGAGGCGATGATGCCGAGTTCATGGAGCACGTGGGCCGTGCTGTGTTTGTAGGCGGCTGCACTCATGTTCGCATCGAGACGGAAGACCTGGTCCTCCAGCGATTGAAACGCCTCGAAGACCTTGTAAACGCGGGTGTCGAAACCTCCTGTGCCGGTCCGGAATTTCTTCGGCGGCGCAGCGTCGTGGAGCCACATGTCCTTGGCCGCGCAGATCAGGGGTGCGGCGCTGGCGGCGGCTCCGATCAGCAGCGGAAGGCCCAGCTTGATCGGGGTGGCGATCCCGAAGTCGTCGCCACTGTGCGGGGCGAAATCGAGGCCGAGGTCGCGACACAGGGCAGCCCAGTAGAGAAAGTGTGGCTCGTCGAGGGTGCTGATTTTTCCGCCCACGAATTTCGGATGCTGCGCCAGCTGATGGAGCAGCCATGGACCAAACGGCCGTGCCCAGGGCACGAACGCCGGCTCCAGCGCATGCACGAGGGCGGGGCGGGTGAGCCACTCGGCGATCTCGTAATAGGCATCGCGGCAGGGCTCGGGCTCCAACGCGCTGAGCCCCTTTGAGGTCATGAGCATCACCTCGCAGTTCTCGTGTTGCTGCGCGAGGTCCAGCAGCGGGCGGTAGCGCTCCGCCTTGAACGTGGTGTCATCCTGCGCTCCGCGGGCCGTGACGCCGGCAATGAACTTTGCCGTCGGGAACTCGGCGCGGAATTGGCGCAACACCTCCGCGTAGAGAGCGTCGTCGAGATCGAAGATGTAGCCGGTGTCCGCATTCAGCACGACGACCAACTCGACGTCGAAGTGGTCCGCCGCCGTTTGCATCCAGCGAATGCTGGCGAGAAAACCTTCCCAGTCGGGCTTTCGGTCCCGGAAGGGCAGCAGGGCGGCGGCGCAGAGACGGGCCTTGGTCGTGTGATCGATGAGTTCTTCCTCGCCGATCCAAGCCCATTTCGTGTCGAGCCACGGCGTCTCCGGCGTCAGGTTTTCGGGGTTGGAAATGAGCGTTTTCATGGGCGGAGCTGAGGCGTCGGATTCAGGCCGCGAGCTGCTTTTTGATGTCCTTGAGCTGCGCCGCCTCGGGCCGCTGCGTGTAGAACTTGTCGAGCGGGTAGCAGCCGCTGATGAGGCCGTTGCGGGGCGCAGTGGTGCAGTCGCTGAAGGTCCGGCAGATCCATTTCTTCTCCACTGGATGGCCCGCGATGGCGTCGGTGAGCAGGGAGGGATACGAGAGCGCCGCGCGACCAAGCCCGATGGCATCCGCCCAGCCCTGCCGCACCACGGCGGCGGCCACGGGCGCGAGGAACTCCTGCAGATACGTATAGCCCGAGCCGATGACATACAGCCCCTGCGGCGCGCGCGCTTTTACCTGGCGCACGGCCTGAATCTGCCGCGCCACATCGATGAGCGGATCATCGGCCGGCTGGTAACCGTCGCTCGGGGGGAAGGCCGCCGGCCGCTGCAGATGCGGTGTGTAGTAGGGCGAACCCGCGGTGGTGTTAAGCACCTTGATGCCCAGTTCGCTACAGAGCGACACGAATGCGAACGTCTCGGTGAGGTCGATCTCCGTCGGATTCTTCTGATTTACGCCGAAGCCGTATCGATACGGCAGGTACGCGGAGAAATCCTCCGGGATCCCGGGGCCGAGTTTGCCCGGCTGGGCACGGGAGGGATCCGGCCGGTGCGGGACCATGTCGAACAGGCTCAGTCGTACGCCGATATCGATGGGGTTTCCGTCGGCACGAATGACTGCGATGATTTCGCGCAGGATGCGGGTGCGGTTCTCGAAGCTGCCGCCGTACCTGCCCGGTCGCGTGTGCGCGCCAAGGAACTCATGCAGTAGGTAGCCGTGGCAGTGTTTCAGGTCCACGAAGTCCGCGCCGGCTTCCCACGCCATCCGCGCCGCGCGCCCATAGTCCGCGATGAGTTCTTCCACCCCGGCATCCGTGAACACCTGCTCGTCGCCGGTGACGTTGAACTTGGAGTCGAGCAGGGGATGCCGAAACGCCACGCGCGATTCCCAACGGGCCTTGTCATGAGGCCGGCAGAAGCGCCCGGAGTGCGTGAGCTGAAAGCCGAGCACGAGGTCATCCGTCGTGCCGTAACGTTCCGCGTGGGCGCCCTTCAAAATGCTGACCAGCTCCGCAATGCCGGCCCGGTTTTCTTCCGAAAGGATGAGCTGGTTCGGATTCGCACGGCCATCCGGACGCACAGCCATGGCCTCCGCACCGCAGATCAGCTTGGCCCCGCTCTCGCCAAAGCGCCGCCAGCGCCGACGCATCTCATCGCTGACCCCGCCCGTCGTCGTGCCGTCCCAGCCTTCCATCGGATGGATGACGATGCGGTTGCCGGGACGTTTGCCGTTGATCTTCACCGCGGCGGAATCAGCCAGCGGCGAAGGCCCGGTGCCGGGTGCCTCGACCGGAAGCTCGATGGCCAGGGCCGCACAGGCGGACTGAAAATCCACCAATGACTTCAAGGCTCCGAGGCGGACAAAGGGCGTCGAAGTCGGCGTACTCATGCGAAGAAGGCCTGAAACATGGCAAACTCGAAAATTAGGGGGAGGCACCTTAAGCCGGAGCGCTGGGGCAGCCGTGATTCGGCAGTTCGCCAGTCCCGGGCTGAATCAGGGACTTCAGCAGGATGGGTTCAAGTGATGGGCGCTGGGAACGGTATTGCGGCTGGTTAAAACCAGAAGCGGACATCGCGATCGTTGGTGAGGTAATTATCCTGCAGGTCCCGGAAACGACGCCAGGCACCGTGCCCGTCCAGGAAAAGGACGTTGCCTCCAGCGGGTTGCTTTCCTTGCATGTGGCCGGCCCGGGAAGGCGCCTGCCCCAGGCCCATGCCGGTGTTCGGGGCGTTGAAATTATTCGTGCCAATCGAGGGAATTGCGTCGGCCGTCAATTCCGCATCGGTGGGCGAGTTGGTGCCGGAATCCGTCAACTTGCTGACGAACAGCTTGCCATTTCTGAGCTGTCCACCGTTCAATCTTGTCTCGGTTTGTCCCAAACGCCGGCCGAGCCACGAATAGCCGATGATGGCATTGGCCCCGTTATTCCACAGTGTCTCGTTGTCGTATTTCACGGTCGAGGCGAATCCCGGACAATAGAGAATCTTGCGGCGACCTGACGGACTGGTGGTGGTTGAAGACGAGGAATCGATCAGGGCGTTGGCCGTTTCCTTTTTGACGTCCCACAGCCAGGTGCCGGCCTCGGTGTGCATGGGCACGGAATCACGGTTGTCGCCGGCGTAGAGTTGCACGGCCAAGCCCACCTGACGGATGTTGCTCAGACAACTGGTTCGCAGTGCCTTTGCTTTGGCCTGACCGAGGGCGGGCAACAGCATGCCCGCCAGAATCGCAATGATCGCAATGACGACCAACAGTTCAATGAGGGTAAATGCGCGATGACGATTTTTCCTGAAGAGCTTTTGTGCGTCGTGCATTCCCGCACCCTGCCACTGAACTTCCGCGCTTCATAGAGCGCCAGCGGCAGTCTTTGGAAGAATCGCGTCACGCATCTGCACCGACGCGGAAGCGTTCCCGATATCCTCGCGGAGTCATCCCGGTTTCCCGCCGAAACTCTCGCCCGAAATGACTTTGATCACAAAAGCCATGCGACGTAGCAATCGCGACCAGCGTTCGTTCGGAATACACCAGCGGGTAACAGGCCAGCCGCACGCGCATCCGTCGGAGATATTGCTGCGGTGCGAGCTGAAATGCTTCACGAAACCGGCGTTCCATCCCGCGCACCGACAAACCGGCGTGGCGCGCCAGGGTCGCATTATCGATCGGTTCCACGAAGTGCTCGCGCATGAAGGCCACCGCGCGTGCCAGGGCGGTGTCTCCCGTGTCGGGAAGGGTGGCGTCTTTGCCCAAGGGCCGTGCCACACCCGCCGTGCCCACGATGCGCCCGCGCTCGTTGCGGAGCGGCACTTTGTTCGTCACGCACCAGACCGCGGTGTGATCAAAGCGCCCGACGAGTTCCACCCGATTCAGAATGGGCTGGCCCCGGAGCACCCGCTCGTCGTCGAGTTGAAATTGCGTGGCAATGTGCGCCGGCGAGAGGTCGGAATCGGTCTTTCCCTCGGCGCCGGCGAACGACGCAAGCGAGTAGTTGAGCAGGCACGCGCGATTCATCGCCTGGTAACGCCCCGCGCGATCCTTCACCCAAAACTGCACGCCCTCGATGCAGTCGAACAGTGACAGCAGTGCCTCCCCCGGTCCAAGCATGGATCGGCTGGCCTGATGATCGGAGGTGGAACGGCGAGTCACGGCACGAAGGCTACAGCAGGTCACCCCGCGATGGCGAGATTTGGATGAATCCGGCGGCAATCTCGAGAGCACCCCCGGGGCGGTGGAGCCCACCCAAGCGTCGAACATGGGTGGAAAGCCTGGGTTCGAAGTCGTGAAGGCGTGAACAAACGACGTGCGGTCGTGGGGATTCCGCCTCGGAAAATCACGGGTCCTTTGCCAGCGCTTCCGGGTAAGTTTGTGATAATGAATGGAGCGGGTGAGGGGAATCGAACCCTCGTAATAAATGCCAGCATGGTGTGGACGCGCAATTGCGGTGCGTTGGAAATCTTCACTCCGTTCGCGATGCCGCTTCAGCCTTCGGCCACTCCTTCAGGTGACGGTGAATCGGCGAATTGGTCTGCGCACGCGTCGCGCACGCACCCGCGAAGCCAGCGATGTGCCGGATCGGCGTCCAATCGCGGGTGCCAGAGCATTGAAACCGTGAATTCCGGCACAGAGATCGGAAGCGGGAAGCTTTGCATTCCACCGCGCAGGTTTCCGGTGTGTCGTTCGGGGACACTCGCGATCAGATCGGAGGCCCGAGCCAGACCCAGCGCGGTCGAAAAGCCACCGACGACCACAAGGATTTCCCGTTGAAGCCCCAATTGCTCCAGGATTTCATCAATCGGTCCCTTTTCAAGACCCTGCCGTGAAACGCTGATATGCTTGCCGCCCGCATAGCGGACGGAGGTAATCTTGCCTTTGCTCAGCGGATGACCTTTGCCCACAACCCCAACGTAACGATCTCGGAACAGGGCCTGCACACGCAGTTCGGGAGCCGTCGTCTTTTCCACCACACCGGTCTCCAAATGGACGATTCCCGTGCGTAGCGGTGCGCTGTCTTTATCGGGCTTTTGCACAAAGCATAGCCGCACGCCCGGAGCTTCCTCTCTGACGCGAGCAATGAGGACCGGGCCGAAGTTCTCCACAAAACCTTCGCTGGTCCGCAGCGTGAATGTTCGGATGAGCTGCTTGAGGTTGAGTTTCTCAGCCGGGCGTAGAACGGCTTCTCCGTCCTGCACGAGCAGACGGACTCGTTCACGAAGTTCGAGCGCTCGAGGGGTGGGAACGAGATCGCGTCCGGCCCTGACCAGCAGCGGATCGCCCGTCGTTTCACGGAGTCGCGCCAACGCACGGCTCATCGCCGACGGACTCAGCCGCAAGCGTCTGGCGGCACGTGCTACGCTGCCTTCCGCGAGCAGCACATCCAGAGTGACCAGCAGGTTGAGATCGGGTCTCGACATGCACCGACGGTAGCACAATTCAAACGAGATGGGGCGTCTGGCGCACGAACACAGTGCAACCGGCGCGCCTTCCGCCGCTGGAGTGCTTGGCCCAACCTCCGGACGAACAATGAAACCAGAGGTACACGTACCCAACAAAAAGGGAACACCATGACTGATAACTCGTTGAAAAAGTTTACTGATGGAGTCGGGTCGATTTGGGGGCCGCTGACTTCAGAATTGGTCGCTGGTTGTCGCCAGCATTTGGAGGAACTCGTCAAAGCGCCGGACTCGGAGGAGTGGTTGGCGGCGCTGCACCGCCAAGCCCCGCCCTACGAAGAACTGTTCCGGCATCCGACCCAAGGGTTCGTGCTGTTGGCCCACACGGAATCTGCGGGGCTCTATCGACCGCCGCATGACCACGGCCGGGCGTGGGTCATCTATGCAATTCAGCAAGGTGAAGTCGAGATGGGAACATATGCCAGGGTCGAGGACCGGAACGGTGGGGTGAAACTTGTGAAAAGGAATTCCACACGCGTGCGCGCCGGACAGGTCCAGGTGTATCTCCCAGGAGACATTCACGACACCCGCTGCCTTTCTGGACCCGCACTGTTATTCCGCTTCACCGAGCGGGATTTGCAGAAGGAGGACAAGGAGGAACACCGGGTGACGAGGTATGTTGAGCGGGAAGGCGTCTGGACTCTGAAGGCTTCATGACCGTGCCACCTACCCAGGTCAGCGGACGCCTTTCGGCGCGGGTTCCCATCGATTTCAATGCGCCTTCCTCCAAGACCCACAGCGCGACATCGCCCGCCGGAGGCGATGCCGCCACGGAAACGCGACCCACGGGTTCGGCCGACGACGGGGGGGCGATTCTGCGCGAGCCAAGGAGCACGACCGCAATTGCCTCCGTGCTGGCTGCCATGGTGCTCGTGGTGCTGGACGCAGCCATTGCCAACATCGCTCTGCCGACGATTGCACGATCGCTGGTGGTGACTCCAGCCATGTCGATCTGGGTGATTACGGCCTACCAGACCGCGCTGCTGATGGCCCTGCTGCCCTGTGCCGCGCTCGGAGAAAGCCTGGGCTATCGCAGGGTCTTCACGGCGGGTGTCGGGCTGTTCACGGGAGCGTCCGTGCTGTGTGCCCTGTCGCCGTCCCTGTCTTGGCTTGTCGCCGCCCGCTTCCTCCAGGGTCTCGGGGGTGCTGCCGTCATGGCCCTCGGCGTCGCACTGCTGCGCTTGGGGGTTCCACATCAGCGACTCGGCGCCGCAATCGGCTGGAACGCCCTCGCCGTTGCGCTGGCGTCTGCCGCCGGCCCGTCGCTCGGCGCGGCGATCCTGTCAGCTACGGACTGGCCGTGGCTCTTCGCCGTAAACTTACCCTTGGGTGTGTTGGTGCTGTTCGCCACCCGCGCGCTGCCCGAGGTCGCCGGGACGGCACGTCGGTTGGACCTGTTCAGTGTGGCATTAAACGCCGGAGCTTTTGCTTCGCTGGTCATTGGTGCGGAACTGTTGCCAGCGAGGCCGGCCTTGGGGTTAGTCCTTCTCGCTGCGGCATCCCTTGAACTGGTGGCGCTGATTCGGCGGGAATTGCCGAAGAAAGTGCCGTTGATTCCGCTGGACCTGCTCCGTGCCGATTCATTCCGCCTTTCAGTGATCGCCTCGGTATGTTGCTTCGCTGGGCAAACCGCAGGCATGGTTGCGCTACCCTATTTCCTGCAGCACGGGCTTGGGCAGGACACGTTGATGGCCGGGCTTTACCTGACGCCCTGGCCGTTGACCGTGGCAATGACGGCGCCATTCGCGGGTCGCCTCGCGGACCGCGTGTCGCCAGTCTGGCTCTGCGCGTTGGGCGGTCTATTTCTCGCGATTGGGCTTGGGGCCATTGCTCTGTGGCCGCTGAAGGGCAACCCGCTGGCGCTCGTGCCGTTCACCATGCTCTGTGGCCTCGGTTTCGCCTTTTTTAATGTGGCTAACAACCGCAACCTGTTCCTTTCGGCACCAAGCGCGCGGAGTGGCGCTGCGGGAGGCATGCAGGGCACCGCCCGGCTGTTTGGGCAAACCGCTGGTGCGCTTGTTGTGAGCTTGCTCTTCACTCTGACATCCGCCAGTGCAGCGCCTCGGATCGGTCTGGGGATCGGAGCCGTATTGACGTTGGCGGCAGGCCTCGTGAGCACGCTGCGAGTCAGGCCAAAGGCAAGTAACACACGGGAAACTCGAGCGCCGACCGTCGCTGCGTTACCAGCAGTCGACTGAACACGCTTGCAGCGGCAGGTTAAGTTCTCCCCGCTGGCGGTGGCGTCGCTGGGGCGTTGCGAATCGACACCGGATTTCATCTCGAGTTGAACGCCCCCACATTTCCCAAGGGAAATCGTGGCGAAAGGGACTCGATTTTGCGGTTCCGTTGGAATCGGACTCGGCGGGAAATACCGAAAAACTGAGTGTTTCGAGAGGGGAGGAAACCGAAGCGTTAGCTTGGTGATTTTACTACACTCTAACGGCTATCCCTTGTATGTGCTTTATTAGTAATGGAGCGGGTGAAGGGAATCAAACCCTCGTGATTATTACCAACGCGCATTTCCGTGAAGATGCGCGGTTTTCATCCTGAGCTTCCGCAGATATTCCTCCGCCCAGTACGAGTTTTTCGAGCGGATTCCGAACGGGGCACCACTGCTTACCACTCCGTGTCGCTCCGCAATCTTCCGGCGCTGCCGGGCAGAACAGCGATGCGAGAAGTTGTGACGTAGGCGAGTTTGTCCATCGGGGAGCATTATTCCCGAACCGCTCCGTGGCGGATGACGCAGGCCTGATTGAGTGCGTGCAGGTCGACTTGATCCGCGTTGAGCGCTAACGGCGATAATTCGCGATGGCACTGGGCGCAATCGAGGTCTCGTTCCAATACGACAGCCTGCGCTTTCTCGAAATGCAAATAGCCCGGCCGCGGTTTCACCACCTGTTGGTGCAGCATCTCACGCCCGGCACGGAGGGATTCGGGATCGGTGGGTTCCGTGGCGGGAGGTTTCTCAGGCAGTGCCGACGAGACACCGGCGTTCCCGGTCGGACTCGGGGGCTGGGCAGCCGGCAACTTCCCCTCGGACTTCGGTTGCACCACGGCCTCGCGCGCGGCGATGCGTCCACCAACACGCGCCGCGCTGCCATCGTTTGTCGCTGGCGGTAGTCGGACGCGTCCCGGGGCTCGGGCGTCAGACGTTCAGCCCTCGCAGTTTCCATTCCGGCTTCAAGCGCTGACTCAGCAACGCTTCCGCCGCCGACTCGCCTCGGCCGCCGCAGTGATGGAAATCGACATGGGTTTGCCCCGCGTTCGTGCAGGCCATGCGGTTGTCACCCGGCGAACCTCCGTCGCCCGGATGGAAAACCCCATCATCGTCGCGAATCAACACCACTGGATTTTCGCCCAAGTCCACGAGCATGGCTTCGACCAGGTCCTTGAACCTGGAAACCTCGTTCTCACGGACATACAGCCATGTCTTCGGCTGCCGGACGTGCGGCGCTGGTAAATGTGCCGCCGAAAACGAAGCGTAAGCCGCGTAACCACCGGTTTCCGATTCAAGCCGGGCCAACGCATCGCGCAGCTTTTTTCCCGGCAACAACGTGAAATAACCACGACGTTCGTGGCGCTCGAAGCGATAGGCGTCACGTCACGCGAACAGCAGTTTCACCGGCTCGGTAACCGAAAGCCGCCGTCCTCAGCACCTTCGATGAACGCTTCGTCGCGCAGATGGCGAACCACCTGGTTCACGAGGCCCGGGCTGACGTTTGGCTGGCAGTGTTTCTGCATCTCGCGCCGCATCCATCGCTTTCCGGCGTGCTCCGGCACTAGCAATGCCTGGATGACCAATCCGGCTTCCCTCGTGGCGAGGTTGGCGGTCGGGCGGGGTCGCACTTGGACGGATTTGTAGCCGGTGTGCTGGAGATGGAGCCAGCCGGGAACATCCTGCCGATGATGGCCCGTCAGATCAAACCAACCCCAGCCATGTTTCACGCACAACTCCGCCGCGCGTGGCGACACCCAAGGCAGAGCGAATCACGGCGTCGATCTTTTCGAGGGACGGCATTACTGTACTTCGTTGCAAGTCGTGGATAATCCGTGGAGCGGTTGACGGGAATTCCAAATATATTGGTGACATGGCAGCGGCATTTGCGGCACTACAAGACAACGCGGCGCACATCCGGCCATCAAGGCAGGCCGAGTTCTTTGCCGTAGGGCTTCACTTGAGGGTCTTTGGCGGGACCGGCCGAACCCGCCCCCCGGAGGAATGGCCAAGTTCACGAATCGAAATGGACACGTCGGGAACCGTGCGCCGATCCCGTGCGGCGACGAGGAGGAAGTGCCGGCCCTGATTCATCCGCAAGGGCAACCGCTTGGGCGACCAGGTTTCCCGTCCCAACCGCAGGTCCCACATCTCCTTGCCATCGAGATAAAACTGGACTTCAAACTTCCCGCCCGGAGCACCGGAACTCACGGTGACCTCAGCCCAGAGGTCGGCATCGGCTTCCACCGCACAAAGCGCAACAGCGCCCATCAATCCGACCCCGGACTCCCGCGACCCGGAGACGGGATCGGTCAACTCCAATCGCGCCGTGTTCGTGACGGACCGCCAGAGAAACTCCACGTTCCCCACTTTTACCGGGGCTTCCAGGTTCCAGGCATCACGCGCCGTGTTGACCAGAGTGGAGGCTGCCATGGTGTCGGCCGGGAATGGCCCAGCCACCTGCCATTCAAGGACCGCACCGGTTCCAACCGGAATGGATTCCAGCCACGACACCACGGACTCCCCGGACTGAACCGTAATTTTCGCCGGAAAGGTATAAGCTCCTCGCGACCCCGCGGGAAGCACCACCGGCAACCGCAGCGTTGTCGGCCGGCCCGCCGGAGCCTCAATAGTCCCGCTGCCAGCCTGCCAACCCCGAGGCCAAACTGGCTCGACCCGGCATTGGAGCTTCTGGCTTCCAACGTTCGAAAATTTCACCCGCACTTCGCTGGAACCGCCGACACCGGTATCGAGCAATTTTTCCAGCGCTGCGTCGGGCTGCACTTCCGCCTGGACCGAGAACAGCACCCGCGCGAGTTCCGCGTGCTGCGGCGGGGGGATGGCCTGGGTCACCATGGGCGCGACCAAACTTTGGAGTTCCCCGAGAACCGCTTCGGAGTCGCCCGGCGGTCCCTTTTCCACGGCACGAGCAACGCGGGCGTAGGTCGCGGGCCAGGCCGTGTGGGCGAGACGTCCGCCCACCCCGTCGAGGGAACTCAACCAGTTCCGAACGCGCACCCCCGGCTCCAGCCAGGCATCCCGGATTCCTTCCCCGAGCAGGGGTTCCCGAACCGCGGTCAGAGAGTTCCGACGCATCATAATGCCAGCGGTCCGGCCGCCGATCTCGATACCCACCGGAGCGTCGGAAATCACATTGTCCTCGATCAGGATATCCTCGGCCCGAAACGGTTTCTGGCTCCCCACTGAAATCAGAATCTTGCCACCCTGAATTCGATTGCCCCGGAGAACGGCGGCATTCATCAGACAGGGAGTTTCGACGTCACCCAACGAATCCACGTCGCCGCCACTCAATTCCATGGCGGCCGTTCCTGATTCGAAACGCCGCAGATCCATCCGGTGGGCCACCAACTGGTTGCCCAGCATCTGGGAAAAGAAAGAAGGCTCCGCTGCCTCCGGACCATCGCTCGTGTGCTGAAAGGCCAGGAATCTCAACGCGGCCTCAGAGCTGCCCCCCACCCGCTCCAACCGATTTTCCGCAAAGACCACCTCGTGGTTCAGTCCATACATCTGCATCGAATCGCCATCGGCAATCTGATTTCCGACCATCAGCCATTGGCGCAGGCTGTGGTTGATTCCCAACAGCGACGTCTCATCGAGGGGAACTTCCCAGGGACGATCCAACTCAATGCTCTGGGTGGATCCGCGGACGACAGCTCGGGCTTGTCCCTTGCCCTTGCCCGCGAGGACAAAGGCGAGATGGCCCTCCGGTTCAAAGGGCCACGATTTAACCGGGTGCTTGAGCTGCACCTGCGTTCCGCCGCCCGGAACCACACCCCCGTAGTAAACCGGCGAAGCCCCATCGGATCCGACGATCTCGTAATCGGCCGACTGGGCGAAAGCGACGGTGTTGCCGCGGAAATAGACCTGGTCGTAATACGGATGCGCTTTGGTGCTCCAGCCGGCTCGCGAGAGGTTGTCGGAACCCAGCATCTGGTTGTCCTCCCAAATCACCTTCCGGCCGCGCTGCGCCCACACCAGGCCGCCCCGGCCGGTCCGCAGCACATTGTTGCGCACCAGGCTGCCGTCCGACATGAAGGCCAACAACAACGGGAACCCGCCGGAATAGACGTCGCAATCCTCCACCCGGATGTCGCGCCCGCATAACCAGATCGCCACGCCCTTACCTGCAGCATCGAGCGATTCAAAGTTCAATTGCCGGGTCAACTCGATGGTATCACTCAACTGGCCCCAGCCAGGCCGGGCTCCATAGGGACTCCATCGAATGAAAAGTCGTCGCAACCGGATATCGCCCTCCTGCCACCAGGAGGGGCGGTTCGCCGTGGAATACAGGCTTTTCCCTTCCACCTCGGCCATGTTTTCAATGCCACGTTCGGCACCCACATACCAGATCGTCAGATCCTCCAATCCGAAATGGGACTCGCCATGGATGATCCCACGGAGGCGCGCGAAATGTCGATTGCTCCAGTAGAGCAGGGTTTTATCGCGGCTCTCCCCGCGCAACAGAGTTTGGCGCGGCATCCTCAGGGACCGATTGAATCGGTATTGCCCGGACGGACAATAGACCGTCCCACCCCCGGCTTGACCCGCGGCGTCCAAGGCGGCCTGCACGGCATCGGTGTCGTCCGCCACCCCGTCCCCCCGCGCACCGAACCGGAGGACGTTGTATTCGGTTGCAGGCCAGGGATCCGGCCGACCGACGCGCAAGGGTTCCAGACATCGCCCCCAGGCCGCCGGACCTCCACAACCATTGTGCACCCAGACGGTGTATTCACCGACGGGCAGGTCTGCGGGCAGCGGTGCACGAGCCGAATAGAGATCTGCGTCCGCGACGACCAACTCGGTCGTGCGCGGTCCCTGAAGCACGATGCGCGTGCCCAGGTTTTTTGGAGGTTCGCCGGCGAGAGGCTCATGGACGCCACGCCAACCCAGGCTGAGTCCGAAGAGCCGCAGATCCTCACCGGGCACGGCCTCCAACCGGTGGGCGCCCCGGCCCCACCAAACCTGAGGGGCGTTGACCAGGATTCTCTGGGAGTGTGGATCTGCCCCGACCGTCAGCGCGTAGACCCCGGGGGCTTCATCCGGAAGGATGGCTTTTAACGCCCGTTCCCTGGCCTGGATGACTGTCAGAGGCCGGGACTTGAAGTCTGGAACCGCTCCGTTTTCGCCACCGGGCATACCGGCTGGACCGTCGGCCAACCGTCCTCCGACCACCTGGGTGGCGGCCAGATCATCCCCATAAATCAGGACGGATTGCCCGGGTTTCACCGGTTGCGAATGCCAAAGCACCCGAGGATCACGGGCCATGGATTGCACGACAAATCCGCAAACGACGAGGATCCTGGCACCGCCTAACCAAGCCGAAACGGCGCAACACCAGCCAGCCTTCCTTCGCGATTTCATGTGTTAGGATCTTACGGAAAATCCGCTCTCAGGACAACGGAATTGGAAAATCGAACCATCGCCAAACTCCGGGGCTGAAAACCCGTGCACAACGGGACTTTCGGGCGGCTGGCCACCGTTTCGAAAAGTCTCTTCGCGAGTCAAACGGCGAGGCTACTGAACTAATGCAATCCAGTCCTCGCCGGGAAGCACATTTCCCGAGGGAAACCGGGGCGAAAGGGACTCGTTTTCGCGGCTCCGTTGGAATCGAACTCGGCGGGAAATGCCGAAAAGTCGAGTGTTTCGAGAGGGGAATAATCCGAAGCACTGCCTTGGTAATTCAATTCTTCGTAAGTGTTGGATACTGGATTGAGCGGGTGAAGGGAATCGAACCCCAGTGATTATTATCAAAGTGGATCCATCCGAAATCCCATGATTAAAGAGCGAAAGCGAAGCGAAACGCCACCATTCCAGGCCACCGGATGGACTCGGAGAGAACTCATCACCACAGGATACCACTCCCGGCCACACCTTGGCGCGTCACTGCGGGACGCGAACTGCGAACTGCCGGTTAGTAGAAATTCAAGCGAGGGCCATGAGTTTGAATCGGCCTTTTGTATAAGGCAGCCGCGCGGTTGCGAGAACACTCCTCAAAAGACTTCGGTTTGGACACCCTGGCCAAAGACTTGCGCAGCGGTCGCATAAAGGTGCGTCCTAAACTTACAGCCGTAAATGCGATCAATTTCGGACTGCTGGAGCAGACGCGGAAAAGGGTGCAGAAAATAGATTTCAAATGCAGGATTTCAGGACGCTTTGCGAACTACCACACCTACTTAAGATAAACTTTTGCAAACTTGAGACTGAGCATCCGTTCATTGTTTAAATAAAATCCAGTCGGCTCTCCAGCGGCGATTCGCTCAAAGTCGAGGGTGTCGGCAACCAAAGATTCGCCGTAGTCTGGCGGGGAATGAGCGGTGTCTCTCCTAAATGCGTCTGCGTTGATTGAAACAAAGGGAATCTCTCCCTTTAGATACTCGAGTACAAGAGCGCCTGAGCGATAGATAATACGGTAAACAACCCGTAGTTCGTCGTTGTAGTAATCGCCGGCGTATTCGCTCGCAGTCATGGCATTAAGAGTGATTGCCTCCACGCGGCGGCCGATCAGAACTTGGTCTCCGAGATAGCCACGATTGCGTTTTGCAAAAGGCCCCGACACTTTGGGAAACTCAATTTCGCCGGGCAGTTCTTTAAAGAAAAATCTAGTCTCGGACGAAGGCCAGGCCGTAACGCGCTTGCCATCCGGCAAAATCATGACGAGCTGGTCTTCTTCGCGCTGGAACCTGCGTGAAAAGCGTCCATCGAAGTCAAACTCGCCCGCGTATTTGTCATAAAGGACCGGTGAAATTTGAATCGCCTTCCTCGAAACACTGCTCATCCCGTTTTCGTTCGGCGGGGCCTCGCCTTCGAGAAGAAGGTCCGCGATCTTGCGGGCCATAAGATCCGTTTTGATTTCAGAAACGTTGGCTAGCAGGATGACAGTGCTTCGCTTTTGCGGAAAGCGGAGGAACGTAGCGCGATAACCGCCTCCGCCTCCGTTATGTCCAATTGTTCTCCAGCCGCGGTAATCCGACACCTCCAGGCCAGAAGCGTAATGGGACCGCGTCCCGTCGTTCAGTGTGCCTGGCTCGATCTGCCTTGCGAGTGTTTCCGCTCCGCCGATGGGCTGTCCGTCAAACTGGCGGTCCCAACGTTCCATGTCTGAAAGTGTCGTGAAAAGACCGCCGTCGCCTGAGAATCCGTCATTTACATAACAGCGTTGAAAGTGTTCTCCGCGAGCTTTATAAGGCTCCGCTCGATGCGAAATTACTAGTGAATGATCGTTGGCGATCCGAGAATGTTCCATTCCTAATGGAAGAAAGATCCGATTCCTGATAAACGTTCCGAAAGCCTCGCCGCTTATGCGTTCAAGCGCCAAGGCTAAGAGAACATAATTGCTGTTAGAGTACAGAAATTGTGCGCCGGGTTCAAAATTCAATGTGCGCTGATTTTGCAAGAGGCGAAGCACATCGGCACGGTTAAGAATATCTTCGTCTCGCGCGCCAAGGGCACAGGCAAGTTCATGGGCGTCGCGAATGCCGCTGGTATGGTTAAGAAGTTGCCGAATCGTAATCGGTCGTCCGATGTGCGCAATTTCCGGAACGTATTTCATCACCGGATCGTCGAGTTGGCATTTGCCGGAACTCACGAGGATCTGAATTGCCAATGCAGTAAACTCTTTAGCGGCGGAACACGCGTTAAAAACGGTTTGCGCCGAAATTGGGATTTGATTTTCGAGATTGGCGCAGCCGAAATAGTTTTCGTAAACCGGTTTCCCTTCGATCAAAACCGCGACGGCGCATCCCGGGCTTGTAGGAAGATTCCATTGAGCGAAAAGCTTGTCGATCTTTTCCCTGGTAATGGGCGGGAGGGCAGAATCCGTTTTGCCGTCTTCAGCCCCGCAATTCAGCAAGGCGCCGGCAAGTAAGACAGCCGTGGTTAATGTGAACATGCGCCTATTCATTATTGTGAGCCTTCGTTCAGTTATATCAGGATTAAGGCTTTGGCAAGGATATCCGGCTGAATTTGATTTTCCGAACCCTTCGCACGCTGAGATTCATCTCGTTGATTTCATTTTCACCGCGAATGAAGACGACCTGAGCCTCGGCCTCAATATCCGAGATCAGGCTGGTTTTGAATCTGTGATTGCCTAATTCTACTCCGGTAGGTTTCTTGACTACGTTTTCGCGGCGGCTCGCCGAATTTTTCCGCGCATCTGCTTTTCCCGTCGCCGATGCCGCTCGGCAATCCGCGCGATGATGTCTTCGCGCGTGAGAGCGGTGGTAAACCAGTCGCCCATGAGTTCAACAATATCCCGAACCGAGAGTAACGGGGCCTCGCCCTTCAAGGCCTCCCGTTCCAGCAGCGTGAAGTACATGGCCATTCCCACCATCGCCATGTGGTGGTTCCAGGAACGCCAGCCGCGCGCTTCATAGTGTCCCATGCCCAGATGGCTTTTGCCCTCTTGGAAGTTCCGTTCCACGAAGTATCGCTGCCCTTGGCGGCGGGCCAGCTCGGCAAAGTCAATTTCCAGCTCCGCATTGCTCAGGCTGTATTTCACACTCCCGTCACTGCGTACGGATACCAGCAGCCAAACCTCCATCGGGATCTCGCTGGATCCCGGCCAAATCCAAACCCGGCGCCGCCAGAACTGCACGACCACCGGTCCATTTTCCCCGGTGCGCAATTCCACCGGTCGGGCTTGTCCCCGGGATTCTTCCCAAATCTGGTCGACTCGCTGTGCTCCGGATTTTTCAATCTGCGCCGGGCGGCGGTGGCCAGGTGGGGTGTCCAACCATACCCTCTGGTTGCAATCCACGTCGGCGACGAAGTGCTTCCCGAGCCCCGAAATTTTGATCAACAGGTTTTGATCCCGGCCATACCCGGCATCGAATCCGATCCAACCAAACTCCACGCCGTCGGCCTCGATGGTTTCGATCAGATTCCACGCCAACTCCGATTTGGTCCGGTGCCGGCGGTGTTCCTTGGGAAGGCCGACTTTTTTACAACGTTTCGCATCTTTACTCCAAGCCTCCGGCAAGTACAGACGGCTACCGATCAACGTGGAACGTTTCCCCAATGATAGGGTGGCGAAGACGCCCACCTGGCAATTGTCGATCTTGCCCAGGCGACCGTTGTATTGGCGAGCAACACCCACCGAGGATTCCCCCTTTTTGGAGAACCCGCTCTCGTCGATCAGAAGCATATTCTCCGGCCCGCCGCCCAAGGCCTTGGCGGCCTCCAGCCCGAGCCAACGCCAAATGGGTCCCTCCGCCCACGGACTGTTGCTGATGAAATGCTGAAGATCGTCCACCTTGGCCTCGGGAACCACTTCGCTCATCCCTTCCAGGTTCTTGCGGCGGGCCCCGCTGAGCAGGCCAGAGACGTAACGCCCGGCCTGTTGACTGGCATTGCGCTTCCCAACTTGGAATAACGGGCGGATCACTTCGAAGAACTCGGTCAACCTCCGCCCGAGGGCATGGATTTTCCGGTGTTCATATTTTTTAGGGCCGAAATCCTCGCTCGGCCCAGCGAATTGAGAGCTGTTCCTTTTTTATCCTCTCAACGCGGAAATTATTGGCAGAAAACAGCTTCCGACGCAAGCTGAAAGGTACCGGAGTAGAACTAAAGGCGTTAAAGGGATGGGGTCGTGAAAATGATACCGCAGGGCTAATTTGTCCCCGGACACCTCGACGTGGCAAACGACCTGCAGTTCTTCACTCCAATAATCGCCTCCGTAAATGGCCAGTTTTTCAGGCGCGAGTCGTATTGGAGTCGGAGCCACGTTACTCGGCTGGTCCATAGGTATCCCCGGCGCAGAGTCGGGCGGCAAATTGAGCCAAATCTCGGCGATTTGCCTCGTGAACCGCTCTACGTTGATCTCACCTCGGTTTGAAAGAGCGGCAACGCCGAAGTGCTTCGACGGAATCCACAGAACAGCGCTCACAAAACCCTCCCAGCCTCCACCGTGAGACACTGCATCCAGCAACGGTGTCTGGCGCGTTAGCTAGACTAAATATTAAGATTGTGCGGAATAGCGCGAGGATGGCTACCGCGAGTGATACTCGATGAAAATGCGCGCTGAGGTGATTAAATTGAGAGCATCGAATAAAAAATCGGCCGGCCGCTTCTTT
>CANIZL010000028.1 GCA_947471985.1 Verrucomicrobiota bacterium | reverse complement strand
AGGAATCCGACCCAATCCCGGCAACCTGAATCAAAGACGCCCAAGTGGCGCGAATTTGGTTCAGTTCATTGGTAGGCGCGGAGGCGCGGAGAGGGAAAATGAATAATTTCCGGGGGACTCCTCCGTGTTCCCCGCGTCTCCGCGTGACCCCGTCCGTCGCTTTTTTGGCGAGGCCTCCTAGACACCAAACACTGTCAGATCGCGTCATTTACCTTCAGTAGAAGATTTCTGTCTCACACCCTTTGGTGATTTGGGTCCCGTTCGGCACGAGCGTTTGTTGCAACTGTGCCGGCGGACCGCCGCCGTCGAGGACCTCGCGAGATTCCCCGGATCGGTCGGGATCGCTGGCTGCTTCCGGTGATTGACCCCGTGCCATCCCTGGGTTTCGCTCTGTGGTGTGATGGCGGATCTACGTGGGCGAAAATTTGGACTCTTGTTGACCTGTGGTCCGGAACGGCCGGGGTTTCGCCGCGGCGTGGAATTGGCCGCGGCCGCGCTGGGGCGCGGACTGGATACGTACTTCTACTGTCTGGATGATGCCGTGGCTGGGGTGGGGGACGGAGAGTTGCAGCGGCTGTGCACTTCCGGACTGAAGCTTTATGCGTGCGCTTACGGGGCTCAGCAGCGGGGGCTTCCGGTGGATGCGCGGGCGACTTATGTCGGTCTGACGGTCCTCAGTGACATGTTCGCCAGCACGGACCGGATGGTGAGTTTCAATTGAACGTTCCCATGATTTCCGCGGCTCAACCTTCCCTGTTGTTTTTGCTGACGAGCGATCCCCGGACGACGGCCCGCCCGGCGGAGGCGATCCGCGTTGCGGCCGGTCTGGGTGCCTGGAAAAAGGTCGCCATCACCGTCTATCTCCGGGGACCGGCCATCCGGGCGCTGGGGGAGTGGGTCGACGAACTCCGCGACGAGGACAATTACACCCGCTACCTGCCGCTGCTGGTGGAGGCCGGTCGACCGATTTATGTGCAGGCGGGCGCGCCGGAACTGGCGGAACTCGGGGTGCCGTCGCACGACTCGATGGCCATCGATGACCAACAACTGGCGGAACTGGCCAGCCGCGCCACCGCCGTCCTGCGCTTTTAACCCCGACGAATTTTTCCAAAACCCAGCGCGAATTGCCTCACCATGCGAACCATTTTGCACGTTTTGACGGCTCCGGCGGATGACCTCGTGGCCGGGTTGATCCAGCAGCAGCAAACCCAGGCGGGGGCCGCTGATTTCGTCGTTCAGGTGGCGGATTTGACGACCGCTGAGCCGCCGAATTACGACGCGCTCCTCGACCAGATTTTTGCGGCGGACTCGATCTCGGTCTGGTAACCCGAGCTGTCGGCGTGCTCGATCCATGTTGCTCTCCGGGCGGTGCGGCGGTGCGCTTGGCGATCGCGGCGATGGCGACGCGGTTTGAATTGGTATTGCCGATCGGGCAACCGGGCCTTGGGGAGGCCTCGCTGCGGGCGGCGGGGGAAGCCGCGTTGGCGGAAATTGCCGAGGTGGAAGACTGGCTATCGGTTTATCGACCGCAGTCCCAGATTGCTCGAGTGAATTCCGGGGCCGCTCGCGCGCCGGTCCGCGTTTTACTGCCGGTGTTTGCCTTGTTGGTGGCGGCCCGCGACTGGTCGCAACGGACCGGGAACGCCTTTGATCCCACGGTGGGTCCGCTGGTGCGGTTCTGGCGGGAAGCGGATCCCGCCGCAGGAGACTGGACGTCCCGGATGGCTACGGCGCGTGGATTGGTGGGTTGGCGGGACGTGGAGTTGGCGGCGGGGGCGGTGCGGTTTCATCGTCCCGGGATTCAGTTGGATCTCGGGAGTATCGGCAAGGGGTGGGCTTTGGACCGGGCGCTGGAGGTCTTGCGGGAGGCGGGTGTGACGTCAGCGCTCTTGCACGGCGGAACCAGTACCGTGGCGGCGTTGGGCTCGCCGCCGGACGCCGCGGAATGGTGGATCGAAATCGCGGATGCGCCGGACGCGCCGGCGTCGCCGCCCACGGAACGGCTGCGGGTGCCCCTGTGGGACGCCGCCTTGTCGGTCAGTGCCACTTGGGGACGGACGCATCGGGATCCCCAAGGCCGCCTGCGCGGGCATATCCTGGATCCGCGTACCGGTGAACCGGTCGAAGGTCCACGGCGGGCGGCCGTGGTGGGCCCGAGCGGCCTGATTACGGATGTCCTCAGCACCGCCTTGCTGGTGGCGGGGGCGACCTTCCTGTCGGAACTGCCGAGCTTAGGAGTCGGGCTCCGGGGATGGTATCACGGACTCCCGGGTTGAAGACCCGTACGTCGTCCTCCGTGGACCTCAACCGGGCGGCCAGGTGAGCGCGCGGCCAGCCAGCAAGTGGCAGTGCAGGTGGGGCACGGATTCGCCGCCGTCGCGACCCTGATTCATCACCAACCGAAATCCCGAATCAAAGACGCCGAGTTGGCGCGCGATGACCTGGGCCTGGAGCAGGAGGTGCCCGAGCAATGCCTGATCGGCCAGGGAGGCCTCACCAATCCGCGGGATGGGCTTCTTGGGGATGATCAAGACATGGACGGGGGCCTGGGGGTGCAGATCCCGAAACGCCAGCACGAACTCGTCCTCGTACACGATGTCGGCCGGGATTTGTCGTGCGATTATCTTCTCGAAAAGGGTCATGCCGGCAGCAAAGCACTTCAGGCGGGAAATCCAAGCCGGATCCTGGCGTTCCGGCATTGACCGCCGCCCGGGGTGTCCGTTTCACTGGTGGCACATGTTCCGTTTTGTTAACTGCCGCCGGGCGTGGGCGTTGCTGGTGGCCGGTGTTGTTCCACACTTATTCGCCCAGGAATCACCGGCGGCGGAAATGCGCGGCCTGTGGGTTGAGTCGGGTCCCGCCGGGATCAAATCCGCCGGTGAAGTGGCGGAGTTGGTCCGGGTAGCGCGGGCGGCCCACTTGAACGCGTTGTTTGTCGAAGCGGTCAAGCTGGGGCAGGCCAATTACCGGTCTGAATTGCTGCCGCCCGCTCCGGCGGCTGCCGGCGCGTTCGACCCACTGGCGGAGGTCGTGAGGCAGGCCCACGACACCAAGCAGGGACCGCGGCTGGAGGTGCATGCGTGGGTCAGTCTGCTGCCGGTCTGGAACCAGCGCGATACCCCGCCGGCGGATCGCCGGCATGCGTCTCGGGAACATCCGGAATGGCTGACCCGCGATTTCCGGGGCACCAACTTCGGTCTCGCCTATGTTCTCGATCCCGGGCACCCGGCCGTGGCCGATCATCTGGTTGCCGTGGCCGGGGAACTGGTCTCCCGCTACGAGCTGGATGGGCTCTATCTGGATGATTTTTGGTATCCCGCTGGTGGAACGGCGGAGAAGGCCCAATCGTGGGGCTACAATCCGGTCGCTGTGGAGCGGTACCAAAAGAGATTCTCCCGCCCGACGCCCCCGCCGCCGAACGAGCCCGCGTGGGAACAATTTCGCCGGGATCAGTTAACGTTTTTGGTGCGGCGGATCGTCGGTGAAATGGGCATCCGACGACCGGCGTTGCGGCTGAGTGCCGGATGTCGGGCGGACGCCGGCGGGGTCTATCCGATCGTCTGGGAAAGTACGCGGGGCTACCGGCACGACTTGCAGGATTGGCGAACTTGGCTGCGGGAGGGCACGCTCGACACCGCCGTTCCGTTGATGTATTTCGAGGCCCGGATCCATCCGGCCGACTGGCGCGCCTGGAGCGATTTCCTGCCGGCCAACCGCTATCAGCGGCAGGTCGTGGTCGGGCTCGGCGCCCAATTGAACAGCCTGACTGACACCCTCGCGCTTGCCCGTTCGGTGCGCGAGTTGACGGGGCGACCGGGGGGAGTGGAAGGTATGGTGTTCGCCAGTTACTCGGCCCCTTCAGCGGATCGAAAGCCGGCCGATTTCTTCCGCAGTCTGGTGATGACGAATCAGTTTGAGACGCACTCCGACCCGCTGTTTTCATCCGCCGTGCCGGTGCCCGGAATGCCTTGGAAGACGCGCCCCAATCGCGTTCGGATGGTGGGACGGGCGCAGGTCGGAGGGCTGGCTTTGGATGGGGCCCGCGTGGAGGTGCGGGGGCGGGTGACCCGCAGTATTACGACCGACGCCAATGGTTGGTTTGGTGCGGTCGATCTGCCCCCGGGAGAGTTTCTCCTCCGCGTGCGTCCTGCCGAGACGAATCGGGTGGATTTGGTGGGTGTGTTCACGGCGGTCCTCGGAAGTACGGTCCGTCCGGAATTGATCGCCGCAGGGGAAGATCCGGACCACGACGGATACACCAACGAGGACGAAATCACCGCGGGTACCGATCCGCGGGATCCGCAGTCCCGGTTGCTGCTGAACGCAACTGTGCTGGCAGATCGAATCGTGCTGCGGGCTGATCCGGTATTGCCAAATCGTCGGTATCTCATTGAAGCCGCCCCGGCATCCCAGGGACCTTGGGCGCCCCTAACGGACTCGGCCTCTCTGGATGGGAGTGAAGTGACTGCGCCCGTACCTTCGCCCAATAACTATTATCGGGTGCGGGTTTCGTATTAGAGGGTGGGAGCCGAGCTCACGCGGGTGGCAGGTCACTCCACGGGGAAGCCGCCGGCTTGCAACTGCTGCAGAAAGGCGGCCGAGCGGGCCGGAAAGTACTCGTCCAGCAAGCGCTTGATTTCCGGGCGCCAGTGCTGCTCCACCGTGTAGCGTTCATAGGGTCCGGTCTTGTACTGAGTAACCGTGAGCCGGTGATCACCCCAGCGGGCGGACTCGAGGGGCAGGGCGGGCGCAAGTTGCCCGGCCAGCTGGCGAAAACGTGCGGCGGCCGGCGCGGGAGCGAGCGGGCCGTCGCCCCGGCAGACGCTCCGGGCCCGCGCGGCGAATTGACGACGGAATTCCTCATTTTGGCGGAGTTTCTGAAAAATCCGCCACGGCGAATCGGCGGCGTCCTCAGACAATCGACTGTCCTGGACTTGCTCCAAGGTGCGCTCGCCATCCCACACGAAGAAGAGGAATCGTCCCTCGGGCTTCCGGCGGCGGGCGGCGTACCAGTTGGAGGAACCGTCCAGATCGCCGTTCGCCCCGTACAGATTGAGCAGTACAAAATCGATGAACGCGGGCAGATCGAGCAGCCGATTCACCTCGGCCAGCGCGGCGGCGTCCGGTACGCCGGCTTCGATTCGGCGCAAGAGTGAGCGCCACGCTTCGTCGTCACCGTTCAGGATCTTGTCGGCATTGCGCGCGTCGTACTCGGCGGACGTGCCTCCCAGATGGGCGGCGGCAAAATGTTCATCGGGACGTTCGCAGAGATCGTAGATGCCCCAGTACAGGCCGTTCAGGTAGACATGCACCCAGCGGCCGCGGGCGGAGGTCCGCCCCAGGGCGGCGTAGGTTTGACGCATCCATTCGTCGCGGAGATAGTCGGCCCGACGACGTTCTTCACTGCTCCAGTGCAGCCAGGAATTGTTGTTGCCGCCGCGCAGGATCAGCGTGCTGAATTCAGTGGGCCGACCCGGGAAGAGCGGGTAACGCAGGGGTGATTCCCCGTAACGTTTGCGGAAGATCAGCCGGAGTGAGTGTTTGGGGGATTCCTCCGGACGACGGTTCCATCCGCCCTGAATGCGGATACCGCACGGCTGACGAAACCCAGTGTCGGCCAGGTCCGAAGTGGGCGTGGGGAAATATTCCACGCTGGCGGCTCGTTCCCAGGCTTCGCCGGATTCGGTCGGGTGCGCGTAGATGCCGGAGTTTGAATCGAAAAGATCGGAAGGGTCCACCACGACGGACATCGTGGGCAGGGCGCCGACCGCCGCCGCCAATTGCGAAGGGAAGGAAGGTTGGACCATCAGAGTGGGGTCCATCGCATAGTCGGCCGGAACCGGAAGGCCTTCCCTCGAACCCCAGTGATCCGGCCAGCCCGCACCCGTTTGAGTCAACAGATCGTCGGCACGACAAAAACTCCACGTGCTGACTGCGGAATTGGTCCGCTTGGGATGGGTGGCGATTGCCCGGACGATGGTGGTATGGGCAATGGTGATGGGCTCCCGGTAAACGGTCGCCGAATTGGGATGCGGCAGGGCCCCGTTGGTCGTGAACAGGATGGTGGCCCCGGGAGAATCGGTGGCCAGTTCCAAACTGAATGATTGAGTGAACCAGCCGCTGCGGGCGGAGGTCTGGACCCTGGCAGCGGGTTTCAAGCCTGCGAAGGCCGCCAACGGAAGCAGCAACACCCACCATCCCGCAATCCGGGCGAGACGCCGCCCTGTTGCTTGTAACATGACCGTAACCAGCGGGAGGGAACGGTCGGGTCAAGCGTTGGTGGCGGAGTATCCGGGTTTAGCGTGACGTTGGGCGGGTTGCTCCGGGCTGGAGTTGCACCGTGCCAACGAGATTCGACAGCCCACGCTGCGCGAAGCTAAGTCCTGAACTGGAATGCAATCCAAGTTGCCGGTAGTTCCGCTGGTGGCTGCACTCGCGCTGGGAGCGGGGGGCGGATTTGCTTGGGGACGTTTCCGCGGGCCGGCGGTCGCATCGACGGCGGCAGCAGCGCCGGCTGTCCGGGTAACTTCCGCCCGGCCGGATGCCGCGGGCAAGACCGGTGGAGAACCGGACACCCGACGCTGGCCGCCAGGATCGCTCGTTCCGGTGGCCTTTGCCGACTTGGATCGGGAACTTTCCCTGTTGAAGACTTTGGAGCCGGCGCAGCGCCTGGAGCGGCTGGCGGATCTGGCCCGGGCGGCGGAGTTGGACAATCCCGCGGCGATCCTCGCGATGGCGGAGGCGAAACTCAGCCCCCCGGACGCCGAGCAATTTCGGAGCGTGGTGGTGGGACGCTGGGCCCAGATCGATGCCGCGGCCGCAGTAGCGTGGGCTCAACAGCAGCCCAACGGTGGCCGTGATGCCTTGATGTCTTCAGCGGTGCGGGTCTGGGCGCGACGGGACGGCTCTGCTGTCCTCGAATTTGTGGCGAAGTTGGCGGAGCCCCAATTGCACCATCTGCTGCTGGTGGCGGCGTTTGGCGGGATGTCGGACGTGGATCCGATTCGGGCTTGGGCCGTGCTGGAAAAGCTGCCGGAGACGGGTGATCGCGTGGAGTTGGTGCAGATCGTCCTCTTGGCGCGGGTCCGGATGGACGGCCCGGGAGCGGCCCGCACGGCGATGGGATTCTGGGGAAAGGATCGATATGGCTCCCTGGCGCAGGAGGTCGTGGGTGCCTGGCTTGAGCACGATCCGCGGGCAGCCCGGGAATGGTTGCAGCAGCAGCCGGCGGGGCCGCAGCGCAATCAGTTGATTGTCGGGCTGGCGGGGGAGTTGGCCCGCCGACAACCGGAGGCGGCGCTGGCCTTGGTGCAAACACTGCCGCCGGGAGGGCTGCGGGAACAATCCCTGCAGCAGGCGTTTACCCAATGGGTTCGGGGAGATGCCGATGGCGCGCTGCGCTGGGCGGAGGCGAGCCGGGAGCCGGCGTTGGTGCGGATGGCGAAATTGGCGACGATTGAGTATCTCGCGGGAGTGGATCCCCGTCGGGCCGCCGCCCTGCTGCGGGAGATGCCGGATTCCTCGGCCGGCGGACAACGCGAGGAGCATCTGGGGCTGATCGCCCGGCAGTGGGCGCAACGTGATTTGACCGCGGCGATGGGCTGGGCGCAGACGTTGCCTGCGCGGCAGCAATTATCGGCGATCCCGGCCATCCTTGCCGAGCAGGCGGCAGTGAATCCGCAGGCCGCTCTGGCGCGGGTGGAAACCCTGACCGATCCACGGTTGCGGCGGCAGGCGCTGCAAACTGTCGTGGCGGAATGGTCCGGCCGCGAGGCGGGAGCGGCGGCGAAGTGGCTGGTGGGGCAGGGGGATCGCCGACTTATTACGGAGATGGCGCCGAATGCCATCCAGCAATTGGCGGAATCGGACCCGACGGCCGCTCTGGCGTTGGTCAATGAATTGCCCGCCGGTGAGGCTCGTACCCGGGCGTTGTCCGGCATGGTGGCCGGGCTGGCCAATTCGAATCTCACGGGTGCGGTGGAAATGCTGGATAAACTCCCGGCCGGTACCGCGAAGGACGGGGCGATGGAACAGTTGGCGTGGGTGTGGGGGCGGCAGGATCCCGAGGCCGCGGCGAAATACGCCCTGAAACAACCGGAGACCGATGGCCGGACGCGGCTGCTCGACGCGGTGGCGACGGAATGGGCGCAACGAGATCCCGTCGCGGGTGCGGCATTTTGGAAGGAATTGGGACCAGGCCAGGGGCGCGATACTTTTGCTGATAATCTCGCCCGGCATTGGGCGGAATCCGATCCCCAGGCTGCGGTTCGCTGGGTAGCTTCGCTTTCCGGGGCGGACTTACGGCCGGAGTTGGTCTCCAGCGTCATCGGCGCGTGGGCCCAGCAATCGCCCTCCGACGCGGCCGCCTACGCGGGCCAGTTGCCGCTCGAACTTCAGGAGGGAGCCCTGCAATCGGTGCTGGGGGCCTACGCCGAGCAGGATCCGGCCACCGGCGCCAAATGGTTGGCCGCCTTTCCGGATGAAACCCTGCGGACCCGGGCGCAGGTTGGCTTTATCAACCATTGGGCGCAGGATGACGCGCCCGCCGCCGGGGAATGGCTGCGGACGCAACCAGTCGGTCCAGCACAACAGGCGGCCATTGAAGAATTCGCGCGGACCGTGACCCCGCGGGAACCCGCCGCGGCTTGGGAGTGGTCCGGCGCGGTGGCCAACGAGCAAAGTCGCCTCGAATTACAGAAGCTGGCGATGGAGCGCTGGCTGCGGGTGGATCCTGATGCCGCGGGCCGGGCCCTCAATCAAATCAACTGGTCGGACGACTTGAAGGCGGAGTTCCGTCGCCCTCGATAGGCCAAGCTATCAGGAGAGGCGGAACAGAAACACCGAACCGCAGGTAGGACTCCACCGCTCGACGGAGGGGGAGTGGACCGGGGGGGCGATCAGGCGCTGGGGCCCACTTTCATCAAAGCCACGACGAGCGCGACGATAATGATAACCACCAACACGCCGCCGACGATCAGGAAGATCTTGTTGATCTTGTTTTCCTTTTTGCCGAAGCCGGCGCCCTTCGTCATGACGATGGTGGCGCCCGCAGCGGGATCCAGTTTGACCGTCTGCCGCGGCTGCTCGTTTTGCTTCTTGCCCGTCTCGTAGCGCAGCTCCACCTGGCCCAGCCGCAATACCTGCCCGGGGCGCAGCATGACTTCCTTTTCCGCCGCCACCTGAACCTCGTTTACAAAGGTGCCATTGGTGGAATTCAAGTCCTTGACGACGACATCATCACCCTTGAGCCACAACTCGCAATGATGCGAGCTGACGCTGGGCTCGGTGATGCAGAATCGATTGTCTTCAACGCGCCCGACGGAAGCCTTGTCGGTCGTGACCTCGTGGGCGAGGCCCGTCAATCCTGGAGTGATAACTACCAATTTCGGCATACGTGCTGGGGTCAGAATAAGCGGCCCGGGTGGGTGGGGGTCAACGAGTGTTTCGTACGAAACAACTGTGCGGGTGTAGGCAAATAGTCGAACGGCTGAATTATCAATCCGTTCGCCTATATCAGCCGTGGCGGGTCACCAAATCGCGGAAGTCGGAGAAAAGTGGCGTGGAATCGTGCGGGCCGGGTGCGGCTTCCGGATGATACTGCACACAGAAGATGGGCTTCGTGGTGTGGCGCAATCCTTCCACGGTTTGATCGTTCAGATTGATCCGATTCACTTTCACTTCGGACGGCAGCGACGCGGCATCCACGGCGAAGCCATGATTCTGGGAGGTAATCTCCACGCGGCCGGAATCGAGGTCCTTGACGGGTTGATTGCCGCCGCGGTGTCCGAATTTCAATTTGAAGGTGCGACCGCCGAGCGCCTGGCCGAGCAATTGGTGACCGAGGCAGATGCCGAAGATCGGGATTCCGGTATCCACCAGAGTCTTGATTTCGCGGACGATGCTGCCGAGGGCGGCCGGATCACCCGGGCCGTTGGAGAGGAACACACCGGCGGGCCGGAGTTTTAAAACGTCCGCCGCCGACGTATGCGCGGGGACCACCTGGGTGCGAAATCCTTTTTGGCGGAGCCGGCGGAGAATGTTGTACTTGAGGCCGAAATCATAGGCCACGATCGGCAGGTCCGCCGGCGGCATGGGTTGCCGGATTTCGCGCGGGGACGCGGCCACGGTTTCCTTGGTCAGCTTAAAGGCGCCGCTGTCACGGTCCTGCGGATCCCAGGCAAACGATTCTTCATGGGTGACCTCGGTGACGTAGTCCCGGCCTTCCATACTGCCCCAAGCCTGAGCCCGGGCGATGGCGTCGGCGGGGGTGAGGCCTTCCGTGGTGAGGCAGCCGGGCATGGCCCCCCGGACCCGGAGGCGCTTCACCAAGGCCCGGGTATCGATGCCGGAGATACCGGGGATGCCGTACTGGAGCAGGTACTCCGCCAGCGAGTAATCCGCGCGCCAGTTGCTCACGATGGGGCTCAACTCGCGGATGACGAATCCCGAGCAGTGGGCCCGCCAGCTTTCCACGTCCTGACTGTTCACCCCGTAGTTGCCAATCTGGGGATACGTCATGGTGACGATCTGGCCCTTGTACGAGGGATCGGTGAGGATCTCCTGGTAACCGGTCATCGAGGTATTGAAGCAAACCTCGCCTATGGCAGTGGCGCGGGCACCGAAGGCATGGCCGTGATAGACCGTGCCGTCGGACAAAGCGAGAAGGGCGGGCGAACTCATTTCCAAAACGCGGCCAGTATGCGGGTGTGCGGGTGTGGGTCAATGACCGGACGCACTCCGAGGAAGAAATTCGCTAGTTCGCGAGGTCTTTCGTCCCCGAATGGGCTGGGTGGTCCACCCATGGATCCCCGGGGAGGAGGTCCGGTGCCAGTGTAACGTCGCGGCATCGAATACTTTCCCCCGGCGCGCTCATCCGCCACGATGGTGTCACGATGCGCAAACGGCGTGAGGCCCGGGAACGGGCTTTGCAGTTTCTTTTTCAGGTGGACGTAAATCCGCCGACCACCCCTGCTGAATTGGCGGCGACGCTGGACCATTTTTGGGACAGCACGCGGATGAACACCGTCATGGAGGCGCGCGGTCATGCCGCGACCTACGGTGAGAAGATTCCGCTGCCGCCCCCGACCGCCGAGGAGGCGGCCACGCGGGTTTTTGCCGATGAATTGATCCGCGGCGTGCTCGAGAACCGCCCGGCGCTGGA
This sequence comes from Verrucomicrobiota bacterium, assembly GCA_947471985.1. GTDB lineage: Bacteria > Verrucomicrobiota > Verrucomicrobiia > Limisphaerales > UBA9464 > CANIZL01. The sequence goes on along the minus strand of CANIZL010000028.1, from coordinate 49,667 downwards.
TGAGCGGATCAAAAAATACGCCAAGAATTGGGATCTCCACCGGATGGCCGTGGTGGATCGCAATCTGATGCGCCTGGCCATCTACGAGATGCTGCATCGGGAGGACATTCCGCCGATTGTCAGCATCAATGAAGCGGTGGACATCGCGAAGAAGTTTTCCACGGGCGACAGCGGCAAGTTCGTCAACGGCATCCTGGACCAGATCAAGGGCGAGATTCTCCGTCCTGCCCGTACAGCCAAGGACGGTTCTCCGGTGTGAACATTACCACCGCGGCGCCAGCGACCCGTACCGTTCCGGGCCCGGCGGGAGGCCGGGTGGCGGATTTGCATCTGCATACCTTTTTTTCCGACGGCACCTTTTCGCCGGAGGAGCTGGCTCGCCGGGCCCGCGAAAAGGGCCTGAATATCGTGGCCCTCACCGATCATGATACCGTGGAAGGCTGCGGGCGCATGGCGTACGCCTGTGGGGCGGAGGGACTGGAGTTCATCCCGGGGGCGGAACTGACGGCGGAGTGTGCCGGGGTGGAGGTGCACATTCTCGGGTATTGGTTGGACACCGGAGATGCGACCTTGCAGACGGCGCTGGAGAAGTTTCAGCGCGTGCGGCAGGATCGGATCGTGGAGATGGTCCGCCGGCTCAATGCAGCGGGTGTCCCTTTGTCCCTGCAAGCGGTGACGACCCTGGCGGGTTGCAACTCCCCCGGGCGACCGCACGTGGCCCGAGCCCTGGTGGCGGCCGGGATGGCGGTGGATTTCGATGCGGCTTTTGAGCGCTTTCTGAAAAAGGGCCGGGTTGCCTTTGTTTCGAAGGCCCGGATGGATGTAACCACCGCCGTGGGATTGATCCATGGCGCGGGCGGGGTGGCCGTTCTGGCGCACCCGGGAATTTACCGCAATGACGGACTGATCCCCCAGATCGCCGCGTCAGGGCTGGATGGACTGGAATGCTGGCACACCAAACATACGGCGGGCCAGAGCACCACTTATGCGGCTCTCGCCACCAAGCTGAATCTGGTGGCCACGGGCGGGAGCGATTGCCATGGGATGGCGAAGGATCATCCCTTGGTGGGTTCGGTGCGGCTGCCGGCGGTGCAGGTGGAGTTGCTGGCGGCGCGGCGTCCGGCGCAGCCTTGAGTTGAGCGGGAGCCGTTGACGGGTTCCCGAAGGCGGCCCGGACGAATTCGCGTTGGCCGGACCAGAATCCGTCATTTCCCGGCGCGTCCCATCTGCTTAGTTGAGGATGCTTTGAGTGTTCCTGAAAAAGTTCAATTCTTCGATCAGCTCCGCGGTGCCGTCAGCGCGGGCACGTTTGTCCGGGTCAATCTGGGGCATCCGCTGCGTGACGACGATGCCGTGCACAACATCTTCGTCCGCCCGGTGCAGTTGCGGGACGGCCTCTACCTATCCTTCACCTATCGCCATGCCAAGCGGGACGTGGTCAAGAATTTGGTTCCCGAGGATGCCTACGTGCTGCTGGAGGAATTGATCGGGGGTAGTTTTGCTAATGCGTTTCTCTCGTTAACCACGGGAACGGCGCAGCTGACGCTGCGGAAGGGCCGCAGTGCCCGCCTGATTCTGGGACGGGCCGAGGTGGCGGCGGTGCCGAGTCTCACCCATGACCGGCCCAAGGAACGTATGGTGTCACAACAGGCGCCCTGGCTGAAGGAGCTCGGGGTGACCAATCCCGACGGGACGATCCGGCCGAGCATGGAGGCGAAGTTTCGGCAGATTCACCGGTTCGTGGAGTTGTTGAGTCCGCTGCTCACGGAGGCCCGTTTGCTGGCCGGAGAACACCCGTTGCGGGTGACCGATATGGGCGCCGGGAAGGGATATCTCACGTTTGCCCTGCATGAACACCTGCGCAGTGTGGCCCTGCGGCCCGTCAGCACCCGCGGCGTGGAGGTCCGGACGGATTTGGTGGAGCACACGAACGCCGTGGTGCGACGTATGCGTTGGGAGGGTTTGGAGTTTGTGCCGGGCAGTATTGCGGGGACGCCGCTGGATCGCACCGACGTGGTGATCGCTCTGCATGCGTGCGATACGGCGACCGACGACGCCCTGGCGCGGGGCATCGATGCCGGGGCTACGCTGCTGGTGGTGGCGCCGTGCTGCCACAAGGAAATCCGGCCGCAGATCGTGCCACCGGCCGTGCTCGCGGGGGCCCTGCACCACGGCATCCTGTTGGAGCGCGAGGCGGAGTTTCTTACCGATGCCCTGCGGGCGGCGCTGCTCGAATGCGCGGGCTATGAGCCGCGCGTATTTGAATTTATTTCGCCGGAACATACGAGCAAGAACCTCATGATCGTGGCCATCAAACGGGAGGCGACCGTCGATACCAAGGCTCGCACCCGGGTGCAGGAACTGGCCCGCTTCTATGGGGTCAAGGAACAGCGGCTCGCCAAACGGCTGGGCATTTCGCTGATTTGATGCCGGGTGGCCCGCCGGCGCGCGTCAATATTCGGTGAATCAAAGCATGACGTTTGAAGCTCTCGATTGGCGGCGGCTGGATCGCCTGCGGGCCTTATTCCTGAACGGGCAGTTCGAGGGCGAATCCTATTGGCGGGATGCGACGGACCTGGCGCAGTACGATCTCACCTTGGGAGAGCGCATCGGCTGGAAATGGGATGCGGTGCTGCGGGAATTGAAACTCCGCGGTTGGTCGCCGCCCGCCGGTGCTGAACTCTGGGATTGGGGTTGTGGCAGCGGCGTCGCCGGACGGCGCGTGCTCGGGGCCTGGCCGGAAAGTTTTTCCCGCCTGCGGCTGACCGATCATTCCCGGCTCGCGATGGAGTATGCCGCGGACCGGGCGAAAGCGGCGCGCCCCGGGTTGGACGTATTGGCCGAGGCACGGTCGGAGACGGAGTCGAACTCCTATGTGCTCTGTGTTTCCCACGTCTGGAATGAATTGCCCGCTGAAGCCGCTGCGGCCCTGCGGCGGGTGGCAGCGCAGGCGGCTGCGGTATTGTGGGTGGAACCCGGTATTCATTCCGTAGCTCGCGGGTTGCAGGCAGTCCGTGAGGATTTGGTCACCGGAGCCGGACATCGCATGGTGGCGCCTTGCACCCATCAGGCCGCCTGCGGGCTGCTGGCAGCCGGTAACGAACGCCATTGGTGCCATCATTTCGCGGATCCGCCCCCGGAGATTTTTGCCAATTCGGATTGGGTTCGTTTTGGCCAGCGGGCCGGCGTGGATCTGCGGGCGCTCCCGTACGCGTTTCTGGTGACGGATCGTTTGCGTGAGGCCGCTCGATCCTCCGAGCCTCCGGATCTCCAGCGGGTCCTGGGATCCCCTCGGGTTTACAAAGGATTCGCCCGGGTTCTTTTCTGTGGCGCAGCTGGTGTTGCCGAATTGGACGTGCAGCAGCGATCCGCTCCGGCGATCTACAAGGCCTGGTCCAAGGAACGTGGCGGAGACTTTTATCAAGTGACGCCGGATCCGCAGCGCCCCGACCGGGCGGCGTCGGTGGCGGCCTGGCCACCGACGTAGGGCGATGGCCGCAAGCATCGAGGCGGCCGCTCCATTGCTCCAAGGGGTGCCAATTCAGGCTCCATCGGCGATCTTCGAAGCACTCTCGTAACGGGTGAATCCTTTGAGGAAGGTCAGGCAGACGTCGCCCGTGGGGCCATTGCGCTGCTTGGCGATCAGTAGATTCACCGGAATGGCATTGCCTTCCGAATCCGGTCCGGGCTGGGCTTCCTCGTCGTCTTCGCTCGCCGGCTTGTAGAGCAGGCCTACCAAGTCGGCATCCTGTTCAATGGACCCGGATTCGCGGAGGTCGGAGAGACGCGGCTTTCGGTTCTTTTCCTTCTCCATTTCGCGGTTGAGCTGACAGAGCACAATCACTGGCACCTTGAGTTCCTTGGCCAGGGACTTCACACCAGAGGAAAGTTCGGCGACCTCCTGTTGGCGATTGTCCTGAGCCTTCTTGGAACTGCTGTGCAGGAGCTGGAGGTAATCGATGATAAACAATTTGCAGCCGTGCTGCTGCCACATGCGGCGGGCGCGGGCCCGAAGCTGCAGGATGCTGAGGCCCGGGGTGTCGTCGATGTGAATCCCGGCCTTCGCCAGTTTGCTGGCCGCCGCCGTGAGCTTGCGGAAGTCGCCTTCGCTCATGAACCCGTCGCGGATCGCCCGGCCGTTGACCTTCGCCAGTGAACACAGCAGACGCATGACGAGCGATTCGCTGGTCATTTCCAGACTGAAAACACCGACCGGTTGCTTCTCGTTCACCGCCACGTGTTCGGCGATGTTCATCGCCAGCGAGGTCTTGCCCATCGAAGGCCGCGCCGCGATGACGATCATTTCGCCCTCGTGCAGACCGCTGGTCATCTTGTCGAGGTCGGTGAATCCGGTCGCCAATCCAGTCAATCCGCCCTGCCGTTGATGATAATCCTGGATGAGGTCGATCGCGCCGCGGACGAGGTCCTTCATCGGCTTGATCGTCGTGGTTTCGCGATCTTCGGAGATCTTGAGAATGTCGCGTTCCACCTCATCGAGCAGCGTGTCAACTTCCCCCGGCTGCTCGTAGACGCGGGTCACCACGTCCGTACATGTGGCAACCATTCGTCGGAGAATGAATTTCTCCCGGACGATCTCGAGATAGTAGGTGAGGTTGGCCGCTGATGGGGTGGCATCCTGCAGGGCGCTCAGGTAGGCCAGTCCGCCCATCGCCTCCAATTGGTGCAGATCGCGCAGACGCTGGCCGACGGTGATGAGATCGATCGGATCCCGGGCGTCGTACATCTTCGTCAGCACCTCGTACAGGGTCTGATGCCGGAGATCATAAAACATCTCCGGGCCCGCTTTGAGCTTATCGACGCAAATGGCCATCGCGTCGTTGGGGGCCAGTAGCACGCAACCCAAGGTGCCTTGTTCGGCTTCGACGGAATGGGGCGGCAGCCGGTCGATCTTACCGAGATCGACCAAGCCCTGCCGCTGGCGCTTGTTCTTTTTGAAATCCGCGGACCGATGGCCGTCGGAATTTCCGGGGTTACCGTTGGAGGAGTCACTGCCGTCGAGCATGGACGCACGAGTGAAGCAGGCTCGTGCGTCCGGACAACGTCAGATAACGGAAATTTATCGACGCCCTATTCCCACGTTGTTGGTGGGAAACCGTGGCGGGGGCAGGGAACCTGCTCAGGTCCCGGTGCCGATTTGCCGGACGATCGCGTCACAAATCGAGCGCGACCACTTCTCCATGACATGCTGGTCCGGGCCCTCGATGAGCAGCCGAACCTTTGGCTCGGTGCCCGAATAGCGCAGCAGCACCCGGCCGCCGTGCGGCTTCACCTCGGCTTCGGCGCTGCGAATCAGATCCATCACCTGATCCATGTCTTCAAACGGACGCTTTTCCCGGACCCGGACATTGGTGGTCAATTGCGGATAGCGTTTCCAGCAGTTGGCGAGCTGGGACAACGGCTTGTCCGTCGTCTTCATCGTGCTGAGAATTTGCAACGCCGCAACGAGGCCATCGCCGGTGGAACTGTGATCGCGGAAAATCAGATGTCCGCTTTGCTCGCCGCCGAAGTTGAAATCGCCCCGGAGCATCTCGTCAATGACGTGCTTGTCACCCACCGGGGTTCGGATGGTTTTGCCACCGGCGGCGAGGATGGCTGCGTCGAGGCCGGCGTTGCTCATGACGGTGGTGACCAGCGTCTTCTGCCGGAGGTTGCCTTCACTGAGCATCTGCAGCGCCGCGATGGCCATGATGTCATCGCCATCGATCAGTTGGCCGTTTTCGTCGCACAACAGGACGCGATCCGCGTCGCCATCGTGGGCGATGCCAATGTCGGCCCGATACTCCCGCACCTTCTGGCAGAGGTGTTGGGGGTGCATGGAACCGCACTCGTGATTGATGTTCGTGCCGTTGGGTTGCGTGCCGAAAATGATCAATTCCGCGCCTAGTTCCTGGAGGACGGCGGGGGTGGAGCGGTACGAGGCGCCGTGCCCGCAATCGATGGCAATGCGCATGCTTTCGAGCGTCAGACGGCGGGGGAAGCTGCTCTTGGCCTGCTCAACGTAACGCCCGACGGCATCGTCGATGCGGTAGGCCTTCCCGATTTCGCTCGCGGTCGGGCGGATGTTTTCAATTTCGCCGCTAAAGACCAAGTCTTCGATTTCGATCTCCACCTCGTCGGCCAGCTTGTAGCCATCGGGGCCGAAGAATTTGATGCCGTTATCGTCGTAAGGATTGTGGCTGGCGGTGATGACGATGCCGGCATCGGCGCGGAGGGAGCGGGTCACGTAGGCGACGCCGGGGGTGGGCAGGGGGCCGATGAAGATGACGTCCACGCCCATGGAGAGGATGCCCGAAGAAATGGCGTTCTCCATCATGTAGCCGGACAAACGGGTATCCTTGCCGACGACGATCCGGTACCGGAGCCGGTTGCGGGCGCGGCCCGCGCGGTGCTTGAATACATGAGCGGCGGCGCGCCCGAGTTTCAGGGCGGTTTCCGCGGTGACCGGTTCCACGTTGGCTCGACCACGGACACCGTCCGTGCCGAAGATTCTTTTAGGGGCAGACATAGGGGGCATCTACGGGTGGTTAGTGAGGGGTGAAAACGGTCGGATCAACACTTCTTTGGGGGAAATTTCGAGGACGTCGAAGCCGCTGGCCAGGACTTGAAGCGGGACCCGGACGTCGGAACCGGGCCGGATTTCCAAGGGAGCGAACGCCCGGATTTGGTCGGCGTGCAAGCGGTTCAGCAGACCGGGATCACCGCGCAGGGTCACGGCCACAGTCGCCGGAATGAGCTGGCAACGCCCGACGCTACCGTCGGGAGTGAGCAGGCGTACCGGCACGCCTTCGAAGACCCGGCTGGAACCGTCGAACGTAAGCCGCACGCCGCCTCCGTTGCGGAGTTTGCGCGCCACGGTCAGCCAGATAAGCACCGCCAGCAGGAAGGCGGTCAGTTTTTGCCACCGGTTGTGCCGGACGAACTGTCCCCAGTTCATGCGTGACCTCCTTTTCCGGGCGCAGCGGCCGGGAGCCGCTGTCCCCAGCGCAGCCAGCGCCAGATACCCCGCGGCTCCGCGCGACGCACCAGAACCTGGGTGAGATAGGCGCGGAGTTCGACGACGGAGACGTTGCGGGTCAGGGCGCCTTTGTGGGCAAAGCTGATTTGGCCGGTTTCCTCGGACACGACGATGACGACCGCATCGGTCTCTTCGGTCAAGCCGATCGCCGCCCGGTGGCGGGTGCCGAGGGATTTTGGCAGGTCCGTTTTTTGAGACAGGGGGAAGATGCAACCGGCGCGGAGAATGCGATTGCCCTGGATGATGACGCCGCCGTCGTGGATGGCGTTGTTGGGGAAGAAGATCGTCTCCAACATCTCCGGAGTGGCTTCGCAATCCACCGGAATGCCGGCTTCGACGGCTTCGATCAAGTGAATGGATTGTTCGATGGCGATCAGGGCGCCGATCCGGACCGGCGCGAGACGATCGACGGTTTCGACGATGATCTCGAGGTTCTCCCGGGCGTCCTGCGCGGAATTGAAAAGTGGTAAGTTGCCCAACTCGGCCAGGATTCGTCTAAGTTCGGGCTGAAAGATCACCACGACCGCGAGAGCGAGGAAGGCCAGAAACTGCCCGAGCAGGGCGTTCAGGACTTCGAGATTTAGAACGCTGGTGAGGAGCGTGAGTCCGAGGAGCAGGGCAAGGAACCCGGTGACAATCGGCGCACCGCGGGTGCCGCGGAGGAACACGAAGGCATAATAGATCCCCACGGCGAGGATGAAGATCTCCAACGCCGGTCGCCAACCCTGCTGCAATAATGGCAATATCTCGTTCACTCAGTTCCTGCCCGGCCCCACACCCGGTGGGTGGCGGTCCTCGCCGGCGGCCAGTGCCGTCCACATGCGCAACGCCTGGACGGTCTCGGCGACATCGTGCGTGCGAAAAATGCGAACGCCCCGTTGTGCGGCCCAGAGGGTGCACGCCAAACCGGCCGGGAGGCGCTTTTCGATGCCGACTCCCAGCAGATTTCCCAGGAAGGACTTGCGTGAAACACCCACCAGTATCGGCCGACCGGCCGGGGCAAACAAACACGGGTCCCGCAATAACGCCAGATTGTGTTCCAAGTTTTTCCCGAAACCAATCCCGGGATCCAGCACCACCTGCGGCCCGGTGACACCGTGTTCCGCCAGCCGGGCCAGCCGTTCGGTAAAAAACTCCCGCATTTCCGCAAGGATATCCCGGTATTGGGGGGCGACCTGCATGGTGGCCGGAAGGCCCTGCATGTGCATGGCGACGTAACCGGCGCCGTGGCGGGCTACGTGTTGCCACAGAGTGGGATCCGTGCGATGGGCGGCGACATCGTTAATGATGTGGGCCCCCGCCGAAAGCGCCGCCGCGGCAACTTCCGGATTGCGGGTGTCGACGGAAAGCGGCACCCGTACGCGATCCCGAAGACGTTCCAAGACCGGGAGTACCCGGCGAAGTTCCTCCGCGGGCGGCACCGGCGTGGCCCCGGGTCGCGTGGACTCACCACCGATATCCAGCAATGCGGCGCCGTCGGCGACCAGGGATTCGCCGTGCGCGACGGCCCGTGCGGGATCGTGATGCGCGCCGCCGTCCGAGAAGGAGTCCGGGGTCACATTGAGGATGCCCATCACTAGGGGCTCCGTCAGCGACAGGGACTGCCCGCGGCACTGCCAGATCATTCCGGGCATGGCTGCGATGGCTCCCTCCGGAACGTTTGGCCGGGTGGGCGGGGGACGCCCGGTATCCGGGCCGCGTGGTGGAGGCTCATGCCGATCAAAACTAGCGAGTTTCGGGTCGTTGACCAGTTGTACCCCGGGGCAAAACGGGGACGGACGAAAAGGGTGAAGGGCAGATTCTTTTGGCGTTTACCGGGCTCTCTGCTGATCATCCGCCCATGAATTTTCTCCCCACCCTGCGCCGAACCCCGCAGAGCCTCGTGTTGCTGGCCGTCTTCACCGGCTCGGCCTGGGGGGCGACCGACTGGACCGAGTTTCGGGGCCCAACGGGCCAAGGGCATTCCGACGCCCGTTCGGTGCCGGTGCGCTGGACGGGCTCTTCGAATGTCGTCTGGAAGGTGGCCGCCCCCGGGCGCGGATGGTCGTCGCCGATCGTGGTGAAGGATCGGTTGTATCTGACTGCGGCGATCAATGCTGCCGATGGGGAAGTTACGCTGAATGCCCTCTGCTTGAGCACGGTGGATGGTCATACGATTTGGAATCGCGAAGTGTTCCGGCGGGAGGCGGGCGAACTGCCGGGGATTCACAGCAAAAACGGGCAAGCCAGCCCGACACCCATCTTTCGGGACGGCCGGATCTATGTGCATTTCGGTCATCTTGGAACGGCGGCGCTCTCGGCGGACGGCGAAGTTTTGTGGCGACAAACCGAGTTGAAATACACTCCGGTGCACGGCAACGGAGGGTCGCCGGTGTTGTGGGAGGACACGCTGATCTTCAGTATTGATGCGGCGAGTGAGCCGGTGGTAGTGGGCCTGTCGAGCCAGGATGGCAAGGTGCGGTGGCGGACGCCGCGCAAAACGCCCGCGAAGAAAACCTTTTCGTTCTGCACGCCGCTGGTGATTCAACTGGACGGCAAACCCCAGGTCATCCTGCCGGGCAGCGGTTTTGTGGCCGGCTATGCGCCGAAGGACGGCAGCGAGCTGTGGCGGGTTCGGTACGGTGAGGGTTACTCGGTGGTGCCCCGGCCGGTTTACGCGCACGGATTGCTGTTTATCGGCACGGGGTATGATCGCCCGAGCCTGTTCGCCGTCCGTCCCGCGGGCGCCACCGGGGACGCCACGGACACCGCGATCGCCTGGCAGACCGCCAAGGGGGCCCCGAACACGCCCTCCACCATCAGTGTGGGCGATGAAATCTACTTTGTTTCCGACTCCGGCACGGCGACGTGCGCCGATGCGCGCACAGGAAAGGTGCATTGGAACGAGCGCTTGGGCGGCGATTTCTCGGCGTCTCCCGTCTACGCGGATGGCCGTCTGTATTTTCAGAACGAGACCGGCACGGGGTTTGTCGTGAAGCCGGGGACGACATTTGAAGTGCTGGCCCGGAACGAACTGGGTGATCGCACGCTGGCGTCGTACGCCGTCGCGGACGGGACCCTGTACATCCGGGGCGCCGAGCAGCTGTATCGGATCGGGTCGGCCAAGTAAGGAGAAGGTGGACGATCCCGCGGATTTCCGCTTCCTTCCGCGCGGCATGTCACTTTTGCGCTGGCTGATTTCGCGGGATTATCGGAAGGCTTCGGAACTTCGGGCCATCGTCCGGAAGCATTTCCGGCATCAATCCGACGTGCTGCCCACCGCGCACCGGGACGCGATTGCCACTGGCCTGACGGAATTCGAGGCGACGGTGGCGCGCCCGGAGGTTAAGGGACCGGAAATTCAAGCTGCCGCCGACAAGCTGGAGGGCATCGCCAACAAATGGTTGCAGCGATATCCGAACGCGTCGTTCCGGGACAATGCGGAGAGCTTTCTGGGCACTTTTGCGCTGGTCTTTGCGGTGAAGACCTTTTTCCTGTCGCCGATGCAGATTCCCACGGGTTCGGCGCAGCCGACCTACTACGGGATCACCTGTGAGGATTTGCGGGATCACCCGGAAGTGCCGTTTCCCAGCGGAGTGTCGGGATGGTTGAGCAAGATCTGGAATGGCGAGGCCTGGTACGAACTGATCGCTGAGGATGACTGCGAGCTGGCGGAGATGGATGCCCGGCGCCTCAAGCCGGTCGGCGGGACGCTGCCCATTCCCTTTCCGGGATTTGATCGCAAGTTTCCCGTGCCGGTCCGGCTCGCGAATGGGCAGCTCAAAACCTACATTATTCCTTGGGCGCCAGAGGAGGCGAAGCACCTCGGTTTGATTGATCCGACCACCTACGGTCCGCGCAAGACCCGCTTCAAGAAAGGCGAGCCGATCGTCCGGTGTGTGACTCGTTCCGGGGATCGCATTGTGGTGGAGCGGGTGATGTATAATTTTCGGCAGCCGAAACGGGGCGAGTACTTTGTTTTTCAGTCGTCCGGTGTCGGGGACCACCCCGGAGCGGTCACCCAAGGCACGCACTACATCAAACGACTGGTCGGCGGGCCCAATGAGCGTTTGCGCATTGGGAACGACCGCCATGTCTACGTGAATGAGCGCCGTCTGGAAGCCACCGATCCGGGGTTTGAACGGGTGCTGGGCTTTGATCCGCAGAAGCTGGCGCGCGACAGTCAGTATTCTGGCTACGTCAATGGACAGGCTTACATCGCGCCGCAGCTGGCGGCTGCAATGGAAGCCCGTCCCGACCGTTTTTCTGTGGAGGAATGGAGAGGTGAAGCGGAGCGGATTGCCCGGGGTGGCTCCTACAGCGTGGCCAAATACTTCCCGGACGAGGCCACCGTGCACACGCTCCAGCCGCATCATTACATGGGATTTGGTGATAATACGATGGGCTCGTCGGACAGCCGGGCGTGGGGTGAGGTGCCCGAGCAGAAGATCATCGGCAAATCCTGCTTCGTCATGTGGCCGCCCTGCAACTGGGGCTTTGAATCGGGCCCGCGCAAAAAGTCGGTGAACTAAGCGGACGCACCCACCACCGCCGGCCCGATCGCCATGCAGCCCGAATCCCTCTTCTCGGCCACGGCGTTGGCGCGGAAGAGTGTGGTTATCGTGGGCGGGACAGGTGGCTTGGGCCGGTCGGCCACTCGGGCCTGTGTGGCGGCGGGAGCCCGCGTGGTGGCGGTGGGGCGTGACCCGGAAAAAGGGGAAGCGCTGCAACGGGAGTTGGGCGCCGCCGTCCAGATCGTGACGGGCGATGCCACCGATGCCGCCACGGTGGATCGAGCGGTGTCCTTGGCGGTGGCGGAGTTCGGTCGACTCGATGGTTTGTATCACGTGGCGGGCGGCAGCGGTCGGGCGCACGGGGACGGTCCACTGGACGCATTAACCGATGCGGGTTGGGCATACACCCTGCAGCTCAATCTGACTTCCGCCTTTTATTCCAATCGGGCGGCTGTCCGCCAATTTCTGGCGCAAGGTTCCGGGGGCACGGTCGTAAATTGCGGTTCGGTGCTGGGGTTTTCGCCGTCGCCGCGCTACTTCACCACCCACGCTTACGCCGCCACCAAGGCGGCGATCATTGGCCTCACGCAGGCCAGTGCCAGCCACTACGCGTCCCACGGTATCCGTTTTAATGTTCTGGCGCCTGCCTTGGTCGCCACGCCCATGAGCCAGCGGGCGCAGACGAATCCGGAGATCTTGAAGTTCATCCGCACCAAACAACCCCTCGATGGCGGTCGTATCGGCGAGCCCGAGGATCTGGATGGCGCGGTGGTCTGGCTCTTGTCGGAAGCCAGCCGGTTTGTCACCGGACAGGTGATTGCCGTGGACGGCGGATGGACCGTCAGTGAAGGGCAGTTTTAGGCGTCGGTGCAGGTTTTGTCGGGCGAGGGTTGTCCCGTCGCCCGGCTCCGGCTAAGTGCGTGGCGGTGATGGGTGGACACGTTCTGAATTTTACCAAGGCGCGATACCTGGCGGCGGTGCTGGTGGGCGGCCTGTGGGCGGCGGCATTTCCGGAACCGGGTTGGGCGGGACTGGCCTGGACGGTGCCCGGGGCGTTGATGTTGGTGTTCGTGGGCTTGTCCGGGCGGGCGGCCTTTCTCATGGGGTGTGTCGCGGGTGCAGTCCATTATCTGATATCATTGCGCTGGCTGTTGCACATGCCGCACCCGGCGGGCGCCGTCGCCGGGTGGCTGGCGTTGAGCGCGTACTGTGCCGTGTATGCGGGGGCTTGGACTTGGTTGAGCAGCTTGTTGCTCCAATCACGCGGGGTGGTCGGGGAAGGGGCCTCGCGGGAGGCCTGGCGGGTGGCTCTCCGGCAGCTGGCCGCACAGTCATCTTGGCAACGGGCGGCGACGTGGGCGCTGCTGGCGGCCGTGTGGGTCTCGCTGGAAATGCTGCGGGCCCGTCTGTTTTCTGGTTTCGCCTGGAATCTGCTCGGCGTCTCGCAGTGGCACCAACTCCCGCTCCTCCAGACCGCCTCGGTGACCGGGGTCTATGGATTGTCCTTTTTGATCTGCTGGCTGAGTCTGGCGCTGGTGGGTGCTGGCATTTCACTCATCCATCGTCCCCATGAGCGCTGGACGTGGACCGCGGAGACGCGGATGCCGCTGTTCATGCTAGTGCTGATCGCCGGCGGCGGCTTCTGGGCGCTGCTGGGACACCGGCGCGAGCGCGACGCGGCGCGGCAGTTTGTTCGGCTGGCGCTGATCCAACCGTCGGTCCCGCAAACGCTCCAGTGGGATGCAACCGCCGATGCCACCAATTTCACCCGGATCCTCGGGCTTTCCGAGCAGGCGCTGGCTCTGAAGCCCGATGTCTTGGTCTGGCCGGAGGGCTCCTTTGGCTTGAGCGATGACACCTGGTCGCGGATCACCAATCTCACCCGGGCGGCGGGTGCCTCGTGGATTTTCAATACGGCCACCGAGAATGCTCAGCAGAAGCCCATGAATTCAGCGATGTGGCTGGATCCAACGGGGCAGTTTCGGGGCCGTTACGACAAGCGGCGCCTGGTGATGTTCGGCGAGCGCATCCCTCTGGAGGAATGGTTGCCCTTCCTGCGGTACCTGACACCGATCGGGTCCAGCTTTGTCGCCGGCACGGAGCCGGTCACGTTTTCCCTTCAACTGACGAATCGGACTGCGCCGGTGGAGATTGCTCCGATCATTTGTTTCGAGGACACCTTTCCGCACGGGGTGCGGGACCATGTCCGGCCCGATACGGATCTGCTGCTGGAGATTACCAATGATGCGTGGTTTGGCGAAAGCAGTGCCCAGTGGCAGCACGCGGCGAATGCCGCCTTTCGCGCGGTGGAAAATGGAGTGCCGCTGGTGCGCGTGGCAAACAATGGATTGACCGTCTGGTTCGATGCCGCCGGTATCCCGCACGATATCTTCGGTGAGTCGGGAAGTGTCTACCAAGCGGGATTTCAAATCATCCGCATTCCGGTCGGCGTGGCCCGGTCGGAGACCTACTACCATCGACGGGGCGATGTCTTCGGGTGGACGTGTGTTGGGGCGAGCCTCTGGGCTCTGGTGCGATCCATCCGGCAGATTCGCCGGGAGGCTTCCCAGGTGAATGCGCGACAAAATTTGGCGAGTCCCTGACGGGCCTGCCGGGTCGGGCACGGCGCCCAAGGGAATATCAAGCCAGCAACTGGCGGATCTCGGCGTAAGTACTGACGACGTGATGCGCCGCCTGCAATTCGTGGGCGGGATGGGAGTTGGTGATGGCGATGACGCGGGCACCGGCGACCAGCCCCGCCTGGACTCCGGGACGGGAGTCTTCAATCACCCAACAGTCGGAAGGTGCCACCCCAAGAAGCTCGGCGGCGCGCAGGAAAATGTCCGGAGCAGGTTTCGCTTTGCCGACATCCTCCACACTCGCCACGGCACGGAAATGCCGCGCCAGATCTTTGAGCGCCAGGACTTCGCGGATGACCGCGTGAACGGAGCCCGAGGCGACCGCCAGGGGATACCGAGTGGCCAGCGATTGGATCAGCGCCGGGATCTCCGGAAAGATGGGTTCCTCGCGGCGGAACAATTCAATCACGCGCTGCTGCTTGAGGGCCGTCAGTTCGGCGAGAGATTGCCGCGGCTGATGCGCCGCAATGAAATCCAGCCAGACGGCGCGATCGGATTTGCCGATGTAGGAGGCCAGGTCGAGGCCGTGGGGGCGATCCGGCAGGAGCTCGGCGAAGACGGTTTCGAAGGCGGCAGCGTGACGGGGCTCGCTATCGATGAGCACGCCATCAAGATCAAAGAGAACGGCAGTCATGGGATCCAGGGACGGGGCAGGGGCGGATAAGGTGACGGAATTGTCCGGGGGGACGTCAGGCCAATGGGGAGTCGGCGGTCCGTTCCACCAAGTGCAACAGATTCCCCTCCGGGTCGGCGAAGAACAGCACGCGTCCGCCGCCGCCGGCCGGCTTGATGGGATCGTTCCAGACCACGCCCCGTCGGCTCAGTTCCCGTTGTGCGGTTTCCAGATTGGGCACGCGCAAGGCGAGGTGCCGCCAGCCACCGGTGCGATTGTCGCCCGTTTGCGGGACCGCGATGCGGGTGGGGTAAATCTCCAGGACGGGTCCGCCGGTCAGGGCGATGAATACCGCGGGAGGTTGCTCACCGTTATTCCAGATCTCCCGGGCCCCGAGGACTTCGCAGTACCAGTTGGCGAGTGCCGCGGGGTCGAGAGCGGCGAGGCCGATATGTTCGACCGCGGAATGAATGGGATACATGCGGGTGGATGCGCAGCGCAGTTTGAGGGGCGCGGTCAGCGGGGGCGGATCAGCATTTCCTCGATGATGACGCGGGACGGCAGATTGACGCAGAACAGGGCGCAATCCGCGATGTCTTCGGGCTGCATCATTTTGGCGCGGGCGGAAGCGTCCGGCACCACCGGCCGCTTGGCGAGCAGGGGAGTATCGATGTCACCGGGGAAAAGGGCGATGGCCCGCACGCCGCGGCCGCGTTCCTCGGCGTTGATGGCCTGGGTGAGTCCGGCCAGGCCAAACTTGCTCATCACATAGGCGGGACCGGCCTTGGGGGAGGCCTGCTTGCCGGCATCCGAGACGACGTTGACGATGGTGCCCGAGCCGCGGTTTCGCATGCCCGGGAGGAAGGCCTGCACGCAGTAGTAGGCGCCGTCGAGATTGGTCGCGAGCATGGCGCGGTAGTCGGCGAGCGAGAGCACTTCCAGCGAGCGCTGTGGTGCGTTGGTGCCGGCGGCGTTGATCAGGACCTCCACCTCGCCAAAGGCGGCCAGGACCTGCGCGGCCATTTGCGTCACGGCTTCGGGTTGGCCGATGTCCGTCGGGCAGAGAAGTAACTGGTCCCGGGCGGCGCCGGCCAGTTCGCGGGTTTCTTCCAGGGCTTCCAGCCGGCGGCCCACCAAGGCGACCCGCCATCCGGCCAGCGCCAGTTTCAGGGCGGTGGCCCGGCCGACGCCGCTTCCGGCCCCTGTGACAACAGCTGTCTTGATCATCGGCGAACGTTTCGACGAGAAATGGGTCGATGTCCACGTGAGTCGACTTCGGTTGAGCGGTCCCATCGGGGATGACCTTGATCCCGAGCCCGGGTTCCGAAAAAGCAAAAGCCGCCCGGGAGGGCGGCTTGCTGAAGCAATCCAGAGAGCGTCGGCGGCTCAGGACTTGCGGGCGGCCTTGGGAGCCGTCTTGGTTTTCACGGTCTCCTTCCGGCGTTTTTCATAGCTGGCGCGACGACGACGTTTCTGAACTTTGTTGGACTGTTGACCCATAAAGGTTTTGAATGATTTCGAATGACTAAGCGATTTCACTGCAAACTGTGGGCTGATGAGGCCCGCATCAACCCCTTTTTCAAGTCTCTGTGGACGCGCCGCGGGGTGGTTGCGGTCTTTCTGCTGGCATTTTCCGTCGGTTGCAAGACCACGGATACGAAGGAAAAGCCCGCAAAACCGGACAAAGAGGCGTCCACGTTGCGCCTGCACATGGAGGAAAATGACGTCGGCATTGGAGTGGGTTCCGTCGAGGTTTTCCGCAGTCAGCCCACGAAAATGACCGTGCAGAAGACGGCTTTTGTCGATGAAGGTGAGATCACGAAGGCCACAGTGGTGGATTCGCAGCACGGCGGGCACCTGATTCAGATCGAGTACACCCGACGCGGCAAGATGGCCCTGCAAATGGCCACCGCACCGCATCCGGGGCGTCGGGTAGCCGTGTGGAGTCGCTGGACCGAAGGGCGGTGGCTGGCGGCGCCGGTCGTGCAACGCGGGATTGATGATGGCGTCTTTGTGTTCACTCCGGATTGCTCGCGGGCGGAAGCCGAGCGGATTGTGCGGGGATTGAACAACGTGGCGATCAAGCTGGAGAATCAGGCGAAACCGAAGAAGCCGAAGACCGAAGGGAAGGGCAAGAAGACCAAGCCGACGGAGGAACAGGAGATGTTCAAGTGAGCGGTCGGGGTTCGCTCGGAGGCATTCGTTGGTGGTTTCCGGTGGTGACCGGGTGCCTGGTGGCAACCGGGGCCCTCGCGGGGGATGTGTTTCGTTTTCCCACGGCCAATCATGCTTTGTTTGAACCCAATGGCGATGCCGCGTTCCTGGCGCCCACCCCCGGGCGGACCTGGGAGAGTGGTTCGTTTGGCTGCGTGCGGACGGATAAGGGCGGGCCGCGTCTGCACGAAGGTTTGGACATCAAATCCCTCACCAAGGACGGTCGCGGGGAGCCCACGGATCCAGTCCTGGCCAGCGCACCCGGAACCGTGGCGTATTTGAACCGGCGTTCCGGCGCCTCGAACTACGGCAATTATGCGCTGGTGCGCCACTACGTGGAGCGGATGGAGGTTTACACGTTGTACGCGCACTTGAGTACGGTACAACCCCAGTTGGTGCCCGGAACCCGCGTGGAGGCCGGTGATCGGCTGGGGACGATGGGGCGCACGGGGCAGCCCATCGGAAAAGAGCGGGCCCACGTTCATTTTGAGATCAATGTGATTCTGAATGACCGGTTCACGGAATGGTTCCGTCGCCACTATCCCAACGAGCGAAACGACCACGGCAATTTCCATGGGCGAAACCTTTTGGGCATTGATCCCCGGGCCGTGCTGCTGGAGCAACGGGCACGCGGCGCGGAATTTAGTCTGGCCCGCTTTCTGGCCAGCCAACCGGTGATGGCCCGGGTGCTGGTGAAGAATCCCCGGCTGCGCTTTGCCACTCGGTATCCGCAGTTGGTGCGTCCCAATCCGCGGGTGGATCGCGAGGGAATCGCGGGCTATGAACTCGGGGTCAACTTCAATGGAATTCCCGTCGAAATGATTCCCCGGACGGCGGCCGAACTGGGCGGTTTGACGACGCACCGATTGCTCTCGGTTAATGAGGCGGAATGGCGGTCGCATCCGTGTGGGCGACTGGTGGTTCGGCGTGGGCAGGCTTGGACACTGACGGGGAAGGGTGATGAGCTGATCGACCTGATTGCTTTCTGAGCGGAAGGCGGAAGGTAGAAAATGGCAGCCCCGTTTGACTTTGAACCGAACCGGAACCTAGGGTGGAGTGTCGCGGCCACCGGGGAATCCGGACTGTGACACCACTATGCACGAGGGATATTGCGTCAAGTGCAAGACCAAGAAGCCGATTGCGGACGGCGTGGAAGAGGTCATGAAGAACGGTCGTAAGGCCGTGAAGGGCAAATGCCCGACTTGCGGGGTTGTCATGTTCAAAATTCTGGGTGGCAAGGCGGCACCGGTTTCGCCGGCCCCGGCCGCGGCCGCGACCGAACCCGCTGCGACCTGATCCACGGTGGTCCATTCGCCGTGAACTCTCCCGGCCCGAGTTTCCGGCGAACGGATTCCGCCGGCGGTTGGTTGATCGCTGATTCTGGATTTTTTCACTGATTTTATGTCCGCCATGCCGCGTCGCCGTTTCCTGCAATCCGCCGCCGTAACCTTTGCGGGCGGAGCGATTTACCAACGCGCGCAAGGCGCGCCCTTGCTGCCGTTGGCGGAACTGCGGGCGCAGGGGGCGGTGGTCGTCTCCACCTGGCCGTTTGGCCAGCCCGCCAATGAAAAGGCCCTGAAGGTGCTCCAGGCCGGTGGGGCCGGCTTGGATGCCATTGAACAGGGGATCAACGTCACGGAGTCTGATGCGGGTAATCCGAGTGTGGGTTTGGGCGGCATTCCCAATGCGGATGGCGTGGTGCAGCTCGACGCCTGCATCATGTCGGGCCCCGGGCACCGGGCGGGCAGCGTGGGGGCCTTATCGGGATTTCCCCATCCGATCAGCGTGGCCCGGCGCATCATGGAAACCACCCGGCACGTCATGCTGGTGGGGGACGGTGCGGCCAAGTTTGCCACCGAACAGGGTTTTGCGCGCGGGCCGGAGTTGACGGCCGGTCAGCGCGACGGGTGGGAAAAGTGGCGCCGTGAGCAGGCTGCCCGTCCGGCGCCGGCCAAGGCCGCCACCGGGGGAGCCGCTGCGAAACCGGACAACCACGACACGATCGCCATGGTGCTCCTGGCGCCGGATGGGCACCTTTACGGGGGCTGTTCCACGAGCGGTTGGGGTTATAAACTGGCGGGGCGGGTGGGCGATTCGCCGATTCTCGGCAGCGGCCTGTACGTGGATGACGACATCGGAGCGGCGGGGGCGACTGGCATTGGCGAAAACGTCATGCGCTATTGCGGGTCTTTCCTGGTGGTGGAGTACATGCGTCAGGGATTGCATCCGCAGGAGGCGTGCCTGGAGACCATTCGACGAATTGCCAAGAAGGATCCCAAGGGCTTCGATTTGAGCATCAACTTTGTGGCGCTCGACAAAAAGGGCCGTTTTGGCGCGGCCGGCACGGGCAGCGGGTTCGAGTATTCGGTGACCTGCGGCAAATTCTCCCGGGTGTTGCAAAGCCCCGGTCTGACGTCGAGCAAGGTCGGCCCCATTGGTGGCAATCGGAAGTAGTGCGGTGCCGGGTCCTTCGACTCGAGGTCGGAGACCGCTCGCAGTTTGGGCCGGCAAGGATTCCGTTGGCCCGTGGGATGCTTTGACGCTTATCTCCGGGCATGCGGTTTGGACTCTATGGCGGCTCGTTTGATCCCGTGCATCTGGGACACCTTTTGGTGGCCCAGGCGGCTTTGGAGGAGTTGGGCTTGGACCGATTGTTCTTCATCCCCGCCGCCCGGTCGCCCTTCAAACTCGGCTCCCGCCCGGCCCCACCGCAGATTCGGAGCCGGATGCTCCGGATGGCCCTCGCGGGGCGTACGCGGTTTGCGGTGGACGAGTTGGAACTACAGCGGGGTGGAGTGAGCTACAGCATCGATACCGCCCGGGAATTCCAACGACGATACCCGTCGGCTGAGCTGTTGTGGCTGATTGGCGCTGATCACGTTCCCACGTTGCCTTTGTGGCGGGATGCGACGGATCTGGCCGCGTTGGTGGAATTTGTGGTAATTCCCCGGCCCGGGGAACCCCCGGCGGAACTCGCGCCGCCTTTTCGACTCCGTCAGCTCCGCGGATGGCCCTTAAATGTTTCTTCGTCCGAAATCCGTGAACGGGTCCGCTCCGGGCGCTCCAACGCCGACCTCGTGCCGCCGGGTATCGAAGCCGTCATGGCCAGCGAGGGACTGTATATCGACGTAGATGGCGCTCGGTCACCCTAACGACGGACGCGGAAAAAACGGGCTGGCGGAGTCGTGGCGCCGCCCGTCACGTCGACACTGCCGGTTCCGTCGGCCCCCACGGTCATCGCCTGTACATCCAACCACGTTCGGAGATCTGCGCTCTGTTGCACCGTGAATGTGCCTGGGGCGGTCGTGAGGGTTAGGCGCAGGCTGTTGTTGGCTCCGAGCGAGGCGGCCAGACGGGCGGTCGTGGTGGCCCCAATCACGATGCGCAGGAGGCTGGAATCCGTGGTGGCACCGAGGTTGTCGATGGCTCGGGCCACCACGCGGTGATCGCCCAGCGCCGGCGCGTTCCACACATAGCGATGTGGTGCGGCCGTGGATTCGCCCAGTTTGGTTGGGCCATCATAGTATTCCACCCGAACCACGGATCCGTCGGAATCCTGCGCGGTGGCGGTGAGCGTCACCGGAGTCGGGGCGGGGGCATTGGTCCGGCTGGCCGCCAGGCTGATGGTCGGAGCGGCGTTCTGGCCGACAAAAGCGCCCCGTCGATACAAGGCGCCGAGGGTGGCGTCCGCATAGAAGAGTCCCGGTTGCCCCGTGCTGCTCAAACGGTCGGCGGCCAGGGATTGGAGCATGAGCGAACTGCCGCTGGCGGATCCATCGGCTTGCGAATAGAGCACCTTGCCTTCGTCCCCGGTAAAGGCCGGGTAGCCCAGCACTTTGCCGTTGGCCGCCACACTGCCGACCTCACCCGTAAAAGTGTCGAGGACCAGCACTGCATTCTCTCCATCGGCCCGGCGCGAGGCGTCGAAAGCCACGTACCGGGTGCCGACGCGCCCGACCGTCGGGTTGCCCGTATCAAACTCCTCCAGGGGCGGGACGAGAATGGCGGTGCGATCGGTGTCGAGATTGAGATTGTAGAGGCTCCAGGATTCGACCGCGGGCCGGCCGTTGAAGCGGATGCGTGAACGGGCGTCGTAAACCAATTCATGGCCGTCAGTGCTGAAGGTCATGGAATCGGCATTCAAGACCTGATCCACGGAGGCCCCATCCAAGCCAGGAGCGACGAGGTCGTACGTGCGGGTGGGCAGGGTTTCATCCAAAACGCCAAACACGACGATCTGCCCCAAGGGCTCTCCGGTTTGGGGGTTGATGGGCACAAACGCGCCCCGGGAGGCGTCGGGCGATAGAGCGATGGAATGTACCGAGCCGCGGGTGGAAAGTACGCATTGTTCCTTCGCCGGCGGCGCGGTGGTGGCCAGACACACCGTCTTCAAGGAATCGACGTAGATGACCAATTCGCCGTCCCCGGTGAGGGAAGGCCGGGTGGGGCGAACGTCAAAGCTGAAGCGGAAATTGCCCAGGGTTGCATCGTCGTTCAAGGCGGCCTCCCGGCGTCCGAGATTGAAGATCCGCTCGCTCGGATCGAAATAGACAAACATCAGGGAATCGGGCGCATTTACCGCGGGCAGCGGCACCGGCTTGGGCGCGGTTGGACCGGCGAAGATTTCGGTGAGATCGAAGGCCTCGGCGGTTTTGGCGACTTGGTTGGAACCCGGACCAAAGAGTGCCTCGGCGGCGGCGAGGCAGCCGAGCCGGCAGTCGAGAAACTGGGACCGCGCCTGCAGATGCCGGGTCAGGCAGCGATAAAAAATCTTTTCCGCGTCAGGAATCCCGATGGCCCCGGTCAAGCCCTCGGCCAATTGGTAGAACGTGTGATTGATGATGCTGCTGTTGAGGTGCACGCCGCCATTGTCGGCATCCGGGGTGTTGGCAAGTTTGATCAGTTCCGAGAAGCGGGCGGGGTAGGGGCGATTGAGCCCGCCAATGGTAATGGAGTGCGGGTTTTTCAAGTCCCGGAAGACCTCACCCAGGTCGGTGCCCATCTTCCAATCGTTTTTAGTGCGGGTGCGGGCCTCCACGCATTCGCCGAAGATGTCCGAGAATGCCTCGTTAAGGGCACCCGACTGCATCTCGTAGACCAGGTTGGCCGAGTTTTCGGTGACGCCGTGGGTGAGTTCGTGGGCGACGACATCCAGGGAACCGGGATATTTTCGCACGTTGCCGAAGAACATCATTCCCAGATTGCCATGCCAGGAGGCGTTGTCGTATCCCCCCACGCCGACCACGGCGGTGACATTGCCGCCGCTGCCATTGATGGAATTGCGGCCGTGCCGTTCGAGGTAGTAATCGTAGGTCTGTGCGAAGTTGAACGCGGCGCTGATGCCTCCGGGCACCGACCATTGATTCGGATTGCTGGACGTGATGGCGAAGACGGTGTTGTCATCCAGCGAATTGATGCCCGTGCCTCGGGCATCCAGAACTGTAATAACGCCTTTGGGATCGCTGAGCGGATCGCCCGCGGCGTTGAACATCTGCTTGCTGGTGTCGGCCAGCGTATAGGTGGCACCGACGCGCCAGAGATTCAGGGCCCTCGAGGTTCCGGAAAGATCCACGCCGGAGCCCGTGGCGGCCACATCGTAGACCCGACTGCGGCGGCTCAGGATTCGACCGTCGACCGCGTCCACGGTGAACTGCCAGGCCTGGGCCAGTCCCACGGCGATTTCAAATTCCCACGCCAACCGGGCTGCGCCATCCAGCGGGGCGTGGATGACGGTACGGGCGGCACCGGCGGTGCCGCGGAAACCGCCGGGGATCGATGCCCGGGCCACGAGAAGGGCGTCGGCGTCGGCAACCGTGGGCGCGACGGGCACATCTTGCGGGGTTGGGATGTAGGCACCGTCCAAAAGTTCCAGTCGTCCGTCCGGATGAAAATGGGCGGTCAAGCGCGCGAGGGCGACTTCATGACCCTGATGTTGTTGCTGAAAGCGTACGTGGGTATGGCCGAGCAGGTCGTCTTCCACCGCCACGGTGATTAGTTCCGTGTCCGGATCCTCCAATTGAAATGCCGCCCGATGCTGGTTGAGAAATGTGCGGGCCAGGGATTCCTTCGCGGGGGCGCCTCCGCCAGCCGGTCGTGCGCGGCTGCGGAGGGTTGGATTGAGCAGATCGGTCGCCCGGATCTGTCGGATCGTTTGATTTTCCGGCCGCAATTGGATCAGCAGGCTGCTGTCCGTGGTTTCGCTCAGTCGGGCCAAAGCGTCGCGCTGGCGGAGATTCGTGGCCGTCGGGGATGTTTGCGGGGAGGACGCCGTGAGGGGCGCGGGCGCCGGTTGAAAGGTGCCCGGGGCGCGTTGGTTCAGAACCGATCGCAGCTGGGTGGCGAGGGTCGCGGCGGTGGTGTTGGCGCTCGTCGTAACCACGGTCGGTTGACCAAAGCGCGGGGCCAGCGTGCGGTATTGCTCGACGGCTTGCGAGACTTGCGTCGTGGCATCGAGTCCGTCCGCCAGGGCCAGGCCGGCGGCGATTCCCCAGGTGAACACACCAGCGACTGCAAGATTCATGATCACGAATTGACGCACGGTGCCGGGTAAAGCAATAGCTGAATACGCGGCCCCGCCCGGGGTGGTCCGATGGCCGGGTGACTACACCAATCGTAGAGTGAGCGGGTAACGGTAGTCGATGCCGCCGGCCGACTTGACTGCGGCAATGACGGCGAAGACCAGGGCACTGAAACTGATCAGCATCACCAAGGGAAAGCCGATAAAGACAAAGAAGAGCGGAACGCAGGCGAGGGCGTACAGGAAAACGGAGATGTGGAAATTCAAGGCCTCGCGGGCATGCCGGGCCACCTGCGGGGAGTCGTCCTTTTTGACGAGATAAACGATGAGCGGCAGGAGGATGCCGACACCGAGCAGGGCCGAAAGGTGGCAGAGCACAATCCAAAGACGGTCGTCGCTGCGGGGGGGCCAGGGTGGGCGGGGGAAGATCGTTCATAAAATCCTAGGCATCGATGCGATGCGCGAACAAGGGAGGCGAAGGGGTGCCGGGTGGCAACGGCCAACCCACGGGGGAAGGGTGGAATTCTCATGGATAATTTGAATTGCCCTGACGAGACTGGGGGCCGTTCGCCGGCGGGCAGGTTGGCCTGATCCTGCGGTGGATGTTGATGCATGATGCTTATTCCTGTGCCGGCCGCATACAAATCCCTGCCGAGGGGTGTCCTTATTGCACACACGACCGCCACGAGTTCGCACCCTTCTCTCTGAAATGAAAAACCGACTGGCGCAATTGCGCTCTGGATTGCTGGCCTTTTTCTGCCTGCTGCTGCCGCTGCTTTGGTTGTTTCGGGCCAGCTTTGAGGAACCGAAGGTGGTGTTCTCGAACGACGGTCCGTTCGGGTTGTTGGTTTCGCAATCCGAGTACGCGGGCGAGGCCTTCACGGGGTATTGGGTGACCATGAACTGGCTCGGGCGACATGAATTGGAGCCGCTGCCGGGATTCAGCCAGGCCTTGTTCTGGTTACTGGGTTCGCCCTTGCATTTTGCCAAGTGGTTTCCGGTGATCGGCCTGGCGTTCTTCGGTTGGTCGGCGTGGGTGCTGGCACGTCGACTGGGGCTCGGTTGGTGGGCGGCCCTCTGCGTTGGCTTGGCGGCGGAGTTGAACTCGAATCCCTTTTCCTACGCGTGTTGGGGACTGACGGCCAAACCGGTGGCCTTTGGCTTCTTCCTCCTTTCGTTGGCCGCGTTGGATGGGTCGCGGAAAGGCTGGCGTGGATGGGCGAGCACCGCGCTCGCCGGATTTGCCCTCGGACTCAATGTCATGGAGGCCGGCGATGTCGGCGTGATTCTCAGCCTCTATTTTGCCGCGTACGTGGTTTGGATCACCCTGCTGGATCCGGCCCGCACAGGGGCATCCACCGTGCGCGGGGCTCTGCGCCTGGGCTTCTCGGCGTTATGCGCCCTCTGGGTGGCGGGGCAAGCGGTGGTCGTGCTTCAGAGTTTCGCCGTGAAAGGCGTGTCCGGCATGGAAGCCACCCGGGAAGGTGCGGCCGAACGTTGGCAATTCATTACGGGTTGGAGCCTGCCTCCGGACGAGACGACACGCCTCTTTGTTCCGGGCCTCTACGGCTATCGGATGGATACGCCCGAGGGTGGAAACTACCGCGGTCGGGTGGGTGCTGACGGAAGTCCTCCGCGGTTTTCCGGGAGTGGTGAGTACGCCGGGGTGCCAGTGCTGTTGATCGCGTTTTGGGCGGCCGCCCGCGGACTGTCCCGCAGCGGCAAGCAGCCGTTTAGCGATGAGGAACGGCGGCGCATCTGGTTCTGGATCGTGGCCATCGTGGTCTCGTTGTTCCTGGCCTACGGACACTTCTTCCCGTTGTTCAAAGTCATCTTCGCCCTGCCGGTGCTGAATACGATTCGAATTCCGATGAAGTACCTGCACGGGCTGCACTTGTCGGTGATCATTCTTTTTGGGTACGGATTGATGGGCCTGCACCGCTTGTATTTCGTCGGTTCCTCGTCGTTGCTGAGCAGCGCGAGCGATCGCTGGAAGCAGTGGTGGCGGTCGGCTCAGGGCTTTGACCGGCGGATCGTTTGGATCCTGGGCGTCCTCGGTTCGGTCGCTGCGCTGTGGGTTCTGCTGGGGGCCTCGTCCGGCGAGACGCTGAGCCGGGAGATCGCTGCCAGCGGCTTCAAACCCGACGATGCCCGCGCAATGGCCGGTTTTGCCATTCGCGAACTGCTGCTCTTTTTTGTCGTTTTGCTGGCCACGTTGGGGCTTTTGGCCCTGGCGGTGGTGGGTTTTGGCCGTCGCCTGGAGGCATCGCCACCGGGCCGGGAGAACTCCCGCTGGCTGATCCTGCTGGCGCTGCTCATCACTCTGGACCTGGGCCGGGCCGCCGCGCCCTGGGTGGTGCACGCGGATTATCGGCATCGCTACGAGGCCAATCCCGTGGTGAAATATCTGCAAGGCCAGGAAAAGGAATATGGCCGTCTGACGTCGCGACTGCTGCCCTTCAGCCGCAGTCTGCTGGCGCAACCCAATGACTCCCTGTGGGCGGTCGTGCAGAATCTTTGGTTGGAGCATCATCTGCAGTATTTCCGCATCCAGACCCTGGATGTGATTCAGTGGCCGCGCACCCCGGATATTGATGCCCGTTATCGCGACGCCTTTGGCCTTACGGCCCAGGGACAGCTGGATCTGAAATCGATCGGGCGGCTGTGGCAATTGACGAGCACCCGGTATCTTCTGGGGGCGGCGGGAATCGCGGCTGAGTTGAATAACGCTTTTGCCCCGGCCCGCGTGATTCCGCGGCTGGCGTTTGCGCTGGAGCCGAAACCGGGCGTCACCCAGCAGCAGGCGGAGCGCGAGGCGGACGCCTGGACGGCGGTGGCGAATACCAACGGGCCCTATGCAGTGATGGAGTTTTCGGGCGCTTTGTCGCGGGCCAAACTCTATTCCGATTGGCAGGTCGTCGCGGACGGTCCGGCCACGCTGGCGCGATTGAAATCGGCGGAGTTTGATCCCCAGACGCAGGTCCTGCTGGCGGCGGAGCCGGGGCTCGCCGCGGCCGGAACCAATGCGTCGGCCCAAACGGGTACGGCCCGAATCACCACCTATACTCCGCGCCTGGTCAAGGTGAGCACCCAATCGGCGGGTCCCGGAGTCCTATTGCTCAACGATCGTTGGGACGACTACTGGTTCGCCACGGTGGACGGCCAACCGGCTCCGGTACTCCGGGCCAATTACATCATGCGCGGAGTCGCGCTGCCGGCCGGGGAGCATGTGGTCGAGTTTCGCTATACGCCGCCGGTGCCCGCCCTGAAGTCCACCATCGCCGCCCTCGGCGTCTGTCTGCTCACCCTGCTGGCCTTTGTGCTGCCGGTGCGCTCGAACCCCCCACTTCGGTAAGCGCGGATGAAATCTTCCGGACCCTCGCATCTGGATCATGTGCGGGATGATGCCGCCTACGCGGACCTGCTCGCTTCCTGGGATGCCGGCTTCTACGACAAGTTCGCCGCTTCGCTCCGCCCGGCGCGGGCGGGGGGACGCGTTTTGGACATCGGCTGCGGGGTAGGGCAGGTGGTGGCGCGTTTGACCCAGGAAGGCTTTGAGGCCCATGGCGTGGATGTCACCGAGCCCAACATCGCCAAGACCCGCGCCTTTACCCAGCGCTGTTTGGTCTACGACGGCGCCCGGCTGCCGTACCCGGACGCCCATTTTGAATGTGTGGGCGCGTTGAACGTGCTGGAGCATGTGGAGGATCCGGAGGGGTTCATCCGGGAAGCGGTGCGCGTAACGGCCCCGGGCGGAAGGATCGTTCTCAGTAGCCCGAATTTCCTCCGCTTTCTGGGCTGGCGGGACTATCACCCGCGGATGCGAGGGGTCGGTAACAAGGTGGCCAACTTGCGGGCGCAGCTCGCCCGGCGGCGGCGCATGCGCACCGCGCCCGAGACCGTTCGATTCGAGCGCATGGCCCCCATCCATCGCGCGCAGTTCCAGCCCGACGATGATGCGATCGTTTGTACGAACCTGCTCGACATGGCCTTTTTTCTGCGCCGCGCCGGATGCCGCACCGAGACGCTGGCATGTACGGATCGCACCGTGCCCGGGTTGCTGGATTGGGCCTTGAATGTCACCCCGCTGAAATACGGGCTGTTCAATGCGTTTGTGATGGCCCGAAAAGGGTGATCCCCGGCGTTGGCGCGGCGGCTCAACGGAAGAAGAGCCACCAAACCAAGGCCAGCATCGGGAGCATGTAGGGCAGGGTAAAGCGCCCGATATAACCGAGAAAGGTGGGGGTTTTGACCCCGGCATGTTCGGCGATGGACTTCACCATGAAATTGGGGCCGTTGCCGATATAAGTGTTGGCGCCAAAAAAGACGGCCCCGGCGCTGATGGCGAGCACCAGGTGGTTGAGCGACGTATTGCCGAGCAGATAGGCCACTTCGATCTGGTCGGTATTAATCTTGCCCGCGGCCAGGGCGCCGGCGTGATATTTATTTAGGGCGTCCCACGTGTTGCGAATTTCCGCGGTGTGTGCGCCGTGGATATAGGTGCCGGCGTCGGCCCCATGGGTGGTGACTAGGTGTTCCACCTGCCGGATGGTGTCCGGATCAATGAAAGCTCCGAACGTGGTTTTCAGGAAGCAAAGGTACGTCGGGGCGTTATCCAAGACGGAGCTGAGTCCGCCACTCGCCCAGAAAAAAAGGCCGGGGGTGGGTGTGCCCATGGCCCGGGCGTTGGCTTCGAGCAATTCCAGCGCGGGAATCATGGTGGCAAAGATGCCCACAAAGAGGATCGCAACCTCCTGTACCGGATGCCAATTGAAGGCATTGGCCTGATGCAGGCGTTTTGGGGTTGTGAAATAGCTGCCGCACGCCGCCCCGAGCATCAGGGTTTCCCGCAGAAACGGGGGCTCCTTGACGAAAACCGCGCCAAGGATTACGGCCAGCCAGAAAAAGTTGAGCGCTCCCTGACACTGCCACTCATCGGGCCCCTCCGCCTGCTCTGTGCGCACTTCCCGCGGGGCACGCAGGTAGTTTCGTCGGTCCACCAGGTAGAACATGGCGAGCAGTACGCCCACCCCGGTGATCCAGATCGGCCACAGATGCTCGCCGACCCACCAAAAGGGTATGCCGAGCAGATAGCCGATGTAGAGCGGGGGATCACCGATGGGCGTCAGGCAACCACCCACATTGGAGACTACAAAGATAAAGAAGACCACGTGGTGCTGGGTGACCCGGTATTTGTTCATCCGCAGCCACGGACGGATGAGCAGCATGGAGGCCCCCGTCGTTCCCACGAGGTTGGCGAGCACGGCGCCGACGCCGAGAAATACGGTGTTCGCCAGCGGGGTAGCCTCGCCGCGGACTTTTAGAACGATTCCTCCGCTGACCACATAGAGGGAGCCGATCAGGCTGATAAAACTGAAATATTCCACCGCGGCATGCCCCACCGAATGACCTTTGCCGAGGGCCAAAAAGTAATAGCCGAGGATGAGCGCGGCGAGGGTAAACGCGACCTTGGGATAGTGTCGGGCCCACCAGTCCCCGAACCAGAGGGGTGCCAGTGCGATGAGCCCAAGGAGGGTGATAAAAGGTATCAGGCTCCATAAGGCGGGCAGAGTCTCGGCGGCGACGACGTCCATTCGGGTAGGCTAGCCTTGGATTGCCCTCCGGAAAGGAATCGATGGGTCCGGCACTTCGCCGGGCCGGGGAGGAGGCTTTTCCAAACGGGATGGAAGCGCTGCAAACAATCTTCCTTTCGGCGTCGTCAGACTGCATCCTGCGGGGCCATGATTCGTAGCGCTGTAACTATCTCGTTGGTACCCGAGGCTCGTTCCGGACCCTTTGTTTTTCACGGTGATCTCGCGGCCGGCTGTGCGGCGGCCCGGGCTCAGGGCTTCGACGCGGTCGAGATCTTTCCCGGCCACGCCGACGAGTTGGATGGCTATCAATTGAGGGAACTGCTGCGTCAGCACGGACTGAGCCTCGCGGCCATCGGCACCGGTGCCGGCTGGGTCCGGCATCAGCACCGACTGACGGATCCCGATCCGCATCGGCGGATGGCGGCGCGCGATTTTGCGGCGGCCATCATTGATTTCGCCGGTGGCTTTGGTGCACCAGCCATCATCGGGTCCCTGCAGGGGCGCTGGGGTGAAGGGAGTACGCGGGAGCAGGCCCTGGGCTGGTTGCGCCAGGAACTGGATCAATTGGCGCCGCGAGCCCACGCGCTGGGGGTTCCCTTGCTGTTCGAACCGCTCAATCGGTACGAATCCAATCTCTTCAACACGGTGGCGGAGGGTCTGTCGTTTTTGGACTCCCTCCAGACGCGTAATGTCGCGCTGTTATGTGACTTGTTTCATGAGAACATCGAGGAGGCCGACGTCGCCGCCGCCTTGCAGTTGGCGGGGAAGCGTCTGGGGCATGTGCATTTTGCGGACAGTAATCGGCGAGCAATGGGGTTTGGGCATTTGGACGTCGCGCCGATTGCGGCGGCGCTGAGGTCGATGGGTTACCAAGGCTATATCAGTGCGGAATGCCTGCCTTTTCCCAATAGCGAAGCCGCGGCGGTTCAGACCATCCGCTCGTTTCAGCAGTTCTTTCCGCGGACGGTGACTGCGGAGGCGTCGATCGCGCCGGGTGCGGGTGCTTGACGCCGGGGAAGGCGATGGAAGTTGGAGGAACGTGACAATCGAGCTTGGCGGGCCTCCGGGAATCCCCAGCCGATCACGGGAGTCGGGGAGCGCGGACTTTAGGTTCACTATGCCCTATCGCCATATCACGTTGTGGCTCAAGTTAATGGGCCGGCTTTCTTTAGCCATTGACACGAGACTGCAGTGGTCGGGTTGGCTCGTTTTATTGAACGAAAACTTGCGCCATGGGGGGACTTTGTGATTTTTTTCACAAGTCGATGGTTGACGGTTTTGTCCGGAAGCGGCCGGGTTCTCCCCAAGGGAATTCAGGAAGCCTCCGAACGATCGAATTCCGCGGCAAGACGAACTAAACGTTCGGACCATGCGCACCCAGTAGATGGGTTTGAGTACGGATTTGTTCAATCCGTACTCGGTGTGGTCCGGGAAGGTCGAGCATGTCGGACATTTTTCCGAAGTGGACGAATCAGGTGCCTGTGATGGGTGCCATTGTGGCTGTGGTGCTGGGCACCACGGTGGCGGCGGGCGTGACCTATTACTTCACGCCCAAGTACACCCGTGTGGGGTACCAACCGAAGCAGCCGGTGGCGTTTTCGCACAAGATTCATGCCGACCAGCTCGGCTTGGACTGCCGATACTGCCACAACGGGGTGGAGAAGTCTTGGTTCTCCAACATCCCGTCCGGCAATACCTGCATGAACTGCCACAATCAGGTGGGCAAGGAGTCGCCAAAACTGGCGCTGGTGCGCGATAGTTTCGCCTCCGGCCAGCCGATTCCCTGGGTGCAGATCCACCAAGTGCCGGACTACGTTTATTTCAACCACTCGGTGCACGTGAACCGGGGCGTTTCCTGCGTGAAATGCCACGGTGAAGTCCAGAAGATGGACGAGGTTTATCACGCCAAGCCGTTGTCCATGGGCTTCTGTTTGGAGTGCCATCGGGATCCCGGGGCCCAGATCCGGCCCAATGAATTTGTGACCAAGCTCGACTGGAAGGGCGAGTTCGACGGAAAGAAAGCCGCGCATGACTGGAAAGTCCAGCCCGGCCAGAGCTGCTCTACCTGCCATCGCTGATGAAGACGATTCCTCCTGTTTGTCCGGAGCCCCTGACGGGCCCGAAGTATTGGCGTTCCCTCGACGATTTGGCGGAAAAGCCGGAAGTTCGGGCGTGGGTTGAACGTGAATTTCCGGCCGGCGCGAGTTTGGCGCCGGACGGCGAAAGCCGCCGTGATTGGATGAAGCTCATGTCCGCCAGCTTCCTGCTGGCAGGTATGGGAGGCATGGCCACGGGTTGCCGGCGTCCTGAGGCGCACCTGACCCCGTTTGCCAAACAACCCGAGGGTTATATCCATGGCAAGCCCCAGTACTACGCGACGGCCATGCCGACGCGGGGTTCCGCGGTACCGCTGGTGGCGAAGGCCACCGACGGGCGCCCGGTAAAGCTGGAAGGCAATGCCTTGGTTCCGGATAGCAATGGAGGCACCGATCTCTTTGCTCAGGCCGCGATCCTGAATCTTTACGATCCGGACCGGGCGATCCGCCACACCAAGGGCGGCAATGATGTCAAGATTGAGGCGGTGCGGGATGGCCTGGCCGCCTTGGGCAAAGCCGCGGTGGCTTCGGGCGGTGCGGGTGTGGTGGTGCTCGCGGAGCGCAGTTCGTCCCCCAGCCGGGCCCGGCTTCAGGCCGAGTACAGCAGCAAACTGCCGAAGGCCAAATGGTTCGTTTACGAGCCCATTGATTTCGCCCGTCCCAATCAGGCCGCCAGCATAGCCTTTGGCGCCGATGTGGCGGTCCGTCCAAATTTGGAACGGGCTCAGCGGATCCTCTCCTTGGATTGCGATTTCGTGGGCTCCGAAGCTGAGGCCTACCGGATGATCCGGGGCTACGCCAAGGGCCGGAAGCCCGATGTCAAAGGTGCGGAAATGAGCCGCCTTTATGTCGCTGAGTCGATGATGTCGCTCACCGGCGGTCAGGCGGATCACCGGCTCCGCACCAAGCCCAGCGATGTGGTCAAGTTGGCGGCGCTGGTCGCGGCTCAGCTGGGGGTTGGCGGCGAGCTCGCCACGGCCATTGGTGCTCTCGCGCAAGGGGCGGATGCGCGGCAGACCGCTTGGGCGCGTGAGGTTGCCCAGGATCTCCTCAGCGCCAAGGGAAGTGCGGTGGTGCTGGCGGGTTATGCGCAGCCGCTCGCCGTGCATTTGATCGCGACCGCGATCAACAACGTATTGGGTGCGTACGGTACGACGCTGACCCTGACGCCCGCGATCGAGGCCCGGAATGACGGAGGCATTGTGGAAGCCGTCGCCGCCCTGAAGGCCGGCGCGGAAACCGTGATCATTCTGGGCGGGAACCCGGCGTATAACGCTCCGGTCGACCTCGATTTTGCCGGTGCGATCAAATCCGCCAAGAATGTCGTGCGTCTCGGGTATTACGAGGACGAAACCACGGCGCTCACGACGTGGCACCTGGCTGCGGCTCATTTTCTAGAATCTTGGAATGACGCCCGGACCGCTGATGGCACGGTGGTGCCCGTCCAGCCGCTGATCGAACCTCTCTTCAACGGGCTGACCGATATTGAAGTTTTGGCCCGCTTTTTGGGCGCTGACAAAACCGCCCCTTACGAACTCGTTCGGGCGACCTTCGGCGGTACGGACAGCGCTTGGAAAAAGTTCCTGCATGACGGCTTCGCGGCCGGGACAGCAGCTGCCGCGGCGACTGCCCGTCTGGATGCCGGTTCGATCGTGCGCAGTCTCGGCCAGATTAAGTCTGCCGTTGCGCCGGCGGCCGGTGAGTATGAAGTGGTTCTGCATCGCTCGGCGGGCGTGGATGACGGCCGTTACAATAACAATGGCTGGCTGATGGAATGCCCTGAGCCGGTCACCAAGATCACTTGGGGTAATGTGATTCAGGTCTCGCCGGCCACGGCGCGCGCCTTGGGCGTCAGCGAATGTGCGCATGCCCATGACGGCCAGTACGACCAGATCGTGCTCAAGTTGACCGTCGCCGGACGCAGCATCGAGGCCCCGGTCTGGATTCAACCGGGTCTGGCTGACAATACGGTGGCCATTGCCTTGGGATATGGTCGCAAGGTCACCGGCCGGGTCGGAACGAAGGTGGGCGCCGATGCGTTTGCCCTTTTCCGCAGCGGTTCCGGTCATTTGACCGCGGGTCGGGTCGAAAAGGTTGCCCGGAAGCAACGGGTCGCCGTGACCCAGGAACACGGCATGATGGAAGGCCGCCCGGTGATTCGGGAAGGCAATCTGGCTCAATTCAAGGAAACCCCTGGCTTCGCGGCCAACATGGACCTGGATGCGCATCTTCCGCATTATGTGCCGGAAAAGACGGTGCCCGATGGCCGGAATCCGGGACGGCTTCAGAACATTTACGAACACCCCTACGATCAGAATCGGGAGACGCGCTCCAAGATTCATCAGTGGGGTATGACCATCGATCTGCAGTCGTGCGTGGGCTGTAATGCCTGCGTGATCGCCTGCCAGAGCGAGAACAACATCCCGATTGTCGGTGCGGATCAGGTGACCCGTGGTCGCGAGATGCTGTGGATGCGGATCGACCGCTATTACAGCACCAACGCGAAGGACGATCTGCGCGAGCGCATTGAATCGGAGGACCCGCAAATGGTCATCCAGCCGATGACCTGTCAGCACTGCGAATCGGCGCCCTGCGAAAGCGTTTGCCCGGCGAATGCCACGGTGCATGACGAGGAAGGGTTGAATGTGATGGCCTATAACCGGTGCATCGGCACCCGTTATTGCGCCAACAACTGTCCGTATAAGGTCCGTCGCTTTAACTGGTTCGATTTCAACAAGCGCGAGACTGATTACGGGGCGGCGCAGCAACAGCTGTTCCTGAATACGGGCAATCTGTACAAGGGACCGCTGGCGCAGGATCGCAATTCCGCACCGGAATGGGAGATCATCAAGTTGATCAAGAATCCCGATGTCTCGGTCCGGATGCGTGGTGTCATGGAAAAGTGCACGTTCTGCGTTCAGCGGATCGAGCAAGCCAAGATCGCACAGAAGGTGAAGGTCGGAAACAGCGGAGAGGTCGCGGTTCCCGATGGCACGATCAAGACCGCCTGCCAGCAGGCGTGCCCGGCGGAGGCCATCGTATTCGGTAACATCCTGGATGCCGAAAGCGAGGTTTCGAAGCTGAAACTCAATCCCCGCAATTATTCAGTACTTGGGTTCTTGGACAATCGGCCGCGGGTTACCTACCTGGCGCGCATCCGGAATCCCAATCCGGCCGTCACGGCGCTCGAGGGCCGCGGCGCCAATCCCGACTCCATGCGGGATTACGAACTCTTCCGACACGAGAATCCGTTCAAAGAAAGCCATGGTCACGAGGAAAAGCACGCCGCCCTGGGTGGTGAACGAAAGGGAGGCGCGTAATGGCCAAAATAGCTAACGCATCCGGCGGCGCCGAGGCCACCGGTAGTCGCGGACATCACGCGCCGCCGGTGCTCAAGGTGGCCGACGCTCCCCGTGAGTTGGAGCGCGCGCCGCTGGTGCTCAACAATCGATCCCTCGGTTGGATCACGGACGCCGTCGCGGGTGTTTGTGAGAACCCCATGCCGAAATGGTGGTGGCCCGCCTTCATTCTTTCCGCCGGCACGATGGGGATGATGTTCAGTCTGCTGGCGTACCTGGTTTCGACCGGTACCGGCGTCTGGGGCTTGAATACCTCCGCGAACTGGGCGTGGGACATTACCAACTTCGTTTTTTGGATCGGTATCGGTCACGCCGGAACGCTGATTTCGGCCGTCTTGTTCCTGCTGCGGCAGAAGTGGCGTACCTCAATCAATCGCGCCGCCGAGGCCATGACGATTTTCGCCGTGGCGTGCGCCGGTATCTTCCCGGTCTTTCATACCGGCCGTGTCTGGTTCGCGCTCTATCCCGGTTACTTGATTCCGATGCCGAATTCGAACTGGATCTGGCCCCAGTTCCGTTCTCCGCTGCTCTGGGACGTATTCGCCGTGTCCACCTACGGAACCGTTTCGCTGCTGTTCTGGTATGTCGGCTTGATTCCTGACCTCGCCACGTTGCGGGATCGGGCGAAGACCAAGCTGCGGAAGCTGGGTTACGGTGTGTTCTCCCTCGGTTGGTCCAATTCCAATCGGCACTGGAGCAACTATGAGAAGGCGTATTTGATCCTCGCGGGCTTGTCCACGCCGCTGGTGCTCTCCGTCCATTCCATCGTTTCCTTCGACTTCGCGGTATCGCAAGTCCCGGGCTGGCACGCCACGATCTTCCCGCCTTACTTCGTGGCCGGCGCGATCTTCTCCGGATTCGGGATGGTGTTGACGCTCCTGATCCCGATGCGCAGCCTGTTCAATCTGCACGACCTGATCACCGTCCGGCACGTCGAGTTGATGTGCAAAGTGCTGCTCGCGACCGGGTCCATCGTCGGATATGCCTACGGCATGGAGTTCTTCATCGCCTGGTACGGTGGTAGTCCGTACGAGCTGTGGGCGTTCCTCCGCAACCGCGTGGCCGATCCCTTCATCTTCGGTCCGCTCTTCAAGGTTCCGACGGCTCCCTATTGGTGGGCTTATTGGATGATGATCTCGTGTAACGTGATCTCACCCCATTTGTTCTGGTCGCGGAAGCTGCGCACCAATGTGGTGTTCGTCTGGATTGTATCGATCTTCGTGAATATCGGCATGTGGTTCGAACGCTTCGTCATCATCGTGACGTCGCTGCACCGCGACTATTTGCCCTCTTCCTGGGGTTACTTCACCCCGAGTTGGGTCGATGTCTTCACCTTCGTGGGCAGCTTCGGGTTGTTCATGACATTGTTCCTCCTGTTCATCCGTTTCCTTCCGGTCATTGCGATCAGCGAAGTGAAGGGTGTGACGCCCCAGGCGGATCCGCATCATCCATTGGGTGGCGCGAAGGAACACCATTAAATCGGAACGCGAACCATAAATCTTCATGAGCGCTCCTGCGAAAACCCACGGTTTGCTGGCGGAATTTGATACGCCGGCGGACCTGATGGCGGCGGCTTTGAAATGCCGTGACGCTGGTTACACCAAATGGGATGTTTATTCCCCGTTTCCGATCCACGGTATGGATGATGCCATGGGCTTGAAGAAATCCCTGGTGGGCTGGTTCACGTTCACCGGTGGTTGCACCGGCTTCACCACGGGCATGACCATGATCTGGTTCATGAACAAGTTCGACTATCCCCTGGTGGTCGGCGGCAAGCCTTTGTTCACTCCGCTCTATGCGTTTCCGGTCAGCTATGAGCTGACGATTCTGTTGAGCGCGTTTGGTACACTGTTCGGTCTGGCGGCCCTGTGCCGCCTGCCGAAGTGGTACAATCCGCTCTTCAAAAACGAACGCTTCAAGCGGGCGTCCAACGACAAGTTCTTCATTTGCATTGAGGCTGTCGACCCCAAGTTCGGGCACGCGCAGGAAACCCTGCAGAGTGCCGGAGCCAAGATCATTGAAACGGTCGAGGACTGATCCGATGAAAAAATTTATCCTCTATTTCCTCAGTCTTTGGGCCGTGGCGGTGCTGGCGGTCCTCTCTATTGCGGGCTTCCGCGGGTCGATGACCACGCGCCGTCCGTTTGAGATTTTCTCGGACATGGATCACATGCCCAAACTGCGGCCGCAGACGACCACCAAATTTTCCCAATTTGCCGACGGACAGAGTTCCCGTCCCTCGGTGCTGGGAACGGTCGCCCGCGGATCCGCCTACGAAGACACGCCT
The DNA here is from genome assembly GCA_947471985.1 of Verrucomicrobiota bacterium. Taxonomy (GTDB): domain Bacteria; phylum Verrucomicrobiota; class Verrucomicrobiia; order Limisphaerales; family UBA9464; genus CANIZL01. Next base: position 12,819 of record CANIZL010000028.1, on the reverse strand, counting down.
TACGCCACCGGCAAGAAGGCGGATGGCGCTTTTGTCGAGGCTCTGCCGGTCAAGGTGACTTCGGAACTGCTGAAGCGGGGCCAGGATCGGTTCACCATTTACTGCCAGCCGTGTCACAGTGCGGTGGGTGATGGCAAGGGCATCACCACAAAGTTTGGCATGGCGAATGTCGCCAATCTTCACGACGAGCGCATCATCAAACTGCCGGACGGAGACATCTTTAACACCATCTCCCAGGGCAAGAACCTCATGGGTTCCTACGCGGACAAGCTGGAAGTCAGCGACCGCTGGGCCGTGATCAGCTACGTGCGTTCGCTCCAACTCAGTCGCTTGGGCAAGAAGGACGAGATTCCGGATGCCGTGCGTGCAACCTTGAAGTAATCCGTCGATGAAAACTATCCTTTCCACCTGCAGAAATTGGATGCTGGCATTGTCCGGCATGGCAATGATGCTCGCGCTGGTTTTGGCGCCCGCCACGGTCGCGGCCGCCGAGACTCATGAGGCGGCGCCTGCGGCGCATGCGGAGCCCGCGGCGGCCGCGCACGGTGCGGCGGCAGATGCCCATCATGCCCACGGCAATGGTGTCCCCGATGCACACAGTCTGCTGACCCAGTTCGGCTACAGCTATCTGACGGCGTACATGTTCTGCCTCAGCCTCTGCGCCGCGAGCCTGTATCTGGTTTTCCTGCATCACTTGTTTGATGCGGGTTGGTCGGTTCCCACGCGCCGTATCTCCGAGCACATCGCCTCGCTGATGTTTCCGTGGATGCTGATTCTGGTGATTCCCATTCTGCTTCTGGCGACGCGGATGTATCCGTGGTTGACCATTGATCCGGCGACCGACCACGCGTTGGACGTCAAGAAGGGCATGTTCAATAAGCCAATGTTTTTCACCTTGGTGCCTCTGCTGATCACCACGTGGGGTTTCATTGCCCGCAGCTTCCGGAAAAACTCACTCGCGCAAGACAAGGATGGCGCCGCAGTCTGGACCCGGAAGAATCGGGTTCTCGCCGCTTGGGGCATCTTCTACTTTTCGCTGACTCTGACCTTGGTGGTCTTCTACCTGATGAAGTCACTGCAGCACCAATTCTTCAGCACGATGTATGGTGTGTACTACTTCGCCGGCAGCATGTGGCTGACGTTCATCACCACGTATGTGCTGGCGCAGTACTTCAGCCGACCGGGCCAGGTGCTCGCCCAGGTGGTCGGCAAGCGGCAGATCCATGATTTGGGTGTGCTGTTCTTCGCCTTCACGGTCTTTTACGCCTATATCCATTTCTCCCAGTACTTCCTGATCTGGAATGCGGCCATGCCGGAGGAAACCTTCTGGTACGTCCTGCGTGAGAAGGGATCTTGGTTCTGGGTGGGGCATTTGATTCTCTTCGGGCACTTCTTCCTGCCGTTCGTGGCGCTGTTGAATCAGAGCATCAAGAGCAATCTGGTGGTCATGATCCCGGTCGCGGCGTGGGCGTGGTTGATGCACTACGTCGATATGACGTTCAACATCATGCCGGTGCTGTATCCCGAGGGTTTGCATCTGAGTTTCTGGGACCTGGTCTGCTGGCCCGGACTGGTTGCCGTGCTGGGTTATCTCTTCCTGAAGGATTTCCGATCGCACCCGGCGTATCCCTTGAAGGATCCGCGCTTGAAGGAGGCCATTACGCACCACGAAATCCCCGCACCCGGCCAAGCCGCGGCGCACCATTAATGGAGGTCTCATGAACGAAGTGATTTCGAACAAATCGTCCTGCTGTTCCTGCACGCTGACCACAGCGGCGTGGGTGCTCGGCGTCGTGGGTTCCTTTGCCGTGATCGGCGCCCTGGCCATCTATTCCACCCGCAAGGACCCCACTCCGGCGTTGGATCTCCAACGCGAGGTGGCCCGTTATCAGGTGCGCAACGATCTGGACGCGGCCACGGCGGTCGAGGTCAATAAATTCGCCATCGATGGTAACAAGGAAAACAAGGCTCAATTGAGCGTTTCCCGGGCGATGGAAGTGTTCCTCAGCGAGTGGAAGAACGATACGTCGGAGGGGCGATCCAAGCTGTTGGAGCGGTTGGAGGCGTCCAAGAAGGCGGCCGTTTTTGAGTGAGGCCATGAGTGCTGAAAATTCCCAGATCACCCGACCGGATGCCGTGGACGCGTCATGCCGTCTGCCGGTGTTGAAGTTGGTCTTGGGCGGACTGGCTTGGCTGATCGCTGGCCTGGCGCTCCTACTCGGGGCAAGCCTGGTTCGGCAATTGCCGTCTTTGGGTGGATGCGAATACTTCGGGTTCGGAAAAATGGCTGCGGCTGCCCGCGTCGCATTGACGTATGGCTTCGCCATCCAGACCGGATTGGGAGTGGGCGTTTGGATCCTGTTTCGGAGTTCGAGCCGGCCGGTTCCAACCGGCTTGGCGGTGGCCGCTGGTTCGGTGATGTGGAATATCGGCGTGGCCACCGGTGTGGTGGGCATCATTCTGGGAGAGGCATCGGGCATTCGGGGATTGGACTTTCCGGCCTATACCGGCGGCATTCTGCTGGCGGCTTACTTTTTGATCGGTCTGGCGGTTTTGGTGGGATTCGGGGCGAACTTTCGCGGCAGCTTGAAACTGCCGCAGCTGTTGGTGCTGGCGGCTCTGTTGTGGTTCCCTTGGTTGCTGACCACCGCCCAGGTTTTGGTGTTTTGGATGCCTGTCCGGGGAATCCTGCCGGCCTTGGTGAGCTCATGGTACGAACAGGGTTTGTTCTGGGGTGTCCTGACGCCTTTGACGCTTGCCGCACTCTGGCATGTCCGCAGTGAAGATGGTTCCCCGAAGCTCGCTCGGCCTGCGTTTGCGGTGCTGGGATTTTGGGGATTGTTGCTGCTGGCGGGCTGGACCGGGGCGACGGCCTTGGTTGGCGGTCCAATTCCGGCTTGGATTAGCTCGGTCGGAGTGGTCGCCGGGGTGTTGCTGATCATTCCCGTCGTGCTCATCGGCTTTAATTTGTTTGGGCGCATTTCCAGCCCGGGAGGTTCATTGGCGATTCTTTCCGGACTGAGCTTTGTGCTGACGGGGACGCTCACGGCGATGACTTCGCTGCGGTGTGCGAATCGGATCCTGCACTTCACAGTGTTTCCCCAAGCCTTGAGCGAACTGGCGCTGCTGGGCTTTGTGGGGCTCGGGCTGCTGGCGTCATTATATGTGATTCTGCCGCGCCTCGCCGGATTTGCCTGGCCTCGGGCCGAATTGATTTTGGGGCATGTAGCCCTTTCCGGTTTGGGATTGGCTCTTAGTTTTCTTCCCTTGTTGTTGGGCGGATGGATCCAGGGGAATCACCTGAATCTGCCGCAGTGGTCGGTGAATTCCGTCAATGGGTCGCTGCTCAATTGCCTGCGCCTGCAGGGACTGGGATTGTTGGTGTTGCTCGGAGCACAATTGGTGTTTCTGGGACACTGGGTGCTCCTGTGTGTGCGGCATTTTCCTGCGGTGAAACAGTTCGCGATCGGTTTGATTCAGGAGGAGATCCTGAAAACCCAAGCGACGGTGCGCTCTGCAAAATAACCCGATGAATCAGGGTCCTCTCCTTTTTTTTGGTGTCTTGGCGACGTTCTCCGCGTCGTGGTACGGACTGGTCGTGGCGCCGCGTTTGCAGTTGGGGGATCTCTCCCCGCAGGGCAGCACCAACGACATTGGGGTCGTCACTTATGTGCCGGCCGAACGCGCGGGAGCGGCCCGGCAGGGCGCCGAGATCTATCGGGCCCAAGGTTGCACGGAATGTCACACTCAGCAGGTTCGTCCGGCGAGTGAAGGATCGGATTTGGCCCGCGGTTGGGGGCAACGACGTTCCGTGGCTCGGGATTACGTTTTCGAGGCGCCGGCGATCCCGGGTTTCAGTCGGTTGGGCCCGGATCTGGCCAATTATGGTGAACGGTTGGGGACGAACGCCTTTCCTTTGGTACGTCTCTATAATCCTCGGCTGCTGACGAATAACGCCGCAAGTTTGTGTCCGGGGGCGCCTTATTTGTTTGAGGTGAGCCGGACCAAGGATCGGGGCGTTTCGCCCACGGCGTTGGCGCTGAGCGGTGCGGCGGCCCTCAAAGGGGGCAGTCAGTTGGTTCCGACCCTCAAGGCCGAGCAGTTGGCGGCGTATCTGGTGAGCTTGCGTCAAAGTGTGGAATTGCCCGAGGCGGCATTGCCCAAGAAGGAGGAGGCTCCGTGAGAATTTCTGTGGATTCCATCCAGACTCGTGGCATGGGCGTGCTTGAGACCGTGATTTTGGTCGGTTCGCTCGGGTTGATCGCCTGGGGCGGCGTCTATCTCGGACATTACGGCGGGCGCTTCGACGGGAGTGAGTTTGAAGCGGTACCCACCAAACGGACCGTCAGTGCCGGTCCGGCGGCTGCCCCTGAGTCTCCGGAGTTCAAGGAAGGTCGCCGCATTTACGTGGCGAATTGCCAGGCTTGCCACGGTACCCGCGGTGAAGGCGAAGGGGCGCCCGGAGTTCCGCCTTTGGACAAGTCAGAGTGGGTGGTGGCCGCCGGCCCGGCTCGCTTGATCCGGATCCTGGCGCACGCGGTGGAAGGTCCCATTAAAGTCGCGGGCAAGGAATACAATAACACCGGTATGCTGGCTTGGGGATCGCAGCTCTCACCCGAGCAGCTGGCAGCGGTGTCCACGTTCATCCGGCAGGCTTGGGGAAATAAGGGCGGACCGGTTTCCGTGGATCAGATCAAGGCGGTTCTGAACGAAACCAAGGGCCGCGAGGCCAAGTGGACGGTGGCGGAGTTGGAGAAGATTCCTGAGAGTCTTGGGGGTGGATCGGCGACGGAACTGACTCCCGAGCAGCTGCGGGACAAGTTGAAGGCGTTGCCGCCGGAGAAGTTGCAGGCGTTGTTGAAGGAACTCGGGAAGTAGTCGGCGCGGCGTTGAGTTTTCCGCTCCTTCGGTTCAGGCTCGATCCGCTGAGACTCGGTCGATTTCTTTTGCCTTCCGTGCGACCTCGCGCCAAGTCTCCCGGCGATTACCATGAATCGTCGCGAATTTCTTAATGCGTCCGCCGTGGCCGCTTCCGCTGTCGTTATTGGCGGTTGTGCCACCGGTTCCGCGGACCTCCTGACCTCAACCCACTCCAGTGCCGCCGGTGCCGGGCAACGGGCTTCCGGACATCCGGATTCCCATATGTACGAGCTGCGGATTTACACCATCAACCCCGGCAAGGCCGACGCGTTGCACAACCGGTTTCGTACTGCGACGTTGCGCTTGTTCAAGAAGCACGGCATTGAGAGCGTGGGCTACTGGATGCCGGTCGACACGGCGGATCAACGTCTCCATTTCCTGCTGCGCTATCCAAGCCGTGAAGCGCGCGAAGCTTCCTGGAAGGCGTTCATGGCCGATCCCGATTGGAAGGCGGCTCAAAAGGCCAGCGAAGCGGCCGGGCCCATTCTGGCCAAGCCGCCGGAGAATTTCTATCTCGCCACGACCGACTATTCTCCGTCAGTCGGGTTGGGGAATGTTTCCAAAGGTGGCGTTTTTGAATTGCGGTCGTACACGACACCTCCGGGCCGATTGAGCCATCTGGACGCCCGCTTCCGGGATCACACCATTCGGCTCTTCGCCGAACACGGAATGGGTAACTGGGGCTATTTCCACCGGCTGGCCGACCAACCGAACGGAGACATCACCCTCCAGTATTTTCTGCACCATGCCTCACCGGAGGCCGCCGGAAAAAGCTTTAAGGCGTTTGGGTCGGACCCGCGTTGGGACGCGGCTCGCAAGGCCAGCGAGGCGGCGGCGGGTGGCTCGTTGACGGCTGCGAACGGGGTCAAATCGACGTTCCTCCGTCCGACGGATTATTCTCCCACCCGCTGATCCGCGACGGCGGACGGCATCGCTCCGGTACTCTGCTTGTGCTGCTGATTCCCACGGACCTGGCACCCAGCCATATTCACGGCCTGGGTGTTTTTACGCGCCAGCCGGTGGCGGCGGGGACGGAAATCTGGCGGTTCCAGGCCGGCTTCGACACCACCTTCCTGGTGGAGGATCTCCAAGAGCTCCCGGAGCCGGCCCGGGAGTTCCTCCGCCACTATGCCTATCTTGATCGCACTACCGGTCAGTTCGTTCTGAATGCTGATCACGGGCGATTTATGAATCATAGTGCGACACCCACCACGGGCATCGATCCGAGGATTGGGAATGCCGCGGGGGATCCGGTGACTGTGGCGCTGGCCGATCTTCCGGCCGGGACCGAATTGACCTGTGATTATCGGTCCTTTGACGGGGATGTGGCTTGGAAGCTGAGGGCCTGAAATGGACTCTGACGGGTGGCCCATTTTTGGGCATTCCGATTCGGTGACGGACGTGGGGGAAGTGGGGGAAGTGGGGGTGAGCGAAGTTAGCCGATTCCCCTTGGTCGCGTCCCACAATGGGCCTAACCAGCTTCCGTCCATTTATGAATATCCTTGCCGGTTGCCTTTTCGGGTTCGTGGCTTGGTTCCTCGTCCGCTACCTCGTCGCCGGACTCTATACCGTCAATCAGAATGAGCGGGCCGTTAAAACCAGCTTCGGCCGGGCCCAGCGTGTCGGTGAATTGACCACCTCGGACGATCCCATTTCCGAGGCGCTCACGGAGGATGAAAAAACGCGTTACACATATCCGCAGGTGCGGGTGATTCCCCCCGGTGGACCTTACTTCCGGTGGCCGTGGGAGCGGGTTTACAAGGTGTCCATTGCCACTGAGACGGTGAACATGGCGTGGGACCCCACGGATGCCTCGGCCAATGGCAGCGGGACAATTTTGGAGGCGGTGACCAAGGATCAGCTGAACACCGGACTTACCGGCCAGATCCGTTACCGCGTTGCCGATCGCAACCTCTACGCCTACCTCTTCGGGGTAAAACATCCGATTGCGCACGTGATGGGGTATTTCGTTTCGGTCCTACGCGAACGGATCGCGAATTTCGAGGCGCCCCATGTTTCACCGGACGCACCGGTCCTGCCGGCAATTGGTGGTCCGGATGCGACCATTGTCACCGGCATTTCGATCAATGACATCCGCAAGAACATGCGGGATCTGAATGAGCACATGGACCAGGAATGCCGGTCGTCGGCAGCCCGTTATGGCATGGTGCTCGATGCCTCCTTGATCACCGGCATTGATCCGCCGCCGGAGGTGGAGTCGGCCCTCGCGGCGATCAATACCGCCTACAATCAGGTGTCCTCCGATATCAGTCTTGCCCAGGCAGCGGCGGATCAGAAGATCGTCCAGTCACGCCGAGCGGTGGAAATCGAAACCCTGCGAGCGCAGGCGGAAGTGGAGCCATTGTTGCGGCAGGCGGAACAGTTGAGTGAGTTGAAACGAAGCGGCTCCGGTGTGCTGGCCGCCTACGTTCGCAATGTCCGCCTTTCGCTGTTTGACAAGGCCCAGAAAATTTTCGTGGAGGCCAGACCGTGATTCCCTTCCTGATCGCCGCCGCCGCCACATTTGTGGCCGGGTTCATCGTCATGCCCATCGCCCTGCTGCTTGCCCGGCTGTTGGGATTCTACGCCGTGGTGCCCGAACGACGGTGCTTTGTCTACGTGCTCTTTGGCAAGGTGGTGGACACCATCGACGACCCCGGGCTTCACATGCTGATCACCCGGATGGGCTGGCGCGCCCTGATTGTAAACTGGCTGGGCACCTGCCACGTGCTCGACATGCGACTGGATCAGGAATACCTGCGGAGTCAGCCGGTGAATTCCGAGGAAGGGGCGCCCATGGGCATCGGAATCTGGTACGAGATGTTCATCAGCGATCCGGTTTCCTACCTCTTTAAGAACACCGATCCGCGCGGTTCACTGGCGGCCAACGTCAGCAACTCCACGGTGCGGTGCCTGAGTAATCTGCCGCTGGGTAGCATGCTCATCAATCGGCATGCCATGAGCAGTACGGTGCGGGCGGAAGTTTCTCCGAAATCGCATGAGTGGGGTTACAAACTCGGTTCTGTCTATATCCGCAAAGTGCACTTCCGGGACTTCGCGATGATCAAACAGATTGAGAGCAAGGTCGTGAATCGATTGCGCCAGGTTACGTCCGCGATCAAGCAGGATGGCGCCAATCAGGTGAGCATCATCACCAGTACCGCGGACCGGCAGGCGGCGGTGGAGTTTGCCAAGGCCAGTGCCATCCGACCGAACATTGTCGGTGCAGCCCTCGATCAGATCTCGCAGGATCCCGAGGTCGCAGACGCCCTCTTCCGGGTTTTGGAAACCCAGAAGGTCGTTCATTCCGAGGGCCGCGTAACTTTGCTGCCGGAGGGGGCGGCGCTCCTGGGGCAGCTGCTGGCTGCGCAATCCACGACTGCGTTGGGGACGTCGACAAACCGCAGCGCTAATCCGCCTCCGCTCTCCTAGAGCTCCGGGGCGGGCCCTGGTCTGGTTACGGTTACGGTTTCCAGACGATGCGGGACAGGGTGTCGTTCGTGTGGGCTTGGAACCATCCGCCGTATTCCGCCAGATAAAGGGCGCCGTCGGGACCTTCCCGAAGGGCCACGGGACCACCGGCAAAATTCTGGGCGAACGGCTCGCTTTTACCCGGGTGCTCGGCGGCTGGATCAACGGGGGCAAATCGCACGGATTTGCGGTTGTAATCGCTATAGAAAAGTCCGCCGTGGAATTTTTTTGGAAAAGCTCTTCCCGCTGCGGGCGGTCGATAGATCAAGGCTCCGGTTGCGGACGCGCCGGTATTGCGCAGGTAGGAAAACCAAGGCGTCGGGAACCCCGCCACATGGTTCGTCCGTGTCAGGGTTTCCTTGCCATCCGCAAACACCCGCGGCCATCCGCAATTGAGTCCGGGACTCAGTCGATTCACCTCGTCGTGATCGTCGAGTTGATCGCCGCCGTTCTCGGCCAGGAGAATCCAACCCGTCGGGGCATCGTAACTCAACTGCCACGGTTGCCGGTGCCCGCGGGTGTAAATTTCGCCCCGCGCGCCTGCGGTTCCCACGAAGGGATTATCCTGGGGAATCGTACCGTCAAATCCGAGGCGCAATACCTTGCCCCGGAGATCGTGGAGCGATTGGGCCTGATTTTCCGGGTCATTGCAGTATTCCTTGAGGCGCCCGATCTCGTTGTTGTCGCCGGTGGAAATGTACAGGGTGCGATCGCGCGGATGGGCCAGCAGGGCTCCCCCCACGTGTTGCCCATAATCATTGAAGGCGAATTCCAACAAGCGAATTTCCGAGCCCGGATCGAGTTTTGCGTCGACGCCATCGCCGGTGATCGTGAAGCGACTGATCCGGCTAAGCAGTTTCGACGGCGCGTTGGTGGGCGCGTTGTAAAAGACGAAGACCTGATGGTTTTGCGGGAAATCGGGGTGGAAGGCGAACCCGTGGAGACCGCGATCGCCGGACGTCTGGGTGTCGATGTGGCCGACTTGATGCGATGCCTTGGTCGTCGTGTTCAGCCGCCAAAGATTTCCCTGTCGTCCGCAAATCCAGAGGGCCCCATCCGGCGCGAACTCCAGATTAACCGGTTCGGCCAGCTCCGAGCCCGCCAGGGGTTCGCGGACGAAACCGCTGGGCAACGTGACTTGGGCGGCATTGACGGGTGGGGTCGACGCCAGAGCGGCGAGGCACGCGCCGGTGAGCGCCATGCAGCGCAGCCACTGGTACGTCGCTCTTGCCGGTTGCCGCGAAAGGTAACCACCCGACTCAGGGGCCGTCGAAAAACACTTCACGCGCGGAATTCAACGCGCTGCCTGGCGGCCCGGCAAATTTACGGGACCGCTTTCGTGCGGGACCGGTGTCAGGCGAGAACTTCCAGAACCCGCTGCATCTCGGCATCGGTGTTGTAGAAATGCGGGGCCAATCGCAGCACGGGTTGTCCCCCAGGCAGGTGGCGCAGCGATGTGACGATCCCCGCGGCGGTCAGGCGGCTGTGGACCTCCGCCAGATCCACTCCGGGCTTGTGGATGCTGATCACCCCGCCGGTATTTTCCGGGGGCGCGACCGGGCAGATCACTTCGTAGCCCAAGGCTTGTAATGCGGGGACCAGCCACTGGCGCTTGCGGGTCAGCTCGGCCGCGATGGTGTCGACGCCGATTTCCTGAATCAGACGAAGTGATTCCCGGAGTCCGACCATGCCCAGAAAGTTGTTGGTGCCACATTCGTAGCGTCGGGCGTCGTCCTTGAATACCAGTTCATCCTGCGTCAGGAAATTGGGGCAACGGAGATTGTGCCAGCCATGAACAATGGGTGAGAGCTTCGCCTGTACTTCCCGGCGGACATAAAGAATGCCGGCATGACTGGGGCCCAGCAGCCATTTGTGCGCGTCCGCGGCGAGGAAATCGACGTGTTTCACCGTGGTGGGGAAGGCCCCAAGCGTCTGGATCGCATCCACACAGAACAAAACATTGCGGGCCCGCAGCCATTTGCCCAAGGCATCCATGTTGAGGCGCCAACCCGACAGGTAATGACCGCTGGCCAGCGCGACCAGGCGCGTGTTGTCGTCGACCTGTCCCTGCACATCGATGAGGCGGATGCGGCCAAGTTCGCGGACGTTCAGAAACCGCACCTGCACGCGATCGGCGAGGGCCAGCCACGGGTAGACGTTGGAGGGGTAGTCGTCGTGGTAGACGAGGATGTTGTCATTGCGCCGGAATTTCAGTCCGCCCGCCACAAAGGAGAGGGCCAGGGAGGTGGGCCCGACGAGCGCAATCTCCTCCGCGGAACAATGAAGCAGCTGGGCCGCGCTTTCGCGGGTGTCGGCCTCCAGGCGGAGGGGCAGGGCGGTCTCCTGCCCGCCGTCCTGACAGGCCGTGAGATACCCGGTCATCGCCTCCGTCACGCGCCGCGGCAGCGGGCAGACGCCGGCGTGCCCCAGGAAGATCGACTTGCGGGTGACGGGGAATTCGTGATGCCGCAGGGCATCGTCGTTTTGCAGAGCTTCCAGGGTCAGAGGCATGAGCGGTCAGCGATAGGGTTGGTGGAGTTCGACGACGGTCGCCTTCTTGCGGAGGCGGATATTCAAAACCTCCACCAGAAAGGCAAAGGCCATGGCGAAGTAGATGTAGCCCTTGTTCACGTGCTGACCGAATCCCTCGGCCAGCAGCATGACGCCGATCAGGATCAGAAAGCTCAAAGCGAGCATCTTGATCGTCGGGTGACGTTCCACGAAGCCGCCGATCTGATTGACGAACATCAGCATGACGATCATGGCGAGGATCACCGCCAGCACCATGATGGGGAGTTGATTGGCCATGCCGACGGCGGTGATGACGGAATCCAGCGAGAAGACGATGTCGAGCAGGATGATCTGCAGTACAATGGTTCTGAAGCCCGCGGCGACCGCGGAGGTTTTTTCACCATCCTGGCCTTCGAGTTTTTCGTGGATCTCCTTCACCGACTTCCAGATGAGAAACAATCCACCGACGGCAAGCACCAGATCCTTGCCCGAGGAAGGCAGGGAAAGCCCACCGGGTTTCCAATGGTGGAACGGGGTGTCGAGGCTCATGACCCACTTCAAGGAGCACAAAAGGAGGATGCGGGTGATCAGCGCCAGAGCCAAGCCCACCTTGCGGGCACGGGCCTGCTGATCCCGCGGAAGCTTTCCGCTCAGAATCGAAATGAAAATAAGGTTATCGATGCCGAGGACGATTTCGAGAAACGTAAGCGTCCCCAAGCTGATCCAGGCGGCGGGTTCATTGACCCAGGCAATCCATTCAATCACGGGGCGGGAGCCTATCGGTACGGCTTTGGGCTGGCGAGTGAAAGGAGGCCTCCGGGTTTCCAGACCGGGCGGATCCATCGCCGAGCGTGGAGCGGGCCATCGGCGGTCAGTGCAGCACTTCGCGGCGGGATTTCAGGTTATTGAGGAGGGTGTCGCGGGCCTCCCGCAAGGTGCCAGTCTGCCACGCGCGCAGCGCCTCCAGTAGCTCGGCTCCGTCACTGATCCGTGGCACGACCACTTGGTCGGCTCCCGCGGCGATCAGTCGGGCCGCATCACTCAGAAGCTCCGCCGGCGCGATGATGGTGGCCTTGGGGTTCAGCTCCCGCAGCTGCTGTACCAGTTTTTCATTCGTGATCCCCTTGAGCAGACTGTCGGGGACCGAACACACCAGCACCTCCGCATGCCCGACGCCGGCGTGGACGAGGGTGTCCCGCTGCGAGATGTCCCCGTAGATGACATTGATTCCCCGGGCCTTGAGTTCGCGGTGGACCTCGGGGTTGAAATCCACGACGCCGGTCAACGCGAGCAAATCCGGCGCACGCTGTTCCATTTCGGCGAGCAGCGCGCTGGCGGAACGGAAGAAGCCCAGGAGCAGGATGCGTGATCCGCTGCCGTGTCCACCGCCGTGAGGGTGAGCTTCGGTGGCGGCATCCAAGTCCCGCAGGCCGAGTTTGCGCAGTACTGGAATGAAAAACCGCACCAGACTGTCGGAGCGCCCCATGGCGAGGGTGGAACCCGCGGCCAACAGGACGAAGGCGATGGAAACCATGTCCTTGGCCGCGGGACTGACGTGACCGGATTTCGGGTCCGCCCCGATTTCCAAGAGCACCAGGGAGAATTCGCTGACTTGGGCGAGATTGATGGCCGGCAGCAGGCTCGTCCGGAAGCCCTGGCGCAGCAGGTACAAGGGCGGAAACGTCGTGAGCAATCGGGCGACCACCGTAAAGGCGCCAAAGACGACCGCCCAACCCACCACGCTACCGCCGGGGGGACTGATCTTCATACCCAGACTCACAAAAAACAGGGTGACGAAGAAATCGCGCAGGCTGGTCACTTTGGCGGTGACATCGAGCGCATAGGGGAAAGTGGACAAGGCCACCCCGGCCACCAGCGCGCCCATCTCCCGGGAAAGTTCCAGGGTCTCGGCGAATT
>CANIZL010000027.1 GCA_947471985.1 Verrucomicrobiota bacterium | reverse complement strand
TCCTGCTCACCTGGGCTGCCGCCTCGGGTGAAAGCGCGCCTGAGTTTCCGCGCTGGGTGGATTGGTCTTCAGTTTACGTCGCCCTGGAGTCGGTCGCCCGGTTCCTGAACCGACCGGATCTGGACCGTGCCTCACCGGCCGTGCAGGCCATCGAGCTTCGGGCTTGTCTTGATGCGCTGGACCCCGCGTTCCTCCGCGAACGCATCCACGTCCCGCCCGGGGCCACCGGGGCGGCCTACGTGGAGGCGGTCTTGGGCGAGCTTGACCGGCTCCTCAAATAGCCGTGGTTCAAGAAAAGCGAGGTCCTTTCGCAGTCACCCGGAAGCGAACGCTTCCGCCAGCACAACCGATGGGCTGGCTGCGAAAGACCTCAGGTTAATCCGTTTCAACAGGGGAATCCCCGAGAGCAATGATCCGGAGCTCGGAACGCTGCGCGACCCGAACTTCGGCGGGGGACAAAATCCAGTCGCAGATGCCCACCTCCGCGCCCGGAGCCCAGCGGGCAAGCTCCAAGCGCTCCCCAAAATGTTCATCCTCCGGGGAGACCGAGATACCGAGGGGACTGTCGGTGAGACGAGCCACCGCCGAGGTGAGCCGAAGGAACTGCGACTCGGACAAGTCCGCTTTCAGGACTGTTTCAGTCGGAACGCCAGACGCCACGCAGAGGAGGAGTATGAGCGAGGCTTCGGGGGAATACTTCCGGATGAGCCAAACCGTGTCATGCCTCCGGATTGCGGCCGACTCCCAGACAAGTTTGGCCAGCAGTTCCAACGAGGGACGATCCGGGGAATTCCAGAGTTCGAGCAATTCGTCCTTCAAAACCTCCGCACGGCCGAAGACCAGGGACTCTCCGTCCCAGTCGGCGCTCCACCGCGAACTGCTCAGGCCGTAGAGCGACTCGATGGAATTGATGGTGCGGCGAAGGAGCGGCCCGATGGCGTGCACTTCAATATTCATGGGATACCTCCGGAAGAGATTCCATTCTACCGCACGGCGGTCCGATCCAGCAACCGAGCGCCGGGCGTATTGCGGGAGTACCCGGACTCCACGACGAAGGTCAGCGTGACCGTGCCAGAAGGATACCAGCAGGCGCGGAAGCCTCCGCTCTGGTGCTCCACGAAGGCTTCTTTCTCCTCGGCCACCGTATCCAAGAGGCGGCGGGCCGTGGTGCGGAGCGTTTCAAGGGACGGGGATTCCGTCTCGTTGTAGTAGGTCCAGCCCAGCGCGCGCATGGTGGTCTGGACCCGCTCGAATCCGAAGCGGTTCATCACCTCGTCGACCAACTGGGGAGTCGGATCGGGTTGAGGCAGGACGATGTCTCCCAGAGGGAGGTAGGGTTGGGAATTGGCTGTCATGGAATGGATGGGCGTGATTGCCCTTTTCCCATGCAGTCTGTTTCTACGTCTAAATCCGGAAAAAATTCTCTCAGCCTGCCTCGGCGAGGATTCGCGCCGCCTTGGGGGGCAGGTCGGGATTCAGGCTGCGCCTGGGTCCGTTCGGCCGTTCTGAACGGGAATTCGTCCCCGGCTTGTTCGGTTCAAACTGACCCCGTCGCCACTTCACGAAGTCGCTCCAAAAAACCCGTCGCTGAACGACCGGAAAGCCCGCCAGCCGAAACCAAGCCCGGGTCGTCGAATACGACAACCCCGCGAGCACCGCGAATTCCTTGGCGTTCAAAGCCTGGTCCAAGCGCCTCTTCCGAAGCACTGCCTGCTGCTTGATCCCTGCGAGTTGAGCGTCCCTCGCCCGCGGGCGGTTCAATTGGGGGCGTCGGGCAACAGCAGTTCGATGTGGTTTTCGTGTAGCCATGTCCGGACGTCCACTCGCAGTTCCTGGGTGAACGCAATCAGCTCATCGGCATCCTTCTTCGTGGCCCCGCCCGCATAGTCGTACTCGACGGTGTTCCGCTTGATCCGGCAGGCATCGAGGTAGTCCGCGTCGGCGCGTCGGTTTGGTCCCAGAATCAGCGGCAGCGCCTGCAAGGTCCGGTAGTGCTGAAGCGCCTTCTCGGGCCGGTAGCCGGAGACGTAGATCAGGATGGTGCAGAGCTTCAGCGCGGCGTTGTAGGCAATGCCAAAGCGCCAATCGGCCGAGATGTCCTCCACTACGGCATCCGAGAGGTCCCGCTCGACGATCTTGAGCAGGTCCTGAATCTCCTTCGGACTGGTCTGATGGGCTTTCAGCCAGCCGTTATTGGCCCATTGCTGCAAGCTCATGCTCGGTTCCCTTCACGAAGAGCATCGGGGCGGCGAGCACCGAGGTGACAAAGTGATCCTTGGTCCGTTTCCGTTCGCGGAATTCCTCCAGCGTCAGGATGTGCGGATTGATTTCCCGGCCGACCACCTCGGCCACTCCGGACAGCAGTTTGGTCAGCCCGCGAAGCCCGATGGAGCCGATCACCATCAGGTCCACGTCGCTCTCGGCATGGGTCTCCCCCCGGGCGATGGAGCCGAAGACGAACGCCAGCTGAACCTCCGGGTCGGTGAGGGCTTTGCCCAGCACTCCGGCGAGGCCGTTGGTCTTGAGCACCAAGGCCGCCAGTTCCCGGTGGGCGGGATGATCCGGGTTGGCGCTGAAATACACCCGGTTGCCGTCCCGGCGGGATTTGAGGAGTCCGACGGCGGTCAGGCCCTTCAACTCCTGCTGCACGGTTCCAAGGGAAAGCCCGGATTGCCGGACGATTTCCCGGAGATGCAGTTCGGGTCGTCGAAGCCCGAAGAGAAGGCGGAAGATCTCCGCCTTCACCCGGCTCGCGACGATTACGGCTAAGTCCGTCATGTTCGCCATTACCATACAGTCGTATGGTTAAACCTGTCAAACTGGCGGTGGAAGCCCGGGGAGGAATCCCGTCTAGGATGGAAAATTCGGGGAAGGCCTTCACGCGTGTCCTTGGTAGATGCCGTCGCCTTGACCCTCTGGGGTCGCCGGAAGCGGCGCGGCGCCGTTGGCGGAACTCACCCGAGCCGGAAACGGAATGACCCGCTGGGCTTCGGCCTGCTTCTCGTATTCCCCGAGGGAGGGAATAATGACGTGCGCGTGGCGGGCATAGGCGCGGTGGACCGCCTTGCTGTTGTGGCCGAGGGCCTGTTGGGCGAAGCGCTCTGGATACCCGGCCGACTTGGCGCGCTCCGCCCAGGCGTAGCGGTAGGAGTGCAAGGTCACCCCGGAGATTTTCAGTCCCCGGCAACGCTGCTTGAACTCGGTGGCGCGGTCGGCAGCGCGCACGCCACGCAGGTAGGGAAAGAGCGGCCCACGGGCCGGAAGGGAGCGGAGCACGGCGGCGACGGTTTCGTCGAAACGAACTGCCGCGTGCTCGCCCGACTTCTTGCGGGTGTAGCTGATGATGCGGTTAGGCCAGTCGATGTTGTCCGCCTCCAGGAGCGCGATGTCGGTCTGGGAGGCTCCAAGGTGCCACGCCATCTCGTAGAACGCCCGGCGCTCCTCGTTGCCTTCGCGGGCGACGATTGCCCGGTGCTCGTCATGGGTGATGGCGCGCTTGGACTGGTAGCGGACGGCGGGCCACTGCTTCTTGGGGATGACCGGCCACGGGAGCCAGCCCATGTCCAACGCGAAGTTGTGCAGTCGGCGCAGGTAGACGTTCGTCGAGACGGTGCCCACGGCGAGGACGCGCAGGAACTGCTCGGCCTTGGTTTCGACGACGGGCAACTGCCGCAGCGGCGCGAAGGCTCGGTCCTTGATGGCCGTGTCCCAGCGGTAGCGGGTGTCGCCCTTCTTGGTCCGCACCAGTTCCGCCATGACGAATTCCCAATCGCGGGTGGCGGCGGCGGAATCCCCGGCTTTCCAGTAGACGCGGGCGAGCTGGAGGCTGAAGGCGGGAGCGGTGTCGGTTTCGTTGCGCGCGGCGACGAGCCGGTAGGCCTCGGCCTTGTCGCGGGTGTGCAGGGACTCCTGCTTCTTGGTGTCGAGATCCTCGACGTAGTAGGTGCCCCAACCCCGACGAAAGACCCGGTAGCGCTGTTTCATCTCGATTCGCATGGATTCGAGTCTACCTCGCGAACCGAAACCCTGTGAACCGGCAGTGGGAGCGTGGTGAACGGGTAGTCGGGGTGTAGTGCCCGGGTAGCCGATTCACTGAAGAATCCACTGAAGGTTCGGCCTCCCGTTTTTCGTAACTCTCTTAACTACAACGGTTAAGAGATGGAGGCGAGGGTCGGAATCGAACCGACGAATGCAGCTTTTGCAGAGCCGTGCCTTACCACTTGGCTACCCCGCCACCAGAACCCCTAATCAAGCGGACCCACTCCAACTCGCAAGTTTTCAATCCATTCATTCCCAACGAATCTTTCCCAGAGCTCTCAAGTAGCCGCGGATGCATCCATCGGTAAGCGATGTCTCCCTGATTCTTCGAATCGATGCGCTGCATTGCTCCGGGCAGCGTGCGATGAGTCATTCCATGGCTTCCGGTGCCCGATGGGCGGATTTGGAGGACTTCGCCCTTTTGTCTAGGGCCTCCGACGGGGCCGCACATGGGCCGGCCCGGGATGCGTTCGCACGGGACTTTCGCCCGGACGATGGGCTGCCGGATCGGGTTGGGGCGAGGTGAGCGTGGGGGCGGAGGGGCTTCGCCGTCGCGAGTTGTTTCGGTTCCCGTCGATTGATTTTTGGGCGGTTCGGGCGTCGGCAGGCCCCCCAGTCCGGTGTGCCGGGGGGATTTGCCACGGGCAGGGGGACCCGGGATTTGTCGCCACCTCAGCTTTACAGGACATATTCTGTCCGCATTTTGTGCCGATCGTTCACCCCATAAGCACACATGTCGAAAGTCAGCGCTGAATCGCCCGAGGCCCCCGCAAAAACGGAAGCACCGGCCAGCAAAAAGGTCATTGCGGAAATGCTCGTCGAGTCCGCGAAGATGGAACTTCCGGATACCAAGACCGTCCGCTTCCAGTGGCCGGCCGGTTACGAGCCCGATTTCAAGACCGGGCAGTTCATCACCGTCTACTGGCCCCACAAGCCCAAGTACAAGCGCGCTTATTCCCTCAGTTCGTCCGCCCTCGATCGCGGGCACTTCGAGGTCACGGTGAAGCGCGATGGGAAAATGGGCACCAGCATCGTCGATTGGCTCGATGCCGGGGACAAAATGGTCGTCATCCCGCCCACCGGTCGGTTCCTGCCGGTGTTCGATCCGCCGGGCAAGCATCTGATCTGCGTGGCCGGTGGCTCGGGCGTTACGCCTTTCCGCGGTTTCGCCCGTGAGGCCACGGCGCGCACTCTGGATACCCGCATCACCGTGCTGTACACGGTGCGCACGACCCAGGACATCATCTTTGCCGAAGAGTTCCGCGAACTCGCCGCCAAGAATCCCCGCTTTGAGTTTCATGTCACCTGCACGCGCCTCGCGCCCGAAGATGTCTGGACCGGGCGTCGCGGGCGGATCACCCCGGAATGGGTGAAGAGTTTCGTCGGCGATCCCACCCAGACGGTGTTCTACGCCTGCGGGACGAATGACATGGTCAACGCGGTCGAGCACCTCGTTCTGCATGACCTGGGATTGCCCAAGGAGCAGATGAAGTTGGAGAAGTGGGGCTGACGCGTATCCCGACAACTCTCGTTTGCTGGTTGGACGCGGCGTTTTAGCGTCCGCAGCTGTTATGATCGAGCTGTCGAACGAGGAAATCCGTCGGTACTCCCGTCATTTGATCCTGCCCGAGGTCGGGCTGGCGGGTCAACGCCGCATCCGCAACACCAGCGTCCTGTGCATTGGCGCCGGGGGACTCGGGTCGCCCATCGCGATGTATCTCGCCGCGGCGGGCATCGGCAAGCTGGGGATCGTCGACTTTGACACGGTGGATTACTCGAATCTGCAGCGTCAGATTCTGCACTCCGATGCCGATGTTGGGGTGTCCAAGGCGGATTCCGCCAAGGCGTCGATCAACGCCTTGAATCCCAACGTCGAGGTGGTGCTGCACAAGACCCGGATCTCGGCGGAGAACGCCCTCGATCTGATCCGGCCCTACGACATCGTGGTGGACGGCACGGATAATTTTCCGACGCGTTACCTGACCAACGACGCCTGCGTGTTGCTCGGGAAGCCGAATGTTTACGGCTCGATCTTCCGCTTTGAGGGTCAGGCCAGTGTCTTCGCGCCGAACCAGGGTGGGCCGTGCTATCGCTGTTTGTATCCGGAGCCGCCGCCGCCGGGCATGGTGCCGAGCTGCGCCGAGGGTGGCGTGCTGGGGGTGTTGCCGGGGATCATTGGGTGCATCCAGGCCGCGGAGATTCTGAAGCTTGCGCTGGGCAAGGGTACGTCGCTGATCGGGCGTCTGCTGCTCTTCAACGCCCTCGACATGAAGTTCCGGGAGCTGCGCCTGCGCAAGGATCCGAAGTGTCCGTTGTGCGGGCCCAATCCCTCGATCACGGCATTGATCGATTACGAGCAATTCTGCGGCGTGGTGCCGGAACCGGTGAATCCGGGGCAACATCCGGACGAGGTCACGGTGCAGGAGATGAAGCGGGCCTTGGACCTCCCCGCGCTGGGGATTCGGGTGGTGGACGTCCGGGAACCGGATGAGGTGGAAATCGCCCGGGTGGCGGGCGTGCCGCTGCTCCCGCTGAGCACGCTGCCGCAACGCTTCACGGAACTGGACCCCAACCAGCAGATTTACCTGCACTGCAAATCGGGTAAGCGCTCCATGAAGGCGTTGGAATTCCTGCGTCAGCAGGGGTTCAAGTACGTGAAATCGGTCAAGGGCGGCATCAGTGCCTGGTCCGACGAGATCGATCACCACGTACCGAAGTACTGAAAACGGCCTGATCAGGGATTTGGGGATCCGGGGCGGCAATCACGGCCGCGCGGATCCCTTTTTATTGGGGCCCCGGCGGAATTCAGGGGGGCGATCCATTCGGCAGTCGGTCCACTGAAGGATGACCGACAAAAAATGACCGGCCGGTGTCCCCGCCGTGGGGCAGGGGAATCAGAGGAGCCGACGGAGCGTATTGAGTTCGACCTTGGTCAGGACAACATACGTGACCCCGCCTTCGGTCCACGACGAGGTATTCCATTCGCCGACTGTCCCGACGCTGCGAGTGATCGGGGCGTCGCTGAGTTCGTCGCGATTTATGCCGAGGACGTGCACGGCGGTTTCGGACGTACCGATGCGGAAGCTCACCAAGGTGACCTTGCGGTCTTTCCAGTCGAAAACCCGGCAACCGAGCGTGCCGCCTTGGGTCAGTTGCCCAGGAGCGACGAAGGTCACGGCTCCGGGCTGGGCGGCCAGCCAGCCGCTCACCCGGGTGTAGTCGCTGGTGGGAAGGTCGAAGGACTTGTCCCAGCCATTGGACATGTAGTCGGCCACGAACTGTTGGAAGGTCTGCACCGAATTCTCGGCGGCGATGGCGGCAGCGCGGGTCCGGCTCTGGACCACGGTCACGGTCATCACGATGGCGGCGGCGGCGGCCACCAAGCCGCCGATGAGACCCCAAGGCAGCCGGAATCCCCGGGGGGTGGGGGCGGGAGTCCACTTCGAAGTATCCCGCGACGGCGAAGGGGGCGGCGAGGGGTGATTGAACGTGTGAATCGGCGCGGGAGCCGACGAAGGGGCGTAAGCCTTCGGCCGGCCGGCCAGCAGCCGTTCCTTCAAATCGGGCGGGGGCTGGACCTGCCGCAGCTGCGTAGCGACCTGTTGATCCAGATTTTGCTCGGCGCGCACCCAAGCGGCCGATTCGGGGTGCTGCCGAAGCACGGCGAGAGCCTCCGCAATCGCGGGATCAGCGTCGTCGGCGCCGTTCGGGCGCCGGGCGGCCAACAGACATCGCGCTTCTCCGGGGGTCATTGTTTAGTACGGGATTCGGGTGCTGGATGGGGTGGAATCAACCAGCGGCCCGACCCACGCCCTTTTTGGGCAGGGGGAGGCGAACAATCTTGGAATCTTGGGGCAGGGAAGCATCGGCCAGCAGGGTTCGTAATTGTTCCTTGCCGCGGGAAAGCCGGCTCATGACGGTTCCGATCGGGACTTCCATGGTCTCGGCGATTTCCAGATAACTGAGTTCCTGCAGGTAAAAGAGGGTGACGGGAACCCGGAAGGCCTCATCGACCCGATGGAGCGCCTCCAATACGAGACCGGCATCCAGACAGTTGGCGAGGTTGGGTTCGACCAGGGGCAATTCGTCGTTTGATTGCTCGAGGTCCTGGTGGCGGAAGCGGGAATCGTGACGTTGACCGGAGAGGAACTCCCGGTAGAGGGTGGTGAATAACCACGTCTTTACCTTGGTCTTGTCGCGCAACTGCTCGCCCTTCGACGCCCAGAGGTAATAGGTCTCCTGAGTAAGGTCGGCCGCCGACGCTTCCGAGCCAGACAGGCTCAGAGCGAATCGATACAGCGGCTCATAGTACCGCTCCACCAGCGATTCCGTACTCAATCGCGACACCGGATTGGGAGGCATGCGGATATTCTTTATTCCAAACGGTCGGAAGCCAAGTCGAAACTGAGGGCTTTTATTTGCGTAAATTGGCCAAAACGTTATTGAAACTTTTTGCGACTTTTTACTACGGCGGCTTCGAGTGCGGCCATTTCGCGGTCGGCCACCGACCGGTGATCGTACTGTCGGACGAATTCCCGGCCGGCTTTTCCGCGGGCCATTGCCGCCTCGGGATGATTCAACCAATGGAGCAGTCGCGTGGCGGCAGCGGTGGTGTCCTCCTGCGGGACCAGATCCAATTGGCCCGGGAAAACCTCGCGAAAAACCGGCACTTCCATGGCCACGACGGGCAATCCCACGGCCAGGAATTCGGTGACGGAGAGGCCCCAACCTTCCTCGCGGGAGAGGCTGAGGCCGACCCGACAGCGGGGGAGAAGCCGGTTTTTCTCGGCGTCGGCGATGCCCCCGGTGAAGGTGACGGCGCCGGTCTCCGGACCCAATCCACACCCGGAAAGCCGGCGCTGGAGTTCTTCGCGGTGCGGGCCATCGCCGATGATCAGCAGGCGGGCGTCGGGTCGGCCGCGGCGGACCGCCTGCCAGAGGGCGGGGACGTCATAGATCCCTTTGGCCTCGTGGATGCGTCCGAGCAGGACGGCGTCGTATTCGCAGTCGCCTGGCCCGCCGTCCCGGAAGGGCAGGTTGGCCAAATCCACACCGTAACCAGTCGGCAGGGTGGGACTGGGTTTCAGACCCAGGCTGGTTTCCAATTCGGCAAAGTGCCGGGCGACCAGGGGGGTGCTGGTGAGGATGAGGTCGGATTCACGATTCAGCCACCGGGCCGTCCGGCGTTCGCTCCAAAGGTGGAGGTGGTCAAACGGGGTGGTGGTTTGGCGTTGGGAATGCAGGATGTGATGAATCTTCACGGCCAACGCGGCCTGGCAGCGCCGGGCGATGGTCCGGGCGGGGCCGACTTCGTAGATGAACTGGGCGCAGGCGAGGACGGCGTCGTACTTTACGGGCAAGCGGGTGAAGTGGGGGGTGATCATCCGCCAGGCAAACGCCGGCAGGTAGCGCCAGGTCTGGCGGAGGTTTCGCTCGAAGACGAATCGGCGATCACTGGCGAGCAGGCGGGCCTGGGGGAAGAAGGTTCGGTATAGCGGGAACGCTGCCTGAGCGGTCAGGAAATCTATTTCATGTCCGGCGGCGGTCCAGCAGGGAACCACGTCCGCGAAATAGCGAAGGACACCGGACACCGAATACGGCTCCAGCGCGGAATTGTAGACAACGAGGCAACGCACCGGCAGGAAGATTGGCAGACGGCGCCGGCATCCGAAAGCGGGTCCCGGTGGCAACCCGGAATCGGCGCAGTGAACCTGGCACGCTGAATCAAACACCGAACCTGACACCGAACCTGGGTGACGGTTTTGCGGGGGGCAGGGCAAAAAAAGGTCAGGGGAGGGCTTGGGATGGGCAGTCAACCGGCTTGACCCGTCGGTGTTCCGGGTGGATCTGTCTCGCGGTTCAAGCGTATGGCCACCCGTACCCAGGTCACTTCTTCGATCTTCCGCTTCGTCGCGGTGGCTTGGATGTTTGTGTGGGTCGTGGTTCAGGCGGCCTGCGTGCAGCATTGCAGTGCTCAAGCCTTCGGGGCCTCCCGGACGGCTGGCGCCGCTGGAGTGCATGGTTGTTGCACCAAGAAGGCGGCGGAAAAGTCTTCCCAGCCCACGGCGCCGAACGCCCCGGGATCCTCCTGCTGCAGCCTGAGCAAGGCCTTGAAGGCAGAGTCGATCGACCCGGATCAAGCATTGACGGCGGCCCTTCTGTTTGCGGTTCCGACCCCGCAGATGCCGAACTTGGCCTCGACCTTTGTGGTCGTGTCCCCGGCCCACTTCCAGCGGTGCTGCGCCCGGTGGGATTGGGTCTTCCTACCGGAGGTGTCGTTGGGCGCGGCTTTGCGTGGCCTCGCACCGCCAAGCGTTCGTCCGGCCTGACCGGCTTGAACGGCAATCGGTCTTCCCACCGGTTCTAAAACCGGTCTGCGAAGCCGAAGTCACACGACCGTTTCCGCCGGCTGGGCTATTTGCCTCCTTCGCCCGTTCCCGTTTTTTGGGAGTTCGTTCGTTCCGTTTGCCTGCTGCTTAACCCCTTGTGTCCGCCCGTCCGTCCTTTGATCGCCCAGGACGTCCCGTCCGGGGACCGTGGATGGATCTGGACGCTGGTTTGATGAATGTTTTATGAAGATTCTGTTATTGGGTAATTTCCCTCGAGAGCACCACCGTGTGTTGATCCCCGACGGTCGGCTGGCGACCCGTGGGACCCACTCTTGCCGGGGGCTCGCCGGGCTGTTCCTGGTGGGTTGGCTGTCGATGGCTCCCCTGGCGGTTCCGGCGGCGGAGGCCCTCGATGCGTCCCATCTCGAAGCCCTGCGAGCGGAGGTTCGGGCTCATCATCCCAGTGTGGCCGCAGCGCGGGCGCGGAGAGCGGCTGCCGATGCCGGGGTGAAGGGTGTTCGACTCTGGGAGGATCCGATGGTCGGCCTTGGGTTTCGGGCGGCGGAGGCGGATCGACGTCACGACGAAGGGGATTTGGCCTTTTCGGTGGACCAACCGCTGCCGCGTCGACGGTTGTTCGAGGCCCGGAAATCGGTGGCGGCCGCGGAACGTTCCGTGATGGCGGCGGACGAACAATCGGCAATTCTCAGTCTGGAAGTCAGTGTGGGCTTGGCGGCTTACGAGTTGGCGCTCTTGGATGAATCGCGTCGGATCCAAACGAATCAGGTCCGGTGGTTGGAGAATCTCGTGGTGGTGGCCCGGGGCAAGTTGCGGGATCCGGCGGCTTCGACGGCTGAGGCCCTGCGGATGGAAGGCGAATTCGCCCGGGAACGCCAGCACCTGACGGGGGCCGAACACCGGCGCGCCAGCCTGGCCCGGCAACTCAGTACGTTGATCGGTCGTCCCGCCGAGAGTGTCTGGCCTGAGCTCGCGCTTCCCGAGGACGCTGGTGCGACGCCGCCCCTGGAGGGAGTGCTCGCCCGGTTGCCGCAGGTGAATCCCATGTTGCGGGCAGGGGCTGGGAGCTCCGCCGCGGCGCGGGCTTCCGTGGATGTGGCGCGCCAAGAAGCAAAACCAGTGTTTTCGGTGGGCGCCGATTCCACGGTGTACTCCGGCGGTCGGTTCATCGACACCATGGCCGTCGCCAAGGTCACCCTGCCGTGGTTCAACCGTTCGGTGTACCAGGCGAACATCGAGCAGGCCCGTCAGAAACAACAAAGCCTCGACCGGGATCGCGATTCCCTCGAGCAACGCCTTCGGTCCGAAGTGATGGCCCTGCACGCGGAGGCGGAAAATGCCGCCCGGCAGGCGCGGACCCTGCGCGAGGATGTCATCCCGCGCCTGGATAAGGCCGCGCAGGCCACCGAAAATGCCTGGATCAGTTCGCAGGCGTCGCTGCTGGAACTGATCGAATCGCGCCGGTCGATTCTCGCTGCGCGCCTCGAGGAGCGGCAATTGGTGACGGCGCACTTGGTGGCCCTGGAATCCCTGCGCGGACTGGTTCCCGCCTCCGTAAATCCCTGAATCCCGAATTTATAAATCATGAAAACCATCCCGGTGATATTGCTTACGGCGGTGCTGGTCGGCCCCGTGACTTGGTGGGTGACCCACGAATCCCTCCGCCACCCGACGGCTGCTGGCGCCTCCAAGGAACGGAAGGTGCGGTTTTATCAAAGTGCCATGCACCCCTGGATCAAGTCCGATCGGCCGGGTCGCTGCACGATCTGCGGGATGGAATTGACCCCGGTTTATGAGGGCGATGCCGGATTTGATTCCGCCGGCGGCGACGTGGTGGCGTTGTCGCAGGACATGATTCAGGTGCTGAATGTGCAGACCGCCGAGGCCCGCGTTCGACCGCTACAGCGGACTCTCGAGGTTGCCGGAGTCATTGACGATAATGACGCCCGGCATCGCGTAATGGCGGCCTACATCGCGGGCCGGATTGAGAAGCTCCACGTGAATTTCATTGGCGCGGAAGTCCAGGCCGGCCAACCGCTCGCCGAGATTTACAGCCCGGCACTGCTTCAGGCCGAACGGGAATACCAGTCCTTGACCGGAGATTTTCGCACCGCCGCCGCGTCCCGGTTGCGCCAGATGGGATTGCAGCCCGCACAGATCGACAAACTCTCGGGAAAACCAGCCGATCAACTCACGTCGGAAATTCTCGCGCCCATGACCGGAACCGTCCTCACGCGGTATGTGTACGAAGGGCAGTATGTGCAGGCAGGGGATCGGCTTTTTGAGATCGCCGATTTTGCCATCATGTGGTTCCAGTTTCAGGCGTACGAGCAGGATCTGCCGTGGATCAAGACTGGTTTGGCGGTGGAGGTTTCCACACCCTCGCACCCCGGGAACGTCTTCACGGGCAAGATCACATTCATCGATCCGACGCTCGATCCGGTCACCCGTTCCACCAAGGTGCGGGTGGAACTGGCGAACCCGCCCGTCGATGCCGAACACCGCATGTTGCACCGATTGTATGCGTCGGGGCGGGTCCAGCTGCAGGCGCCCGATGTGCTGACGGTGCCGCGGGCCGCTGTGTTGGAGACCGGCGTGGAAGCGGTGGCCTATGTGGATCTCGGAGCCGGGGCGTACGCGCGGCGTGTGG
Source organism: Verrucomicrobiota bacterium (assembly GCA_947471985.1). Lineage (GTDB taxonomy): Bacteria > Verrucomicrobiota > Verrucomicrobiia > Limisphaerales > UBA9464 > CANIZL01. The sequence goes on along the minus strand of CANIZL010000027.1, from coordinate 49,333 downwards.
TTCAGATCGGACGGCGCGGGGATGCACTGGTGGAGGTGCGCAGTGGCTTGGCGGCCGGCGACAAGGTCGTTATCAATGGCAATCTGCTCATCGATGGCCAGGCGGAATTGAATCGCGGGCTGGCCAGTCCGGAGCCTGCGCCCACTACCAACGCGGTGACGTCCTCGCTGCCCGCCCTCTCGGTGGATCAGCGAGCGGTTTTGAAGCAATGGCTGACGTTCACGGATCGCCTGGGGGACACTCTGGCTTCGGACGATCTGCGGGAATACAACGTGCAGGCGGTCAAGGTCCCGGTGGTGTTGGCGGCGGGATTGGAGCGCTTCGCGGCTGAGACGCCGTGGCGATCGCTGGTCCAGCCGCTGGTAGTGGCGGGGCATCTGCCGCCGGCGGACGATCTCAAATCGGCGCGGCGATCTTTCTATGCCTTGAGCACCGCGGCGGTCGCGCTCGCCCAGGCGGTGCGCCGGGGCGATCCGACGTTCACTGAATTGAAGGTCTTCCGTTGTCCCATGACCAAGGACGCTTTTGCGGGCGCCCCGTCGCGGGCCGAGTGGATTCAACTCCAGGCGCCGGTTCGTAATCCGTGGTTCGGCCTCGAGATGCTGGACTGTGGGGCCGAAGTCAAACCGACACCCTGAATACGACCCCCATGAATCGACGCACTGCCTCCACTGCGCCGGCCCTCACGGGGCGACGCCACCTCTTCCTCCCATGATTGAAAAACTAATTTCCTGGAGCCTGCGGAACCGTTTTCTGGTTATCTGCGGCGCACTTCTGCTGATCGCCCTGGGGTTTCGTGCCGTGATCAAGACCCCGGTCGACGCGATCCCGGATCTGACCGAGAACCAAGTGCTGGTCTACGCCGATTGGTCCGGGCGGAGTCCGCGAGAGGTGGAGGATCAGGTGACATTTACCCTCTCGACGGGCCTGCAGGGATTGGCCGGGGTAAAGGATGTCCGCGCCGTTTCGATGTTCGGATTTTCGCTGGTCACCCTGATCTTTCAGGATGGGATCGATCCGTATTTTGCGCGCAGCCGCGTGTTGGAGCGGCTCAATTATCTGCAGAACGCGCTGCCGGAAGGGGTGAAGGCGCAATTGGGGCCAGACGCCACGGGGCTGGGCTGGGTTTATCAGTATTATCTCCGGGTGGATCCGTCCAAGGCGCCGGGGGGAGGCTATGATCTGGGCAAGTTGCGGGCGGTGCAGGACTGGCAGATTCGGTATCAGTTGGGCAGCGTGGCGGGGGTGGCGGAGGTCGCGAGCATTGGCGGCTTTGTGCGCCAGTATCAGATTGAACTTTCCAGCGCCAAGATGCGTGCGGCCGAGGTGACGGCGATCGAGGTGATGACCGCCGTGCAGAATGCGAATCTCAACGTCGGTGGCAAGGTGGTGGAAGAAAATGGCGCCGAATTTGTGCTCCGGGGCATCGGCCTCATTCAGGGCATCGAGGATCTGGAACTGATCTCCGTGAAAGCCGTCAACGGGACGCCGATCTACCTCAAGGATCTCGCCACCGTTCAGCTCGGCGGGGATTTTCGCCGCGGTGCGCTCGATATCGACGGGCACGAAGCGGTGGGCGGCACGGTGATTATGCGCACGGGGGAGAATGCGCGAGCAGTGATTGAACGGGTGAAGGAGACCATTGCGCGGATTTCCCCCAGTTTGCCGCCCGGAATTTCCATCGAGCCTTTTTATGACCGGAGCGATCTAATCGACCGGACCATTGACACCCTGAAGCATGCTTTGTGGGAGGAGATTATTCTGGTGACGCTCGCCCACATTCTCTTTCTCTGGCATTTTCGCAGCATCCTGATCGTCACGCTGCCGTTGCCGGTATCGATCCTGATTTCCTTCGTCCTGATGCAGCAGTTCCATCTGACGAGCAACATCATGTCGTTGACCGGGATAGCGATAGCGATCGGTGTGCTGGTGGATGCGGCGATCGTGGTCACGGAAAATGTGCTGCGACATTGCGAAAGTGCGGAGGAAAAGAAGGGCTCGCGGTTGACCTCGGCGGAGACCTTGGAGGTTACCTTGGCGGCGGCGCAACAAGTGGGGCGCCCCATCTTTTTTGCGATGGCCATCATCATTCTGGCCTTCGTTCCGGTGTTCGCGTTGAGCGGCCAGGAGGGCAAGCTGTTTCATCCGCTCGCGTGGACGAAGACGTTCGCGATGGTGGGTTCCACACTGTTGGCGGTGACGTTGGTGCCGGTTTTGTGCAGCGTGTTGGTGCGCGGCCCGTTTCAGCGGGAGGATCGCAACTGGGTCATGCGGTTTCTTTTGATGATCTATGATCCCCTCTTGAACTGGGCGCTGGGCCATCGCCGGACGGTGCTTTCCGCGGCGGCGAGTCTGTTGACGATTGCCTTGGTGGGCGCTTTTGGATTGCCGGTGCGGTGGGTGCATCGACTTCAAGATCGCGGATGGCCGCGGGCAGCCGCCTATGCGACGGGTTTTGGCCGGGAGTTCATGCCTCCCTTGAATGAGGGCAGTCTCTTGTTCATGCCGGTGCTGTTGCCCAAGACCAGTCTCAAGGAGATCCAGCGCGTGATGTCCTGGCAGGATCAGGTTATGGCCGGCATGCCCGAGGTAGCACGAGTGGCCGGGAAGTTGGGTCGATTTGAAACACCCACGGATCCCGCACCCACGGAGATGTTGGAAACCACCATCACGCTCAAACCGGAATGGCTCACCACTCAACGTACAATTTTTGGTTTCTTGAAAATCCCCCGGGTCGTCCGCAATCCGGAATGGCGTCCGGGGATGACCGTGGAAAAACTTAAAGCGGAGCTTACCGAAAAGATGCGGCTGGTGCCGGGCTATGTGCCGGCATTTCTGCAACCGATCGAGAACCGGATTCTGATGCTTTACACCGGCATCCGGGCGCAGGTCGGCATCAAGATTTACGGCGACAACCTGGATGACATCCAATCCCAGGCATTGCTGGTGGAAAAGGTCGTCAACCGGATTCCAGGTGCTGCGGGGGTTTCGGCGTCGCGGGTGCAGGGTAAACCGTACCTCAACGTCAAGGTCGATCGTCGGGCGCTGGCGCGGTACAACCTGAGCGCCCGGGACGTGCTGGATTCCGTGGAGTTGGCGGTGGGGGGCAAGAATGTCAGCGTGGCCATCGAAGGCCGGGAACGGTTTCCCATCCAGGTGCGCCTGGAGCGCAATGAGCGGGACGACATTGAAAAGATTGGGCGCATTTTGGTGGCGGCCGGGCCGGCGGGTGGTGGCAGTGGCATGGGGAAGCCGGCCGCGGGCGAGGCACCTCTCTCGTATGTTCCGCTGGCGATGGTGGCGCACATCAGCCGGGAGACCGGGGCGAACGAAATCGCCAGTGAGAACGGCCGTCTGCGGGCGTATGTGCAGGCCAACGTGAAGGAGCGGGATCTGGGTGGATTCGTCACCGAGATCGAAGGAGCGTTGCAGACGTTGAACTGGGGGAGCCTGACCTATGAATTGACGGGGGAATACCAGAACCAACGGCGCTTTGTGCAGACGATGCAACTCGTGTTCCCCGCCGTGCTGTTGATCATTTTTCTACTGTTGCACCAGGTTTATCACAGTGCCCTGGAGGCGGCGCACGTCATGCTGGCCGTTCCGTTTGCGCTGAGCGGCGGGGTCTTCCTGCAAAAGATCCTCGGATACAACTTCAATGGCGCGGTGTGGGTGGGCTATATTGCCTTGTTCGGCACCGCGGTGCAGACGGGCATCGTCATGGTGGTTTATCTCGATGAACTGGTGAAACGCCGACAGGCCGAGCGGGGCGCGGCTTTTGGGTATGCGGATCTGGTGCAGGCCGTGAAGGACGGGGCTCGGCTGCGACTGCGGCCCAAGGTGATGACCGTGGCGACCATCATTGCGAGCCTGCTCCCCATCATGTGGAGTCATCGGCCGGGAGCTGAAGTCATGAAACCCCTCGCGACGCCGGTGATTGGCGGCATGATTTCGAGTCTGCTGCACATTTTGATTGTCACCCCGGTCATCTTCCTCTGGCTGCGCCAGCGGGAACTCGGCTTGCGCCCGGACCCATCGCCCGCGGTGCGGCCGGGAGGTTGAGCGGGCGAATGGTTTGGAAGCCCGGATTCTGCCGACGCACTCGGGCGGCGGCGTTCGCGGGCTTTTCGCCGGCCGGGAAAACGGACAGGCGCCGGCTATTTCCGCTTCAGATGGCGGAGCTTTTCGCGGACCCGCCGGTAGGCGGGGTGCGAGCGCAGATCCTCCAGATCGGGATCCGCATTCAGCTGTTGGACATCCTGATAGCCGAGGTCCAGCGCCTGCTCGAGCTCGGAGGCGGCGAGTTCGAAATTGCCCGTCCGGGTCAATGAACAGGCGAGATTGTACCGCACCAAGGGGTCGGTGGGATTCAATTCGCGCAATTGGCGGTCCACCCGGAGGCTGTCCACGTAGCGGCCGCGTTCGTCGTAGGCATCGCCGAGCAGCTCCAAGGCTTCCGGGTGAATAAGACCGTCCTTCGTGAGCCCCTCGTAAAAGGAGATCTCGATGTCCAGATCCCGCGCGCGCGCTCGGGACAAACGGCGCTGTGGTGGCCGGGCCATTGGTAGTGGAAGATTCAGACGCGGCCCCAACCCGTCAAGCGGCGTCGGCCGCCCTGACGGAAATGGGGCGGAAGGCAGGGTTCCGGTTTGCGGAGGAAGGATCCCGCCTGAAGCTCCCGGCCCATGGTGGATCTAATCATGACGCCCGCGCCCGGTACCCGGCTGGTGCGTTGGGCCGGAGACGGACTGACCTTTCAACTGACGGGTGTTCCGGCGGGCTGGACCGCCCGGTTGCGCACCCAGATCGGACGGGCGGCGGCTCAACGGGCGGAGATCCTGACGGCTTCCCGGGAACGGCGAGCCGAGGGTCTGGCCGGTTGGCAGGATCTGCCCATGATGCAGGTGGGCGAGGGAGTCTGGGAGATTTTGGTTTCGCTGTCGGAGGTGGGTTATTTTCCGGCCAAGGCGTATGCGACCGACGAACGCGGTTGGCAGCACTGGCCTGGAGGCCTGGATTTTGGGGTGAATGTACTGCCCGCCTGGACGCGTTCCGGGAATACGCTGTACTGCGTTTTTCCGCGTCAGTTTGGTCCCAGCAAGATACGTCGAACCACCGAGGATCCGGCGCTGGACGTTCAGCTCAATGCACTGACCGCCGAAGGCTATGCAACGCTGCCGCCGAGTGGCAAGTTGCGCGATGTCACCCGCTCCCTGGATCACATCTGCGGCACGTTGGGTTTTCGCGATCTGCTGCTGCTGCCGATCAGTCCCACGCCCACGACCTTTGCCCGGTTCGGGCGCTTTGGCTCGCCTTATGCGGCGCAGGATCTGACCGCGATTGATCCGGCCCTGGTCGAATTCGATCAACGCACGACCGGTGTGCAGCAGTTTGAGGAACTGGCCCACGCGGTGCATTGCCGGGGAGGGCGCATCTTTCTCGACATGGTCATCAACCACACGGGCTGGGGCAGCACGCTGTGGGAGAGTCATCCGGAATGGTTTCATCGGACGCCGGACGGGCGGTTCTTGAGTCCGGGCGCCTGGGGAACCGTCTGGGAGGATCTGGTGGAACTGGATCCGCAACCGCGCGAACTCTGGCATGTTTTGGCGGAGGCCTTTGTCACGTGGTGTCGGCGGGGAGTGGATGGTTTCCGTTGCGACGCCGGGTACAAGGTTCCGGTGCCGGTGTGGCGATATATTACTGCCTTGGTACGGCAGGAGTTTCCCGACACGGTGTTCTTTCTGGAGGGACTCGGGGGAGCGTGGGAGGCGACGGAAGCACTGCTCACGGTGGGTGGCATGCAGTGGGCGTACAGCGAGCTGTTTCAGAATTATGACGCCGGCACCATCCGGTGGTATCTGGATGCCGCGATGGCGATCAGTCAGCGAAGCGGGCCGCTGGTGCACTTCAGTGAGACCCACGACAACGTGCGTCTACCGAGTCAGCCGCCGGCCTTGCACGGGCCGGCCGTTGGGTCGGTGGAAGACGCCGTTTCTGATCGGGCCCGACGCTGGTCCCTGCTGCGGAACCAGCTGTGCGCGCTGACCAGCATTGCCGGGGGGTATGCCATTACGAACGGCGTGGAGTGGCTGGCGACGGAACGGGTGAACGTGCACAGCGCTCGCGGATTGGCGTGGGGTTCCACGGACAATTTGATTCCGGAGATCGCCGCCTTGAACCGCTTGTTGCGCTCGCATCCGGCGTTCCGGGGCGACGCGACTTTGACGCGTCTGAGCGGGGATGTCGCCCCGGTCTACGCCTTGCGCCGTTTGCCGGCGGCGGTCGGCCCAGGCGTGCTGGTGTTGGTCAATACGGATCTGGAGCAACCGCAGGTGGTTGAATTTCCCGGGGTGCTTTGGCGGGAACTGGGGGAGCCGCAGTTGGATCTACTGGCGGACGGGCCGGACCGGGCGCGCGTCGCGGTGGTCGCCACCGCGGACAAGGGCGTTCGCTTGGAACTGCCGCCGGGCGGAGCCTGGTGCCTTTGCGGTACGTGGGTCACCGCAGGGGAACCGGTGTCGCAGTTGATCGAGGAACCCCGCTGGATGTCGCCGGGGTATTGTCCGGAGATTGAATGGACGGTGGCCGACGCCACCCGCGTGGTGGTTTGGCCGGCGGACCATGTTCTGGTGCTGGGCGATTTGCGTCGGTTTCGGGCGCACATCACCGGGGATCGGGGCGTGCACCGCTTCGAAAGTATCCCGGTGGTGACGCCGGACGGCGTGCGGCATGAGGTGCGCATCGGAGACCACGGGATTGAGGCTGGCACGGTCCGGCTCACACTGACCCCGCTCGTCGAAGGCGTCCCACCCGTCGTGGGCGCCGTCCACCGAACCGGTGGTCGGCCGGTGCCGTTGCCGCCGGGTTGGACGCATCGTCGGGGCCCGGCCCTCCTTACCAACGGGCGTGGAGCCATGGCGCGAATTCATCCCGATCCGGGATACGTAGCGTCCAAATATGATGCGCTTTTTGCCGTGAACCTGGATCCGCAAGTGCCGTGCGACCGGCATGTGTTGGTCAAGCGTCTGCGGGCGTGGGTGTCAGCAGATGGCTTTGAATCCCCGCTCGCCACCCCGGTGTCGATGGACGTGAATGACACCGGTGGACACTGGCAGTGGCGGGTGCCGGCCGGTGGGGATCGATCGGTCCGGGTGGGATTGTGGGTTCACTTTGTCGAAGGGTTGAACCGGTTGGTTCTGACTTTTTCCCGGGAGTCCGTCGAGGAGGGCGGGGCTGCGGTCGGGGGATTGGCGTCGACTGCGCCGGTGCGGCTGGCCCTTCGGCTGGACTTGGAGGACCGGGGATATCATCAGGAAACACAGCGGAACCCGGACTCCGAACGGCATTTCATCAGCAACCTGACGACGTTGCCGGAGGGTTTCCTTTTCAGTCCGGCGGCGGATCGGCAACTGCGGGCGCAGGCGGTGGCGGGACGATTCCATTCCAGCCCCGAATGGAGTACGGGCATTCCGCATCCGGTGGAAGCCTCCCGTGGGATGGTGGGGCACGGCGATGCGTGGAGTCCGGGATGGTTTGAAATCCCGCTGACTGCGGGTGTTCCGGTGACGCTCACGTTGGATTCCGAGTTGAGTGGTTCGGGCCTGGCGGATTCGGTGATCGCCCCGGTGGAAACGACTCCGTCGTTGTGTCCGGCGTGGGCCGCCAAGGATCCGGTGGCGCGAACGCTGGTGCGGGCGGCGCGGCAGTTTGTGGTGCGGCGCGGCGCGGGAAAGACTGTCATTGCGGGCTATCCGTGGTTTTTGGATTGGGGCCGGGACACGCTGATTGCCTGCCGGGGCCTGCTGGCGGCGGGCATGGAGGACGAAGTGCGGGAGATTCTGCTGACCTTTGCCCGCTTCGAGGAAAAAGGGACGCTGCCCAACGCCATTTACGGCAACAACGCGTCAAATCGGGACACCACGGATGCCCCGCTGTGGTTTGGCATTGTTTGTGAAGAGCTGGCGGCCACCCGCGCGGGCGCGGCGATCTATCAGTTACGCGTGGGCGATGCGGCCAATCGGACGTTGGCGGAAGTCTTGCGTGCGATTGCCTGCGGCTATTTGAGTGGGACGCCGAATGACATCCGGGTGGATCACGCTTCGGGTCTGGTCTGGAGCCCGAGTCATTTTACCTGGATGGATACGAATCATCCGGCGGGCACGCCGCGTGAGGGATATCCGGTGGAGATCCAGGTCCTGTGGTGGCGGCTGTTGCGGCAGTTGGCGGAATTGCGGGCGGAGCCGTGGGACGGGCGCGGGGAAAGTTGGGGTGATTTGGCGCGGCGGGTGGAGCAATCGTTCCGGCAATACTTCTGGCTGGAACATTCCGGGTGGCTGGCGGATGTGCTGATGGGTGGGCCGGGCACCACGGCCCGGCTGGCTTTGCCCAGCGACGCGCTACGGAGCAATGCGCTGCTGGCCGTGGCGCTGGGAATGGTGGAGGGGGAGCGGGCGCGGCGCATCGTCGCAGCCGCACAGCAATGGCTGGTGGTGCCCGGGGCGTTGCGTTCGTTGGCGCCGTTGCCGGTGATTCCGCCGCTGCCGGTTTATGGGCACGGGGGCGGTCTGCTGAATGATCCGGACCACCCGTACTGGCCGCGTTACGAGGGCGACGAAGACACACGGCGCAAGCCGGCGTATCACAATGGGACGGCCTGGGTTTGGCCCTTTCCGCATTTTTGTGAGGCCCTGGCGCGGGCGTATCCGGGGGATGCGGCGGCGGTGCGTGCGGCGGGTTCCTATTTGAGCAGTGTGGGCATGCTGCTCGACCAGGGCTGCGTGGGGCAGTTGCCGGAAATTCTCGATGGCGATGCACCGCATGCGCCGCGGGGCTGCGACGCCCAGGCGTGGAGTGCGACCGAAGTCTTGCGGGTCTGGCGCTGGTTGGAGGATCAGCGATCCCGGGAACCCGCGGCGATCTGAACGGCAGGTGACGCGGAAGCACCGCCTGGGGGGGCATGGGAGGCATGAGGGAAATCGCTTGGTTGATTTCCTGATGCCCGCTATTCCCTCAGCATGGTCCACCGCCTGAAGATTGCCTGCCTCGGAGCTGCGTTTCTGTCCGTTTTGTCCGTGGCGCGCGGCCAGACGCCCGCGCCGCCCAAGGTGGAAAAATGGAAATGGGAGCAGATGGATCAGGGGCCGTTTTTCGCCAGCAATGTCGAGTTTAGTCGGACGAACACGACCCTGAAGGCGGTGACGCTGCGGTTGAGTGACGGGACGAATCGCGAGGCAGCGGCTGTGACGTTTGATACGATGACCCTGCGTTGGGCGGGGGCGTGGTTGGGTGGATTTTTGCATCTTCCCAAGGGACGCGACGGGATGGAGGGCGTTCCGCAACCCTGGGGCACGATGGCGTGGACGACGCCCGTTTTGCCGGGATGGGGTAAGGGTTCAAATCTCGAAGATCCCCGCGCGACGCCGTTTGAACGACTGCCTACGGATTGGGCCAAGTGGCGAGGGCTGCATCTGCAGGGGACCAATGTGCTGCTCGATTACACGGTGGGTGGGGCCGGGGTGTTGGAACAGGTGAGTTTTCGTTGGGTGGCCGGGCGCCCGGTTTTCACCCGGATCTTTCAGTTTGATCGTGCGGTGACCAATCAATCCCTGCTGCTGGGCTGGGCACCCAATGGCGAAGTACGGATGGGCAACGGGTTTGGTTATGTGCGGGATCCGGTATCGAAACGCTACGTGGTTGCTCTGTTGAACGGCATCCAGAAGGTCGGCTGGATCACGGGCCCCGGAGGCCGACTGGTGGCCAGTTTTCCGTTGATCGAACGGGCGCAGCCCGTGCGGATTGATCTGACGGTGGGTGAGAGTGAGGCCAACGAGCCGGTGATCTTTCCCGACGACACTGTCCCGCCGCCGCCGCCGGTCCCGAGTTTTTTCGACCCGCCGCCGGCCCGCACGTTCGTTTCTCCCTATCCCGTTCCGGCCGATCTGCGCCCCTTGCTGGCGCCGAAGCCGGGTCGATGGGGTGAGCCGATTGTCACCCAGGGCCGGCTCGCAACCAGCGGGGGCGACGGACCCTACGTTGTCGATACGATCACTCCTCCCGAGCCGAATCCGTATCATTCGTGGCTGCGCTTCAGTGGCATGGATTTCTTTCGCGACTCCACCCGGGCGGCGATCTGCTCGGTGAGCGGGGACGTGTGGCAGGTTTCGGGCTTGAACGGCGCCCTGGATCGGATCGAATGGAAACGCTTTGCGGCCGGGCTCTTTCAGCCGCTGGGGCTGCGGATCGTGGACGATGTGGTGTACGTGACCTGCCGTGACGGTCTCATCCGCTTGGTGGATGAGGACGGCGATGGCGAGGCGGATTTTTACGAGGCGTTTAACAACGACGTCACCATCACCCCGCATTATCACGAGTTCTGCCTTGGGTTGGAGACGGATCGCGACGGTAATTTCTATTTCAACAAGGGCGGCAATTTGGGTGATGCGCAGATTCCGCACCACGGCACGCTGAACCGGGTATCGAAGGATGGCTCCCGACTGGAGATTGTCGCCACCGGTCTGCGGGCACCGAACGGGATGTCGATCGGACCGCGCAATGAAATCACCACCAGCGATAATGAGGGCAACTGGGTCCCGGCCTCGCGGGTCAATTTGATGGAGCCGGGCGGCTTTTATGGGCACGTCTTCACGGCGCATCGGACCCCTCCGCCCACCACGTATGACGGCCCGCTGTTCTGGCTGCCGAAGAACGCGGACAATTCGAGCGGCGGTCAGATGTGGGTTACTTCCTCGCGCTGGGGTCCGTTTGAGGGCGACTTATTGCACACGTCCTACGGTATGAGTTCGTTGTTCAAGGCGTTTTATGAAACCGTCGACGGAGTATCGCAGGGGGGTGCGGTACGCTTTCCGTTGAAGTTCGATTCCGGAGTAATGCGAGGACGCTTCAGTCCTGGGGATGGCCAGCTGTATGTTTGCGGCCTGGTAATCTGGCAGAGCAATGGCGCGCAAAAAGGCGCCTTCCACCGGGTTCGCTATACCGGCAAGCCGGTGGCCTCGGTGCGGGATGTGGCGGTGAAAGCCACCGGGGTGGAACTGCATTTCACCACCGAACTGGATCGGGCCTCGGTCGAGGATGTGGCCAATTGGTCCGTGGAGCGGTGGAATTACAATTGGACCGAGAAGTACGGTTCGCCGGAATTCTCGGTGAAGGAACCGCAGCGGAAGGGGCACGACACTCTGGAGGTGAAATCGGTGAGGCTGGCGCCCGGAGGCCGCGTGCTGCTGGAACTCCCGGAGATCGCTCCGGTGATGCAACAACGGATCAAGTTTGCGGTAAAGGATGCGACGGGCCAGCCGCTGGAGCAGGAAGTCTGGCATACGATCCACCGGGTGCCGAAGGCCCAGTGAAGTCGCGGGACTATGGCACTTCGCGGTAACCGGGCAGGGGAAACGACAGGATCGCCTGCGCTCGCGAAGAATTCAGCGAGGTGTCCGGGGGACGCGGCGCCCCAGCGTAAGCGCGCAGGGAGGTGGCTTCGATGCGCGCAACGATCCCGGGATTTTGTCGGGCGAGGTGCTGGCCAATGTCCCAGCGGGAAAGTCGTTCGGCCCCCGCCAGATGGAAAAGGTGCGTGGCGCCACGGTCGAGCAATTCCCAAGTGGCGCGGGCCGTCGCCGCGGCCGGGATCGGCGAGCGAAATTCATCCACGAACAGGCGGGTGGTCCGTCCGGCCTGCCAGGCCAGCAACGTTTCCTCGTTGAATCCGCGGTCGCCCGTGGGGGAGATGCCGTGATTAAGGGACGTGCGGAGGACGGTGTGCCGGGGATTCGCGAGCACCACCTGTTCCGCCGCCACCTTGGTTTCACCATACACGCTGAGTGGATGGACCGCGTCCGCTTCCTGGTAGTTGCCCTGCTGTCCGTCGAAGACCAGATCCGTGGAAAAAAAGAAAAAGGGGAGATCGCTGGCCAAGGCGGCGAGGTGGCGCGTGACGTCGAAATTAAGTCGCCAAGCCAGCGCTGGATCGGCCTGGCAGGCGGGGCTTTTGCTGAGGGCGGCACAGTGCAGCACGGCGCGGGGCTGATCGCTATGGAAGGCCCGTTCGACGGCGGCGAAATCGGTCAGATCCAGCTCCGCCCGGTTGAGTCCGCGCACCCGCCAGCGAGAGGATCGGCGGGGCGAGTGGACCAGCGCGTTTCCGATCAGACCGCCTGCCCCGGTCACCCAGCAGAGGGGTACCTCGCGAGGGTCTCCGGAGGTTGGCGAAGAAGCGGGAGCTGCCGACGTGAGCATCAGGAATCCGCGGCCAGAGTTTCGCCGAGGCCGTCCGCCTTGGCCCGGGCCAATTGTTGTTCCGTGGGCGGCTTCCACCGGCGGTGTACCCAAAACCAATTCGCCGGATCCCGCCGGATGGCGGCCTCGTATTGGGCATTGACCTCGCGCATGACGGTGGTGGGCGGTCGGAGCGATCCGTCGGGATTGCGGGTGGGAACGCTCGCGCCGAACTCCATCGTCCACCGTCCCGGTCCGGTTCGGTAGCAAACCAGGGAGCAGACCGGTGAATGATAGCGTTGCGCGAGGATCACCAGGGAGGCGCTGGTGGAGCAGGGACGGCCAAAAAATGGCACCCACAACCCTTTCACCCCGGCGTGTTGATCGGCGAACAAGCCAAGAGCGATACCGCCCTGGGACAGGCAGTGTCGGAGGGCCTGGGCATCGCGGGTCCGTTCGAAAAAGCGGCAGCCGGAATGCCCGCGCAGTTCCTGCAGCAGATCGTTCAGTGCCGGCGGCTGCAGGGCGCGGTAGGTGCCCGCGAGTTGCCAGCCGGGCAGGCAGCGCTGGACCCGGCCGCACAGTTCGAAGTTGCCAAAGTGACCCGTGGCAAAGATCAGATTGAGGGTTTGCGGGGAAACCTTGGGGAGGTTTTCCAGACCCCGAAACTCCACGATAGCGCCGATTTCGGCGTCGCTCAGAGTGGATGTACGGATGCCGCAGAGATAGTTCTCGCCGAGACGGCGGAAGTTTTCACGGGCCAGGTCCCGGAGGACGGCGGGTGATTTTTCGGCTCCGAACACCGCGGTCAGATTCTCCAGGGCCACGCGACGATGTCGGCGCAGCACCAGCCAGCCCAAGGCGCCCAGCCCGCGTCCCAGGTGGACGACCAGGCGAAGGGGCAGGCGCTGGATCAACCAGAGCAACAGACGGATCGGTAAGGTGAGCAGGAAACCCATGCGGCAAGCGGCCGGCACGCGGGTCGGCACGCCGGGATCTTCGCCAGAGACGGTCCGTGATAAAGAGATAAGAATTCCAGTTTGTCCCCGGGCGAAGGGGCGCATCTCTTGGGGGAACCTATGATGAATCCCTTCCGGTGGCTCTGTCCGGTGATGTTTCTGACCCTCGGGGCCGGGGTCGGAGCGGCGGCAGAAAAGAAGATCGTTCTCCTGGCTGGCAGTCGCAGTCACGGTGCGGGCGAGCATGAATTTCGCGCGGGTTGCCTATTTCTCGCCGACTGCCTCCGGACGGTGCCGGGGATGACCCCGGTGGTCGTTTCCAATGGCTGGCCGGCCGATGTCTCGGTGTTTGCGGGGGCCGCCGCCGTCATTATGTACGCCGACGGCGGGCAGGGGCATCCCGCCATCCAGCCGGAGCGGTTGAAGTTGATTGACGGACTGGTTCGGAAAGGGGTGGGGGTTGGCGCGCTCCATTACGGCGTGGAAGTGCCCGTTGGCGACCCGGGTTTTGCCATGTTGCGCTGGACGGGTGGATATTTTGAGGCGTTTTGGTCCGTGAATCCGACTTGGAAGGCGGAATTTAAGCAGTTTCCGGTCCACCCGATCACCCGGGGAGTCCAGCCCTTTGCGATGGATGACGAATGGTACTACCACATGCGGTTTGTGCCGGATATGAAGGGGGTTCTGCCGATTTTGAGCGTGGTCCCGCCGACCGCCACCTTGGATCGCCCGGACGGTCCCCACAGCGGAAATCCCTTTGTCCGGGCTTCGGTGGCCAAGGGCGAACCCCAGCCCCTGATGTGGGCGTACGATCGGCCGGTGGAAGCAGGCGGGGGACGCGGATTTGGCTTCACTGGCGGGCACTATCATCGCAATTGGGCCCAGCCGGAATTCCGGAAACTGGTCCTCAATGCGATCCTGTGGTCGGCCCACGTCGACGTGCCCTCGGCCGGTGTTTCGGTGGAGGTTCGGCCGGCCCAAATGGGGACAAATTTGGACCCCAAATAAATGTTCGCTGAGTGCTTGCCGGGGTGCCCGCGTCGGCTACCTCTCTATCCGTCCGGCGGTTAACAACTTCCTTCGGAAAACTGGATTGACTTTTCGGCGCAGATTTCTAGCCTTGAGGAAGTTTCACACCGCAAGCTTTGGTTACACCATGAAGATTCCTGTTTCTTTTAATCGCATCGCCTGGGCGGGCGTTGTGTTCGCGCTGTCGGCTCAATTGCTTGGCGCCGACGCCGGCAAGGCCGAAGTTACTGCGGTCAAGGGCACTGCCTCGATTAACGGGGCGCCTGCGAAGCGGGGCGATACGGCGACGACCGGATCGCAGCTCATCACCGGGGTCAGTTCCGAACTCACCCTGTATCTGGACTTGAACGGTCCGACGCTCGTGCTTGGGGCAGACACCAAGGCCACCTTTGAAGAGCTGACGGCCGACACGTCCGGTCCCGAGGCAATTGTCCACACGAAGCTCAAGCTCGACGAAGGTCGGGTCACTGGCTTCGTCAAGAAGACCTCCGACCAATCGACCTATTCCATTTCGACGCCGACGACCACGGCGGCGATCCGTGGTACCAAGTACATGATCACCGCTGACGGTTTTGTGTATGTTTGGGAAGGTTGCGTCGAAGTGGTGTTCAAGGAAGCCAACCGTTTTGAGGTTTGTGCCGGACAGGCGTTCGATCCCCGCATCCCGGGCATCATTCCGAACCCCCTCCCGGAACCCCCTGTGGGCACGACGGGTAAGACCGTGATCCCGCCCGTGGGTCCCGAACGGCCCTTGTCTCCGGTGCAACCGGGCAAGCCGGCCGGTCTGCCTCCGGTCCCGCCTTCCGAGGACTAATACGCCCAGAGACAATCCACCCAGAGCGAACCTTTCGCTCTGGGTTTTTTGTTTTTAACGCATGAAATTGAAGCTTCCCCAGTTGAATGTTTCGGTGGGCTTGCTGGCGCTTGGGGCAGGCTTGGTAGCGCTGGCGGTGGCGCTGCCGTGGATGTCCCTGACCCTGGGTCGGCGCGCGCGCGAGGCCTCGGTGCGGTTGGTGGATTTGAAGGCGTTTGTCATTAAACGGCCCGCAGCGAATCCCGAGGAACTTCAGCTCTTGCTGGCCGTGTCGGAACAGGATCAAAAGCGTTCCGAACTGTTGCAGCGCATGGATTTGTTGCAGCGTTTCGAATGGAACATGTACGACTGGCGGCTGGGGCGTCGACTGCGGGCCGCAGATGCACGTTCGGAAGTGACTTTGGTGACTTCGGACGACAGTACCATCACGGCTCTGGGGTACGGCGATGCGATTCCCGGGGAGCGGTACAATTACATTTGGCCGCGAATGCCGGTTTACGGCCGGGCGCTGCGGGAGTTGCGGGCGCAGGGGGCGGCCGCGGTGGGATTCGATGTTACTTTTCAGGACCTTCTGCTGGAGGAGGGGCGCAAGGAGTACGACGCCCAGTTTGCCGAGGAACTGCGGAAACCCGGAGCTCCATCCATCATTGCCATCGCCCCGCAGCAGGAGCCGGATCCATTGTTCCAATACCGTGCGGCCAGTGTGGGGGATGTCGCCACGACCAAGGATGCCGATTCCGTGTCGCGGCAGGTGCGGGCGTACACGGATTTTCTCCAGGACAACCCTCGTCTGGGGGATTTGGCTGAAAAAAACGGCTGGATTCTGACCCTGACAAACCGGGCTTGGGTGCGCTTGCAACTCAACAGCAAGGATCCTGGAACTGAAATCAAGGTGGATGACCAGGGGCGGGTTCCCCTGCGCAAGAACCGGTTTGCAACCGAGATGGTGTCGCTGCAGATCACCAACCGTGTCTGGCACTTGGGGGTGGTGCTGGCGGCGTACCGATTGAAAGTGGATTTGAGCCAGTCCGGAGTGGAAGGCGGCATGCTCCTGCTAAAGGCCACCAATGGCACGGTGGTGCGGCGCTTTCCCGTGGATGAGCATCGGTATTTTCCCGTCAATTGGAACTGGCGGGTGGATGGTGTGCGGGAAGCTGCGGGATCCTCCAATCGCATCGAGAAACTGGAATCGTTCATCCGACAGGATTGGGCGCGGACGAATTCCGCGGTGGCGGTGACGAATCAACCCCTGAAGGATCGACTGGTGATCATTGGCTCAACCGCCAGCGCCAACAATCTCGCCGACCGCGGGGCAACGCCACTCGGTGGCTCCGACTTCCTGGTGGGAACCCATCTTAATGTCGCCAACCAGATTCTCTCGGATGAATTCATCATCACGCCGCATTTTCGCTGGGTGGCACTGCTCATGATTGGTTTTGCGGTGACGGCGTGTTGCGTCACGTGGAGCCTGCGAGGGGCGTGGCCGCTGCTGGTGATTTCCGGAATGGGGGTCGGCTGGTTCATGATCGCGGTTTGGGCCTTCGATTCCCAACGACTTGTCCTGCCCATCGTGCATCCGCTGGTCGCCGGGTTGATGATCCCCTACGGGGCGATGGTATCGGCCCGGGCCATTTTTGAGCAACGCGAGCGGCATCGGGTGCGCTCGGTCTTCGCGAAAATGGTCTCGCCCGACATCGTGCAGGAAATGCTCGGCAGCGGACGCATCGAATTGGGTGGTTCGCGTCGGGAGTTGAGTGTGCTTTTTGCGGATATTCGCGGATTTACCGCGCTGACGGACCGCTATCAGGCCGAGGCGGAGCATTACGTGGCGGAGCACAATCTCACGGGGGCGGCCGCGGAGGCTTATTACGATGCCCGTGCGCATGAAGTGCTGGAGACGGTGAACCTGTACCTGGGTGCAATCGCGGACGTGGTAAAGTTCCACCTGGGCACCCTCGACAAATACATTGGGGATTGCGTGATGGCCTTTTGGGGCGCGCCTGTGACCAATCCACGGCACAGCGTGAACTGTGTCATCGCAGCGATCGACGCCCAGCGCATCATCGCCCGGCTGAATGCCAATCGGAGTCGGGAGAACGATCGACGCACCGCGGAAAATCAAGCGCACCCCGAATTGAAGCTCGAGATCCTGCCCTTGGTTTCGCTGGGTACGGGCGTGAATAGCGGCGTGGTCACGGTGGGATTAATGGGATCCGACGCGCACATCGTGAATTACACCGTCTTCGGACGGGAGGTGAATCTGGCATCCCGTCTGGAGGGTGTTTCCGGCTATGCTCGAATTGTGATCGGCGAGGCGACCTTCAAGGGGTTGCAACTGCACGCGCCGGCTCTGGCGGAGATTTGTCGGCCCTTGGACCCGGTGCCGGTCAAGGGGTTCCGGGCGCCGGTGAAGGTTTATGAAGTGCCGTGGCTGGAGGCGGAGGCGGCGGCATCCCAAAGTCTGCCACTCTACCAGGTCACGCCCTGGGCTGGTTTTACGCCGGTGCCGGCAAAGGCGTGATTTCCGCGGGCTGCGGCCGCGGTACGCCGGGCTATTTGGGCAGCCACTTTTCCCAGTTTTTCGCGTAGGCGGCGACGTTCTCGCGGGTGACCCGCTCCAGCGGGCTGACCTCTTTCACGGCGGGCGGGTTCTTCTTGAAATGAACCTTGTCGAGCAGCAGTTCGACGGAGCGGTAGCCCCACTGATAGCACTGCTGGGCGAGCAGCACCTGCACATGACCGCTCCGGAGATAATTCAAGCAGATGGGGAGCGCGTCGACGCTGACGCATTTCACGGTGCCTGGCTGCCATTTCAGGGCTTTTTCGGTGAACAAAGGCCACCCGCCCACCATGGCCCAGCCGGTGATGCCGGGGTTGGCCTGCAGGACCTGCTCCACCTTCGCGGCGGCGTCTTGCGGGGTTTCGCGGTGGTAGTAGGTCTCCTGGATCACGATTCCCGGGTGCTTTTTGGCTTCGTTTTTCACACCCAATACCCGCTTTTGCAGGTTCGGTGCGTTTTGATTGCCCGCGAGAATCGCGACGGTTCCGCGTCCGCCGAGGACGGCCGCGAGTTCGGACATTACCTGGGCGCCGCACAGTTCGTCGTCCACCCCGTACGTGACAAACCGACGGGATTTCGGAGCATCCGAATCGAACGTCGCCACGGGAACGCCGCTGTTAACCGCCTGATTGATGGCGTCGGTGAGCTTGTTCGCGTCGGAACAACTGACGGCGATGCCGGCCGCGCCGTTGAGGACCAATTGCTCCACGGCCTGAGCCTGTTTTTGGGCGTCCTCGTCGTTGGGGGTGCGCCAGTCGATCTTGATCTGAAGCCCATGTTGGGCGCTCAACTTTCGGGCGGCGTCTTCGGCCCCGACCCGGGCGACTTGAAAAACGGCGTTGCCCTGGGATTTGGCCACCAGACCAAAGGTGTAGGTCGGGGTGCCGGAATTGGCTCCCAGTACGGAGGGCAACCAGGGCAGGGCGGAGCCGGTGAGCAAAAAGGAGCGGCGGTTCATGCGGAATGGATGTGGGAGAATTGGCGGGTGACAAGATGTTTTCCCACCCGTTTTCCACGGGACGAGGGAAACCTCCGGTTGATTTCCCGACGACTCGGGACTTGTCACCCGCTGTGGATGGCGTTTGTTCCAGTCTTCAAAAATGGGTGCCATCAAATTCGGGACCGACGGCTGGCGGGCGATTATCGCCGAGGACTTCACCTTTGCGAACCTGGATCAGGTGACCCAGGCGACGGCCGACTATTGGCGGGCCAATCCGGTTGCGGGGACCGTCGCCGACAAGGTGGTCGTGGGGTATGATCGCCGCTTTCTTTCGGAGCAATTTGCCCAGCGCGTCGCCGAGGTGCTCGCGGGCAACGGGTTCACCGTGACGTTGACCGACCGGCCCACGCCGACTCCGAGTGTTTCCTTTGAAGTTCGCCGGCAGAAGGCCGTCGGCGGCGTGATGTTGACGGCGAGCCACAATCCGCCGGCCTTCAATGGTTTTAAACTCAAGGCGTGGTACGGCGGCTCGGCCGAGCCGGTGCTGTGTCAGGCGGTGGAGGGGCTGCTGGGGCGTTCACCCGTCAAGAGCCTGGCTTTCGCGGAGGCGCGCAAGGCGCGAAAAATCGCGGTGCGTGATATCCGTGGGGCGCATTTCAAAGCGATTAAGCGCTTGGTGAACTTTCCACTGATTGCGCAATCGAAGCTGAAGTTTGCGCATGATGCTCTCTACGGTGTGGGTGCGGGTTGCTTTGACGAACTGCTGGCGGGCACGACCTGCCAGGTGACCACCATCAACGCGGCGCACAATCCGGGATTCGGGGGAATCAACCCGGAGCCGATCGCGCGCAATTACATCAATTCCATTCCCCTGCTGCAAAAGCATCCGCACGACATCTGTCTGGTGACCGATGGCGACGCGGATCGGGTGGGTGGATTGATGGGCAATGGGGACCCGCTGACGACGCACCAGATCATCTGCCTGCTCCTGCAGCACTACGTGAAAAATCGTGGGATGACCGGTCGTGTGGTGAAAGCCCTGACCACCACGAGCATGGTCGACAAGATGTGTGCCCAGCTGGGGCTGGAGCTGGTGGAGACGGGTGTGGGATTCAAATACATTGCCAGCGAGATCATCAAGGGGGGCGTGCTGCTGGGCTTCGAAGAGAGTGGGGGCATTGGTTTCCCGGGCCACATTCCGGAACGGGATGGCATTGCGGCGGGTTTGGTTCTGCTGGAGTTGCTGGCCACCGAACGACGTCCGCTGCGGAAACTGCTGGCCGATCTCGAGCGGACTTATGGACCCCATCGCTACGCGCGGATCGATACGCATTTCCCGCTGGAGAAACGCGCCGCGCTCATGGAGTACTGCCGGACGAATCCGCCGGCGCGACTTTTGAAGTCCAAGCTCACCGGCGTGAAATCCTTCGACGGGGTGAAGTTTATCGCGGCGGATGATTCCTGGTTGATGCTGCGGGGCTCGGGGACGGAACCGATCTTGCGGATTTACGCGGAGGCGAAGTCCGATGCCGACGCCCAGGCGTTGTTGAAATTGGGGGTGTCGATCACCCGTCGGATCCCGTAGGCGGGAGCGGGCGCGAGTTGGGTGCGGGGCTTCCGGAGGCGGGGAAAGAGGACCGTTCCTGACGGTCTACAGGATCCGTCGGCTGCGGGACGGTTTACGTCGCGCGACGGGCTCTTCGCCTTCCCGGACCACCGGTGCCGCCTTGAGAATGTCTTCTTTTACCCCCTGATCGATCAGGTGCTGATTGAGCCAGTTTTTTGCGGTGGCGGGAAAGCGCTGGATCCATTCCTTCCCGATCCGAATCATCTCGCCGTTTCGGCGGGCAGGTTCCTTCAACGCGCCGGCCCATTGCAGGGCGGAGTTGGGATCGTGATTGGCCATGTATTTGGTCAGGGACAATATGCCTTCATCCGAACGAACCTCGGGTTTTTGGCTGGCCAGCCAGGTCGCGGCCCCGGCCAGATCTTCCTGCGCCCAATTTTCGATCAGCACCTTCTCCGAGTCGGATCGAAGCGGCCCCGCGGGAAACTGGCCGACCCATTGAGCGACGCTGGGGGCGTTGTCGACGGACCACGTTTGGACCACCGCCACCACGGCGGAAGCTTGGGATTCATTGGCGGGAAGAGCCAGAGCGAAACGCGCGGCATCCAGCGGCGCCCATTCTGACCAGCTTCCCGCGATGGCCGGCAGGGCTTCGGCGCGAAGAGAATCATCGGTAAGGCTGCCGGCCCAAGCGCTGGCGGCTTGGGGATCGGAGGAGGTCCAGGTCCGGGCTAATTGACGGAGCAGGGTTTTGCGTGCGGGTGACGCGGGCAGATTGGGCAGATACGCGGCTGCGCCCGCCGGATCTTGCGTCGTCCAGAGCTTCGCCATGGAAACCACCGCTGCGTCGCGATCGGCCGCGTCCGTTACGGAATCGAGCCAGGCCACGGCATCGGGAAGGCTGTGGCGCGACCAAACGTCCGCCAAAACTGCCGCCAGTTCTGCGTGACGAGGACTTTCCGGCAGTTCGGTCAGCAGGGCCACACCCTTTTGGGCGTCGGTCACCCCCAGGCGCGGGAGGGCGGCGGCGGCGGCGGCATATTTCTCGGGAACCAAGGGCAGAGAGCGGACCCACTCGGTGGCCGCGCCGGCGTCGTGATCCACCCAGCTGACGGCGACCGATTGAAGCGCCTCCATACGACGGGCGCCGGGTGGTAGTTTGGCGGCATAATCCGCCGCGGCCCGCGGTTCGTGCATGGCCCAAGCTTCGACGGTGCCGCCGAAGGCCTCGGACCGGGCGCGGGCGGTGGGCAACTGTTCGGCCCAAGCCAGCGCATTGGTGGGGTCGACGTCCGCCAGTTCGCGTCCCACGGTGCGGAAGACGAGCTCCGAGCCGGGTTCCACTCGCTGGGTTCGCAGAAATTCCGCGGCGCCTTTGGCGTCCACCGCCGCCCAAGCGCCCGCCATTTCGAGCAACACCTGCTGGCGTAAGGCGAGTTCGGGGAGTGTTTTGGCCCAATTGACGGCCGCCCGTGCATCTTGTCCCGCCCATTGACGCCCGACTTGGAGCAGTGCCTCCAACCGTTCGCGGGTGGCGGGCTGGGCCAGCAACTGCGTGGCGGCCAGCTCGGGGCGGTCCGGGGTGATGCCCAAGGCGAAACTGCGGATCAATTCGAAGTGTCGATGGGCGGCCAGTTGGCTCTTGAGGAACTCGACGGCGGCCTCGGGCTCCAATCGGGCCCAACGAGCGATCAGGCCCCCCAGTTCGCTGTCGCCATTTTCCAGGGGCAGAACGCGCGCCCCCACCCGGGTAGCCGTCGCTGGATCAGAATCCGCCATTCGCCGCAGCAGCGCAACATACGCAGTCCGTCGGAGGGTTCCGGCCGGCAGGCTCGCCACGAAGACCTGACCCTTGGCGGGGTCCAACTGCCCATAGGCTCGCGCCACGCTGATGCCGGCCGCCGATTTGGCGGCACTGGCATTCAAGGCGCGGTACCAGCGCACACAGGCGGCCGGGTCGACGGTCATCCAACCGGAGACCAAGGCGTCCTGGACGACTTCGCGGATATCGCGGGCCACCTCCCGTTCAGCAAAGCTCCACGCACCGGGACCATCCTTCTGCGCCATGCGGGAGCAGTACGAAGTCAAAAACTCCTGCGCGAGGCGTCGTGGCAGGGTACGTCGCACGGCCGCGGCAATCTCCATCGATTGGCTCAGGGGCGCCCGTTCCCCGAGGTCGGCGGCAACGCGCAAGGCTTCGGCGTTGGATTTGACTTTCACCGCCTCCTTCAGTCCGGCTTCCACTTCAGCCGCTGTCGGTGTGCCGCGGGGCGCGGTGGGAATGGCGTTCGTGGGCTTGGGCTGTGCGGCGGTTTCCGGGCGCGGATTGCCTGGGGTGGGCGGGTTGCGGCGCGGTGTGGACTTGAACAGCATGACGCTTCCGGCCGCGAATACCGTCATCGCGACGGCCACAGAGATCAGTAATTTTTTGTCGCCTACAGTCATGGTATCCATCCGACGCTCCGCTCCCGGCGCGCTCCAAGCGGCAACTAAACCGGAATCCGGTGGTTTCGGAAGCGGAAAGTTCCGGGACTTCCCAGGGGGCTCGTTCCGGGCTGGCCACAGGAACTGGATCGGGTGGGGGAGGAAATTCAGTTCCGTCAGCTATTGCTGGGCGGATTGGCGGTGATCGGCGAGCATCGTGGGGTGAAGGTGATTTCGGCCAACCAAGCTCCCGACGGGGTAGCCTCCCAGGGGGACTACCAAGTGGTGCAAACCGTCGGTGGCGCCAGCGTGCATTCCGTGGCGGACCGGGAGACGTTTCATCCGGTGGCGGGCCCGGAAGCCGAGGCGACCGCACTCTATGTACGACAAATGGGCTTGGTGGAGCGGGCGCAGCGCGCCGGGGTGGCAGGGGAAGAATTCGTGATCTGGGACGTCGGCCTGGGGGCGGGAGGGAATATCTGCACGGTCCTGCGCGCCCTGCAGGGGGGCGCGGCCCGGCTGCGGGTCATCAGCTTTGAACGGACCCTGGCACCGCTCGAATTCGCCATAACCCAAGTGGATCAGTTGCCGTTTTTGCGTGGATTTGACGCAAAGTTGCGAGAATTGACCGAAGTAGGGACCGTGGGCCTGGCGGAATTGGGATTGGCTGGGGCTTGGGAGCTGCGAGTGGGCGATTTTACCGGGCTGGTGCGGGATGCCCACGCGGTGCTGCCCAGCCCCGACGCGGTCCTGTTTGATGCCTACTCGCCTGCCCGGAATCCGGCGATGTGGTCGCTGCCGGTGTTTGCCGCGATCCGCTCGCGGGTGCTCCCGGGTCGCTCGGCGCAGTTGGCCACGTTTTCGCGGGCCACGCTGGTGCGGACGGCGTTGCTGTTGGCGGGTTGGTTCGTGGGGAGTGGGGAGTCCATTGCCGGGAAGGAGGAAACCACGGTGGCCGCCACGGAACGGGCGGATTTGAAAGCCCCGTTGGGACGGAGTTTCCTGCGGCGGGCGGAGGTTTCCGACGCGGCCGAGCCTCTGGATGGCGGCGAGTACCGCCGGGCCCGGTTGTCGGCCGAGCTCCGGGACCGCCTCGGACGGCATCCCCAGTTTCAGGAAAAGCCAGCTTTGGACGCCGGGAACAGGTAGCGGAAAAAAGTCTTGGCGGCCTTGGCACCATTATGGCTAAGTCTGCGTCTGCCATGGCGGCGCCGTTCAAAGCGGCTGTTGTCATTTGGCGGAACTCGGATGAATCGCCGACGCATGCAGGTATTTTACTCCGGCCGAGTGCAGGGAGTGGGATTCAGGTATCAGACCCGGCAGCTAGCTGCAGGTTATGAGGTCCTTGGGACCATTCGGAACCTTCCGGATGGCCGGGTGGAGCTTGTGGCTGAAGGGCTGGCTGAGGAACTGAAGGCGTTTCGGCAGACCATTCGAGATTGCGGGTTGGGCCCGCTGATTGACGGTGAAGATGAACTTTGGACCGATGCCCGCGGCGGAATCCGCGGATTTGAGATAGTGCGCTGATGAAGTACGCAATCATCTCCGACATCCATGCCAATCTGGAAGGACTCCAGACGGTGCTGGCGGACATTAAGGAGCAGCGCTGTACCCACGTCGTGTGTTTGGGGGACGTCGTTGGCTACGGGGCGAATCCGAAAGAGTGCCTCGATATCATTCGAGGCATGAACATACCCGTCGTTAAGGGGAATCATGACGAATACATCGGCGTCGAGGAGGACCCGGAGGGATTCAATGATGCAGCGGCGGAGGCGGTGGCCTGGTCCCGGGCGCAGTTGTCGGCCGAGGACCGCAAGTGGCTGCGCGATCTCAAGTATTTCCGGATCGTGGCGAATTTCTCCATCGTTCACGCGACCTTGGATGCCCCGCAGCGCTGGGGTTACGTCTTTGAGAAGCTCGAGGCGGCGGCCAGTTTCACCTACCAGAACACGCAGGTCTGCTTTTTCGGGCACACCCATGTGCCGGTCGCGTTCATCCGGGAATCCGGCGTGCGGGGTGGGACTTACAGCAAGTTCCGGGTGGAGCAGGGGAAGAAGTATTTCGTGAACGTGGGATCCGTTGGCCAGCCCCGGGATGGCGATCCGCGGTCGGGATATGTGGTCTACGATTTGCAGCAAGGCACCATTGAGCTGCGGCGGTTGACCTACGACATCGCGACGGCGCAGCGCAAGATTCGGGCCGCGGGATTGCCTGAGCGCTTGGCGGAGCGGCTTTCCAGCGGCAAGTAAGTCTGTGTCCGCGTCCGCTGGACGCGGTGTTTCCGGCCTTCCCGGCGCCCGATTCAAGGGTCGGTATTGGTCATTCGGCGACGGTTCGATCGCTTCGCTTCGTGACCCTGCGCTCGAACTCGGGGAGGGCGGAACCAAGTTCCTTGTCCAACTGCCCCGATCCCCACGGAGGGGCGCCGCGGTGGCACACCCATGGCTCGATCCGTTGATGTCGATTCACTCGGGAGACGTGCCGGGTTCGATCTCGGCCGTGCAGCTGATTTCGTCCGCGCCGCGATTCTCGCTTTCGACGGCGCAAAACAGTCCCTAGGGTTCCCGCCTGTGAAGCGTTGGCTTTTGTGTCTTTCCATTGTAGTGGCGATTGCGGGATTCCCGCGACGTTGCCCGGCCCCGATCATTTATCGTCCCGGCGAAGGTTGGACCTATGAATCGGTGGGCAGTGGGGGCAAGTGGGTGCGGAATCGTGCCAAGGATCAACTGGCCGTGGCCCAGGAGTCCTTCGACAAGAAAGATTTTCGGACCGCACTCAAGGCGGCGCGCCGGACGGTCAAGATCTGGCCCTTGTCGGACTATGCGGGACCGGCGCAGTACCTTTTGGGGCGTGTTTACGAAGCCCGGCGGGTCGACGAGAAGGCGTTTAAGGAATACCAGCGTGCCTTGACCCGTTATCCGAAACTGGTGAACTACGACGAGGTTTTGCAGCGGCAGACCGCCATTGCGCTCCGGTTCTTGGGCGGGCAGTGGTTCAAGCTGTGGGGTGTCATCCCGATTCCGCGCAAGGACATGGACAAGACGGCCCAGCAATTTGACCAGATCTATAAAAATGGTCCGTATCACGAGACCGGTTCGGCGGCTCTGATGAATGTCGGAACGGCCCGGGAAAAGGAGAAGAACTTTCCCGCCGCGGTGAAAGCTTACGAACGGGCGGCGGACAAGTATTGGGATCGGCCGGAGATTGCGGCGGACGCGATGTATCGGGCCGGCATGGCTTGGCAGAAGCAGGCCAAGCAGGCGGGTTATGATCAGGGAGCGGCCGGAAGTGCGGTCGATACCTTGAATGATTTCAAGGCGCTGCATCCGAGCGATCGTCGGGTGGATCAGGCCACCGAGACGATTCTCACCCTGCGGGGCGAGCAGGCCAAGGGCGCCTTCCAGACGGCCCAGTTCTACGAACGCTATCGTCTCTGGAGCGCCGCGCGGGTTTATTACAATGAGAGTCTGGCGCGTCAGCCGGACGGTCCCTTTTCCGCCGAAGCCAAGGCGCGATTGGAGTTCCTGAAACCGCGTGCCGAGGCCCAAACGCAGAAATACGCCGACTTTGAGCGTAAGTCGCGGGAAGCCTCCAAGACGAAATTTGAGAAGTCTCAGGAACCCAAGAAGTAACCCCATGGTTTCGCTTCCGTTATCGCGGGTGGGCGCGGTGGGCAGCCTGGTTGTTGCTCTCTTGCTGGGCGGTTGTGCCGGTTATCGCCTCGGTCCCACCAACGGCACGGCAGCCGGAGCCCGTTCCATCGAAATCCGTCCCTTTGCGAATCAGACCTTTGAACCCCGTTTGACCGAAGCGGTCACTCAGCAGTTGCGCAAACAGGTTCAGCAGGATGGTACGTACCGGCTCGCCACCCGTGATCCCGGGGATGTGGTGGTCTCGGGGAGCCTGGTGAAATACCTGCGCGAACCGCTGAGTTTTCAGCCCAAGGACGTCATCACTACCCGCGATTATTCCGTCAATCTGACGGCTCGGGTCCGGGCGGTGGATGTGGGCAATGGGCGGGTCCTGTTTGAACGGGATGTGGTGGGGCGCACCACGGTACGCAACGTTCCGGACCTCGGCAGCGCCGAGCGTCAGGCGGCCACCTTGGTGGCGGAAAACCTGGCCCAAAGCATTCGTTCGCTCTTGGTCGACGGTGCCTGGTAATCCGTTTTTCGGGGCGGCGCGCCCGCCCGGAGAACGAAGTGAATCCCGATCGCTGTGAATCTCCCTCCGCGCGTCAACGTTTTGGGTGTGGGCATTTCCGTGCTGAACCTCGACTCCGCCGTGTCGACGCTGGCCGCCGCGCTGGCCGAGGGTCGACGGGGCTACGTGTGTGTCACCGGTGTGCATGGCGTGATGGAATCGCAGGCGGATCCGGAATTGCGCCGCCTGCATAATGCCTCGCTGCTGACGACTCCCGATGGCATGCCCATGGTGTGGGCCGGACGGCTGGCCGGACATCGGACGATGTCCCGGGTGTATGGTCCTGAGTTGATGGAAAAGGTTTTGGCGTGGAGTCAGCATTCGGGTTCGACACATTTCTTTTACGGCGGCAATACCGGGGTCGCTGAAGAGCTTCAGGCCCGCTTGGAGCAGCGTTTTCCCGGCATTCGGATTGTCGGCACTTACACGCCGCCGTTCCGCCCGATGACGGCGGCGGAGGAGACCGCCTTGGTGGAACAGGTGGCGGCGGTGAAGCCGGATTTCTTCTGGGTGGGCTTGAGCACTCCCAAGCAGGAGCGCTTCATGGCGGCCTACGGGCCCCGGCTCGATACGCGGATTCTGTTGGGGGTTGGCGCGGCCTTTGATTTTCACGCGGGCCGGGTGGTGCAAGCGCCGCGTTGGATTCAGCGCAGCGGCTTTGAATGGCTGTATCGGACCGGCCGGGAACCGCGTCGTTTGTGGAAACGCTATGCCACGAACAATCCACGTTTTGTCTGGCGCTTTGGGCTGCAGCTGCTGGGGTTGCGTCGCTACGACGATTCCTGGTCCTGAGGCATTCCCGATCGCGCGAGGGCGGCGGCGCGGAATTACTCCGGGCACCTCGTTGAGGCCGGGCGCAGGTCCGCTAACATGGCGCCATCATGTCCGTTGAAACTGATCGGGGTGCGCGCATTGGGCGCCTGATAAATCCGGGACTCGTCGCCGTGGTACGGGCGAATCGGACGGAACAGGTGTTGCCGCTGGCGGAGGCGCTGGTGGCGGGTGGCATCGTGGCCATTGAAATCACCACCACGACACCCAATCATCTGGAGGCCATTCGGGCGGCGCGCCAACAGTTGGGCCCGCGGGCGCTCGTTGGAGTGGGAACCATCCTGGATGTTCCCGGAGCCGAGGCGGCCCTGGCAGCCGGAGCTGAATTTGTCGTGAGTCCGGTCGGGGCGACCGAATTGATCGCGCCGGCACATGCGGCGGGCTGCCCGGTGATGCTCGGCGCTTACACGGCCACCGAGTGCCTCCGGGTACAGGCGGCCGGGGCCGACTTTGTGAAACTGTTTCCCGCCGACACACTGGGGCCGGCTTATGTGAAGGCGCTGCGGGCGCCCCTGCCGGACTTGCGGATCGTTCCTACCGGAGGAGTGGATCTGCAGACCGCCTCACAATGGCTGGACGCAGGATGCGTGGCGCTCGGAATTGGTTCGTCGCTGCTCCGCCCGGAGATTTTGAAAGCGGATGATTGGCCGGCACTGACCCGGCTCGCCGCGAAATTTGTGGCGGCGGTTCAGGTTGCCTCCCGTCGGCCCGGTGCGTTGTATCTCCAAGGCGAGTCGCGCTGGTGGCGGTAATCACCCCGGGGGCGGGCTTCAGCCTAGGCCAGCGTGGCGCGGAGGACGGAGAAATCGTCTTCCAGGGCCTCACACCCGTGCTGGGTGCGGGCCCATTTTAGAATCTGGGCCGGATCGCTCCAGCGTTGCCGGGCCAATTCGCGCTCAAAATCAGGCAGCGTGAAGGGCCCGCCGTCGGGGCGACGCAATTCGAACACCCCATCACTGATGATCAGCAAGTCGGCGCCGAGGGGTACTTGGGTACGGGCATTTTCGTAGCGGGCATGCGGAAAGCAGCCGATCGGCGTGCCGCGCGTGCGCAAGGCCACGGGATCCGCTTCGTCGGCCATCAGATAAGCCGGAGGATGGCCCGCGCTGGCATAGTTGAGGGAGCGATCCCGCTGATCGTACACCCCATACCAGGCGGTGAAATACTGGCCCCCGTGGGAATCCATCGGGAATCGCCGGTTCAATTCATGCAGCACGTCGGCGGGGTTGGCGAAGTCGGTATCGGCCAGGGCCTGGGAGCGAAGGAGATTGAGGGCACTCACCGACAGCAGGGCGGCACCGACGCCATGGCCGCAGGCGTCGAGCAGGTAAAAGGCGCTGCGATCCGCATCCAAGCGATGATGCCCAAACGCGTCGCCGCCCAGTTGGGTGCTGGGTTGAAAGGCCCACGCTGTAAAAATGTCGGGACCGGTCCAAGGTTCCGGTAACAGGGAGCGGACGTACGAAGCGGCTTCCGCCACTTCGGCGCCGAGTCGCTCCTGGTTGGCCTTGATGGCGGCGTTCGCCTCGCGGAGGGCGCGGTTCGTGCGGACGAATTCACGGGCCAGATACAGGGACGCCGACGCCACGAAGATCGTCATGCTGAGGGGAAACAACCAGGCGGCCCAAACGTCGTTGAGGAAGATCGGGGCGGAAAACGGCGCCAGAAGCTGGCCGAGGGCGAAGACGACCAATCCTCCCCCGATCAGCCGCGATCCTGATTGCCCGGCCTGATAGGCCCGCCAAACGACCCGCAGCATTTCGGCGAGCACCAGGAAGGCGACGACTACGACCATGAACTGCAGCAGCGGTAGTTCCCACTGACGGCCGGCGGGGGGCGTGTTCCCGAGGAGGAGCAGCTTGATGCCGCACAGAAAGAACAGGGTGTTCAAGACCCAGAAACGGAGCGGAATCCGCGGCGCGAAAAGCGCGTACAGCAGGCGCAGCGCCAAGGTGAGCGAGAGTGCGAGGCAGGCCGGTCCCAGCCAGCGGTACCACATGTGCGGATCGACCCGGCCCAGATCGTTCAACAACGTCCCCAAGGCGCCCACGCCGGAGAACAGGGCGTAGAGACCGTCGGTGCGATTGCGATTGTCGAACAGGAAGACGAACCAGTGCAGGGCCGAGAAGGTGCCGAGGATGCCGGCGAAGAGCAGCGCCACCGCCTGGGTGCGCCGGGTGTAGACGGTTTGCAACGCGGCCGGCACGGGACGCTGACGGAGCGTTTCCTGGATGGCCTGCGGCTTCAACCACTCGGCCGTTCCCGGAGTTTCCAGCAGCGCGGCGATGGCGATCGGCGATCGGTAGCTCAACTTGTTCAGGGTGTAGCTGAGCTGCGTGCGGACGGTTTCGTCCGGATCCAGCGCGAACGTGCTGGCCAAGGCGGCCGCCGCATTCGGGAATTCCCCCAGATCTCCCAGATCCAGGGCCGCCATTTCCCGGAGCCAGGCATCCGCGGAGTGCAGATCCCGCACCAGTTCGCGGACATAGCGATTGGTGGTTTCCGCACTGGCGTGATTGCGGGGCAGGCGCAGGATCAATCGTCGCCGTTCACCGGCCGAGACCGACGGCTGGGCGACGGATACGGCCCCCTCCGGCGTGAAGACATCCACGACCAGTTGGGAACGGGTTTCGTGGATGGCCGCAACGAAGCGTCCCGGCCCAGCCACATCGCGCTGGGCCCAGAATCCCGCCGTGCCCGTGCGTCCGGCCACCAGCATGCGGCGATGAGCCGTATGGATGCGCACTTGCGCCAAATTGACGGGCTGGCCGGTCTCGTCTTCCACCAAGGCCTCCAGAACGCCCGGGTGCGCCAGCTCTTCCGGCTCGGGGAGTTCCCGGTCGGCGACGGTTTCCCAAGGTCGGCGCAGCGATTCTTCGCCCCATACTTTTACCAGACCTGGTGGCGCGTTGGGTTGCCCCACCCGTGACCCGAGCGAACGGAAGAGATCGGCTTGGATTTCGGCGGCGGTGCGTTCGTGGGACCAGAGTCGGATCTCCGCCATCGCGCCATGCAGGGGCTGGTTCTGCGGGTTGGTGTTGAGCCAGACGCTGCGCCCCAGTCGGGCCTGCCCGCCTGGATTTAGATGCGTGAAATTCAGGGGCGAATCATTGGTCGCGATCAAGCGGCCATTGAAGTACAGGCGCTGGCCGCGGGGACTCACCACCGCCGCGAGATGGCACCATTCGTTCGTTCGCAGCAATCCCAGTACGTGGATTCCCGCCCGGTTGGTGGCGTTCTCCCAAACTTCGAAAAGCAGGTTGGGCGTGCGCTCGTAATGGGTGACGCCCACCGAATTGCGGTCGCGACCGACATCAAAAAAACGCGAGTAGGTGGCCAGGGAATCAAAACGGATCCAACCCTCGACGGTCGCCTCGGTCAGGCCGTCGAACAGTTCCCGGGAGATTTCCCGTTGAAAGGTGGCCCGGGTGGCGGAGGACTGGGCGTGGCTGATCAGCCCGCACGCGAACCACGCTGCGAGCCAGCGTCGCCACCCTGCCGGCCACCACGATCCCAGATACCACGACACCCGCCGAGCTTGCAGCAAACCACCCGCCGCTGGCAAACCTGCATCGAATGGATCCGGGGCGCGCTTGCGCCGGGCGAACGAGCTGGCTACTCAGTGGGCGGAAATTCCCCGGGCATCCATCGGGTGGTTCGTTGGGCCAACCATTGAAGTGCGGCACTTTGAGGTGCTGCGTGATCCGGGGGATATCCTTAAGACTCGGCCCGGCCGGCATTCCGGGAGGAGCCGAGGTTTCGCGCCGCTATGACAACACAGGACTCGTTTTTATCATTCAATCGTCGGCGCGGGCTGCTCCCGTCGTTACTGGTGCTATTGCTTTTGTCGGGCGGAAGTGCTGGCCTCGCCGCGGCGGATTTGGTGAAAGTCTCCCACCCAAAGTCTTTCGCCATTCCCCCCGGCCAGGGCAGGTTCGACCGTCGCCCCCAAGCCGTCCCGCTCGCGGGCGGTCTGGAAAACGACGCGGCGGGTTTTACCTTGAGTTGCTGTCTGGGCATCTGGGAATACAGCGGGGAGGCGGTGGTGGACGTGACCATTGTGGGTGATTTGGCTCGGACCAACACCGTGTCCGTGGACTTTTCCACCCGCCCCGTCACCGCGACGGCGGACGTCGACTATCGTTCCACCCAGGGGACGCTGCAGTTTGTGCCGGGCCAGAGCCGTCAGAGTATTCGGATTCCCTTATTGAACGACGACGTGGTGGAGGCGGCGGAACAATTCATGGTGGAGTTGAGGAACCCGGTGGGTTTGCCCATCCTCGATCCCACGGAAGTGCCGGTGTCCATCTGGGACAATGAAACGGGATACCGAGTGGAATCCGGCGGCGATGACGGCTGGATCCGGGTTTTGGAGCAGGAGGGGGATTTCAAAATCAGTGTCCATCGCGATGGCGATTTCTCCCTCAGCAGCTCCGTCGATGTTCAGGTTTCATTGGACGGTCCCGAAGGCGAGCTCAAGGGAACGGCGATGCCGGGACTGGATTTTGTGCCTTCGCTGAGCACCGTGACGTTCGGCCCGGGGGAAACGGACAAGTTCGTGCGCCTGCATCTTTTGGACGACCCGCAATTTGATGGGCCAAAGAGCCTCTGGATTACCCTGACCAACGCGACGTCGGGGGTGCCGATCTCCGGCGGTTCGCAGGGCGTGCTGATTGAGGATAACGAATTCAATCCGGCCCGGGTCGATTCCGATTTTATTTCGCCCTATTTTTACACCCGGGGTGATTCTGACTCGCTGGTGCCGCCCAATCCCAACCTACAGGTGATGCCCGACGGGCGCATCGTCATGGCAACCCCGCTCTGGCGCTGGAACGGGAATCCGGGGGTGGGCATTGTGCGACTCCGGTCCAATGGCGGAATTGATCCGGATTTCCACCTGGCCAAAGCTTCGAGTCTGAATGCCCTGGCGGTGGAGGAGAATGGGGGAATTCTAGTGGCCGGCCGGGCTGACTTTACCCTCAATGGCTGGGTGATCCCGCAACTGGGTCGACTGCATCCGGATGGTACATTGGACACCAACTTCGTGGCCCGATTGGGGGAATCGAACGCTCCGGTGGTCAGCCTGTTGCCCCTTTCCGGCGGTGGATGTCTGGTGGCGACGGATGAATCGAAGGTTTATCGGCTTTTGGCCGGCGGCGGTGTGGATCCCGGTTTCCGCTCGATTTCGCTGGCGGGTGGCGTGCGCACCCTGGCGGTGGATTCGGCGAAGCGGGTGTTGATTTTTGGGGACATTGTCGGGGTGGATGGCCAGAACCGACCGGGATTGGCAAGGTTGATGCCGGACGGGTCACTGGATGGATCGTTTCTAGCCAGCTGGGATCAGGGATATATCGAGAATTTCAATCTGCAGCCCGACGACTCACTACTGGTGGGTCTGACCGATGAGCAGGGTTGGCATCTCCTCCGCTTGAAGCCCGATGGAACCCAGGATGGCACCTTCAAGGCGATCGATCAGCTCGATCCCGTCGATAGTCTGGACTTCGTTGCGATGACGGCACGCCAACAGATTCTGATTTCCTGGGCAACCCCGGACGGCACGCACCGGTTGAGCCGCTGGAATTCCAGCGGGAATCCGGACTCCGACTTTACCCCGACGACCTATCGCCTGGGCTGGTGGATGGAACATCGGGATCCGACCTTTTCCGTCCTACCCGAGGCCAACGGGAATTTGTTGATTCAAGGCGACATTTCCCGGGTCAACGGGTGCCATCGGCCGGGCATCGCCCGATTGCTGCTGAATGAACCGCTTCCGCGGCTGGAATTGTCGGCGGAGTCCGCCGAGGTTTTTGAGACAAATGGGATCGTCCGATTGAAGCTTCTCCGGTCGGGCGACAACCATGCGCCCCTCACGGTAGACTGGTTGACGGAGGGCGGAACTGCGGTGCCCGGATCCGACTATTTTCCGGCGCAGGGCACGGTGATTTTTGGGGCCAACGAGTCCGAGCAGTTCGTGGAAATTCGGCTGATCGACAATCTGCGGGTGGATGCGGATCGGACGCTGGTGCTGCAATTGACCGCGGGAGGTATGGGGCCGCTACCTCGGGTGGTCTGCACGATTCTCAATGATGATGTCGGGATCCGCACCGAGGGGACTGTTCGGCTGCCGAATGGTGGATTTCTGCTCAACCTAATCGGGAACACCGGCCGGCCGGGCCTTCGGTTCCAACGTTCCAAGGACCTGAGGCAATGGACCGATTGGACGGAATGGTTTTCGGCCGGATTCTATTCCCCGGTTTTGGACAGCGACGCGGAGTCCAATTATCAATACTATCGGGTGTTGGATCAATCAGCCACCGAGACGGCACCTGCGAGTGCGCGCCTCGCCCGGTAAGGCGGATCACCGCGATTTGCGGTAGGCCGCGGCGAGGAATGTTAGGGATTCCGGGCCGGCCGCGGTGGCCAGCGCAGGAGCACCACCGTCACGAGCAGGGGAAAGAGCAAGCCCGTGAAGCGGTATTTCCATTTGGAATCCTGCCACGCCTGCGAAACCCAGGGTTCTCCGAACCACTTCTCCAGCGTTACCCAAACGGTTCCGTACTCCAGGAAGCTGTGAAACCAGCGTTGGAAGGAACTGGAAATCCACGCGGCGGCGATCAGACCGGCGAACCACCCGAAGCGGCGCCAAGGGGTGTCGGTGGAGATGCGTTGAAACACGAGGAGCAGCGGGAGGATCAGCAGGACGTAGTCGTAATTGTGCGCGTAGGGCGCGGCGAGCATCGTGACGGCCAGCGTCTGAGCGGAGAGCAGCACCAGGTCCGCCTGCCGATCGGCCCAGCGGTAAAGCATCCATCCGTACGCGGCCAAGAAGCCCAGCCAATAGATCCCCTCGGTCAGCCAGGTGGGCCCGTAGGGCGTCGCGAGCAGCGTGCGGATGCTGGTGGTGGCGCCCCAATAATCATAGGCGTCGTGCTGGTTGGCCATCAGGCTGGCGGGCCAGGACGGTGCGGCCGCGTAGGCCAGGGCGAGTGAGGCCAGGACTCCCAGCACACCCGCAGCGCCCAACTTGACCGACCGATGGATGCGCCAGTCGCGCAGGACTAGGCCGGCGCCCAGCAGGACGACGAGGTGCGGTTTTACGGCGGAGATCGCGAGCAGGAATCCACCCAGCCAGAGGCGGTTGCGTTGAATGGCCAGCAAACCGCCGACGGCACTGGCAGAGACGATCAGCGTGCACGACCCCAGGTAGAAGTGATCGTAGATCGGGATCCAAAGCAGCAGACCGAGATAGACGATCGCGCGACGGCGCCATCCCAAGGGAAAGCCCGCCACCCGCTCCGACAACCAAAGCGTGGCGGCCAGCAACGCCAGGTTGAAAAACTGCCAGAGTGTTGCGCCCACTTCTGGCGTGGAGAGGCAGAAGGGTGCCAGGATCAGGGCTAGGTGGGGTGGATAAACGAAGCCTGAATCGTCCTTTTCCACCTTGTACTCATAGGGGCTGATTCCGTGGGCGATGTTCTGCCCAGCCGGATAAAAATAGTGATGGAAGTCCGGTTGGTGGGGGGCGTTAGCGGGGACCAGCAGCCAGTTGGCGACACAGCCGAGCAGGAAAAGCAGGAGGACCCATTCGGCGGCCAGCCAGGCGGGTGAAGTTTTGGGGGACGACTCCGAAGTTCGGACACCTTGAGGGGCGGGCGGGATCGCACCGGGACCCATGCGGTCGGTGCGCGAAGCAGCGCGAGATTCGTCCTGGCTCATCGATCAATAAATCGTTTTTGGGGTGCCACCGGAAAACGCGCCCGCCTGGTCGGGCGCGAAGTGGCAGAACCCCGGCAGGCTAGGCCAGATTACGATTTGCACAACTGCGCGGGGTCGCGCGCGGCGTCAGGCCGGCGGCAGAAAGCGTTTTTCCATAAACGCCACGTGGGTGGAGATCGGGACGTAGCCCATCTTTTCGTAGACCCAGCGGCCGTGATCGGTCGCATGCAGGACGGTTGGCCGATCGCCGTGCACTTGGGCAGCCTCCGCCAGGGCACGGCGCATGACCGCATCCGCGTATCCGCGCAGCCGGCGTTCGGGAACGGTCGCCACCATGGCGACGTAACGATAGCCGTCCGCCATGAGGACGGTCGTACTGCTGGCGGGTTGGCCGTCCACGCAGCCGATCACCGGGAAGTGTTCTTGCCACGACAAACGCGGACCGAGGAGATCCTTGCCGGCTCCCAAATCCATGTCGTAGGCCGCCGAATTCACATCGATGACGGTGGCCCACGCGGTGTCGTCGGCCGGTACTTGCAGACTCAGTTCCTCCGGCTTCGGCGGGGCTGGCGTAAGGCGTTCGGCCAGCATACCGACCAGGGGCATGACCGGGGCCAATCCGCAGTCGTCGAGGACCGCCGCAGGATCGAAGCCTGGTTCCAGAGAATCCAAGGTGACCAGAAACAACCAGGGCACATCTTTGTCGACCGCCCAAGTACAGGCTGCCTGGCCCAGTGCTTTCAGGGCGGTGCGGGAAACCCCGCGTCCCGTGAGGACGGCAACGTTGAAGAAGGAGGCGGAGCGGCCGCTGAAGATATATTCGATGCCTTCGCCAATTTCACGGGTGTGGCCCGGGCACGAGGTGCACAGGATCCGCCAGGCCTCGAGGAACTGTCGAATACTGAGATCCACGCCAGCGGGTACTAAATTTGTCGGTGCGGTAGTCATGCTGGAAACGGCGGTCCGAAAACCGGAGCGGCAGAATATTGGGCGATTGATATTCGGTCTAGTCTTGTCGACGGCAGTGCGCTGGATATTTCCGGCGGGGGCTGACCGATGCTGGTCCTGACGCATTTCTCCCGTACGGTGCGGGATCTAGTGCGCTCGCCACGGCGCCGCTGCCACACATGAAAACACAGGTGCCCGAATCGCTGAAGTCCGATCTCCCCTCGACGACCTGGGGTAAGATCCTTACCGCCACCCCCGTCGGCATGGCGGTGATTGCCACGATGCTGGCCGGCTTGGCCTCGAGCGAGATGACCGAGGCCGGCTACACCCGCTCCCTGGCGGCGCAACAGCAAGCGAAGGCGGGCGATCAATGGAGTTTTTTTCAAGCCAAACGCCTGCGGAGCGCGGTTCAACACAGCACGCTGGATGTGCTGGAGAACACGGCTGAGGTCCATCCGCTGGACCTGGACAGCTGGGGCGAAGGAACGTGGCGATCCAATCCGGCAGTGAAGGCTGCCTTGCAAAAAGGTGAGGTGCCGATTGTGGATCGGGGGCGGCCGATGGATCAACAAGTGGAACGGGCCTTGTCGGCGGTGACGGCTTTGGCGACGGAGACGGAGCTGTCCGCTGCCGTCGCGGGTGTGGACGCCGGACTCGTGGACCAGGCGGTGGCGGATGCCCGGGCGCGGGCCACGGCTTTGGAGGCGGTGACCCAGCCGGTGAATGAGGCCCTCGACGCGATGGAGCGGTCCTTGGCCACGGCGCCACCGGGACGGCGGCGTGATTTTACGGCCGCCCGGCTGCGGTATACGGCCCGTCGATACGATGCGGAAGCGCACCTGAATCAGTCGGTGGCCAGCCTGGTGGAATTGCAGGTCCACAAGAGCAACCAACTGGCAGAGCGGCATCGACGTCGGAGTCAGCGCTTCTTCCTTGGAATGCTGGCGGCGCAGGCGGCGGTGATCATTTCCACGTTCTCCCTCGCGGCGCGGAAGCACAGCCTGCTTTGGAGTGTCGCTGCCGTGGCGGGTCTGACGGCCACGGGGTTTGCCGTCTGGGTCTATTTTTACGTGTAGGCGTGGGGCTGGTTTCCGGACCGCGGCGGGTGGCGTTTCTGCGACGGATGTACCACGTGAGTTTCAGGCGATCACCGGATCCAAGCGTTGCCAGCGGCGGGCTTTGAGTTCGAAGCGGGGCAGGGAACCGGCGGGCACGCTGTGCACCGGAATGCGCAGGGCCAGGTGCTGCTGCAACATGGATGCCAGGGCTTCCGCGGTCGCCGGCACGGCTTCGATTTCCACCGATAATTCGGGGAGGGCCGCCCGGCGGTCATGGGTGACCCGATATTCGGCGATGTCCGGGAAATTCCGAATCCATTCCTCGAGCGCGCTGGGGTAAAGATTGACGCCGCGGATGACAATCATGTCGTCGACCCGTCCGAGAATCCCTCCTTCCAGTACCAGTGCCGTGGGAGACGATTCCCACGTGCCGGCCGCGGGGATGCGCCGCGCGCGAACAAGATCGCCGGTGCGATAACGGACCAGCGGCGAACCCGGGCGTCGCAAGGTGGTGAGGACCAATTCCCCGGTGGCGCCGTCGGGTACGGGCTGGCTTCCGGCCGGATCGATCACTTCGGCCCAGAAACTACGTTCCAGCACCACGAGGTTTCCGGGCTGTTGCGGATGTTCGTACGTGACGGGACCGACCTCGGTCATGCCGTGATGATCAAAAACGCGGGCGCCGTTCCAAGCCTCGCTCAGGCGTGCGCGGGTCGTGGGAAGGCTGCCACCCGGTTCGCCGGCGACGACCAAAAGACGTACCGAGCTGCGAGTGAGATCGACTCCTTCGGCCGCGGCCGTGGCGGCGAGGTGCAGGAGGTACGTGGGTGTGCCGCAGAGGACGGTGCACTGGTTTTCCAGCAGGACCTGCGTTCGCAAGGCGGTGGACATGCCGCCGCCGGGCAAGGTGAGACAGCCCAGACGTTGGGCGGCTTCAAAGGCCAGCCAGAAGCCGAGAAAAGGTCCGAAACTGAACGCGACGAACACGCGATCCGCAGGGGTCAGTCCCGCGGCCCGAAAAACCGTCACCCAGTCCTCCGTCAACGCCTGCCAATCCGCCGCGGTGTCGAGCCAGCGGAGTGGGGCGCCGGTGGTGCCGCTGGTTTGATGACATCGCACGTACTGCTCCAGCGACCAGGTGAGGTGCGAGCCATACGGGGGATGGGCGGCTTGATCGGCCACCAGTTCCCCCTTGGTGGTGAAGGGAACGAGGGCGGCAAAATCGGGGGCCGATGCCGGTGGGGTTCCCGCTCCGCTCGCGGCCCATTTACGGGCGTAAAACGGGTTCTTCGCAGTCAGCAGGGCCACCAACTCCTGCAGGGCGGTGAAGTGATCGGACTCAGCGGTCACGTTGCCGTAGTTCTCGAGAGTCAGGATCGAGGAAATCGCGGGCCGAGGTGGGCACCGGCCCGGGCACGGCCCCGCGTGCCATCTTCAATGCCGGGGGGCGTTCGTCGCTCCGGGAGCCACGACGGCTGCCGGTGCCTTCTTCGGTACGGGCGCACCCGGATTGAAGCGGGCTACCAGGAAACCGCCACCCACCGCGAGCAGAACGCCCAGCCAGAACAGGGGATTCACGGAACCCCAGCCGTTCTCCGGCGGATGAAGCAGCGTCGAAAGCGCTGAGTTGATCAACGGGGCACCGGCGAAAACGAGGGACATCACGACGACCGGCTTGCCACCGGAACCAAACGCGAGGAGGACTCCGAAAGCGCCGACGGCGCCGGCGATGCCGGCGATCAGGGACCACGTCATCCCGGCGGAGGCGTAACCGCTGAAGGCCACACCGCGGCCGATCAGCAGGATCAACGGCAGCAGCACCGCCACGAGGAAGTAAGCCAGACCGACGAAGAGAAAGGACTTATACCGGACCTCATTGATGTCGAGCTTGGGACCGGTGGTGGGTTGAAAGAGGGTCTGCCCCTTGTGCAGAAGGATACCATAGAGGCCCCACATGACCACGGTCAGGAAGGTGTAAGCCAGCCACGTGTTCGATGTCGCGGGGGCAGATGCTGTATTCATACGCGTGCGTACGATATGGCGGAGTCGTCAGGCGGCAACAAGGGACTTGGTGGGCCGGGGGAAAATGCTGACTTCCGGCCAAACCCGGGCAGATTGCCCGGATGCGTTTGGAATTCCGTCGCTACGATCTGCGTCTGCGGCATACCTGGGCCATTGCGTCCGACGTGCGGGCGGGGCAGGTGCAGGGCAAGTTGTCGTACCCGGTGGTTTTCGTCGATCTGATTGATGAACGTGGCCGCCGTGGGGTGGGGGAGGCGTCGCCGTCGAGCCAGTATGCCGAGACTTGGGAAACGTGTTTTGAGTTTTTGCAACGGGTGGACGCGCGTCGCTTGAGCTTTGCCGATGTCGAAGCGTCCCTGGCGTACCTGGAGACCGTTCAACCCGGACGCTATCCGGCGAAGTGCGCGGTGGATCTGGCCTTGTTGGACGGGGCGGCGACCGCGGCCGGCCGGCCGCTGGCGGAGTATCTCGGGTTGGGCGCTTTTCGCGAGGGGCGGCATACGACGTCCTTCACCATCGGGTTGGATACTCCGGAGATGATCGAGCGGAAAGTGCGGGAGGCGGCGGACTACGAGGTGCTGAAAATGAAGGTGGGGGGACCGGCGGACACCGAAAATCTCGCGGCTTTGCGGCGGGCGGCGCCGAAGAAATGGATCCGGGTGGATGCGAACGCGGCCTGGAAGACCCGGGAGGAAGCGTTGCGGCGGCTCGAATGGCTGGCGGCGGATGGTCGGGTGGAATTTGTGGAACAGCCCATGCCGGCGGCGACGCCCACGCGGGATCTGGTGTGGCTGCGGGAACGTTCGCCGCTGCCGCTGGTGGGGGACGAATCCTATCAGTCGGTGGCCGATCTCGAGAAATGTGTGGAAGCCTATGACGGGGTGAACGTGAAGCTGGTGAAGACCGGGGGCGTGACGGCGGCCCGCGTGGCGCTGGAGGCGGCGCGGGCGCGGGGATTGAAGACGATGCTGGGTTGTATGATTGAATCGTCCGTTTTGATCAGCGCCGCCGCGCAGTTGGCGACGCTGACCGATTGGCTCGATCTGGATGGAAATGTGTTGATCGACAACGATCCCTATGTGGGCGTGCGCAACGAGGGGGGGCGTTTGAGTTTTGCCGGGGTGACCACGCCAGTTGGATTGCAGGTGGCGCGGCGATGATTGCCCAAGGGAAGCTGAATTTACGGGGGCGCGTCGAACGTCAGGGTGAAGCCGAAAAAACGCTGGATGCGTCGGTGAACTCTTTCGGGATCCGGCTTCCGTTTGGACCCGGTGTCGGGTTGGAACTACGCTACGCTGAACAATGCCGCATTTTGACTACACAGCCATGACCGAGGCGGGTGGCCGGATCTCCGGCGCACTCGAAGCCGACTCGGAGGCGGTGGCATTGCGGTTATTGGAGGAGAAGCGGCTGTTTCCGGTTTCGGTGCGGCCCAAGGGCGGTGTCCGGGTGGTTGCAGCCCCGAAGAAGCGGCGCGTCAGGTCGGCAGAGCTGGGCATGCTGTACAGCCAGCTGGCCGATTTGCTGGGCTCCGGTGTGCCCCTGCTGCGGGCGCTGGATTCTTTGATCAAATCAACTCCCTCAGTGACCACGCGGGCGTTGCTGTCGGAAATCCGGGCCGCCATTGCGGAAGGCAAATCCCTGACGGAAACACTGCGGCAGTATCCGGAGGTTTTTCCGCCCCTGCACACGGCGATGATTCAGGCAGGCGAGCGGGCGGCCTTCATGGAGGAAGTCCTGCGGAGTCTGGCGGGGTTCATTGAGCGATTTGAAGAGCTGCGCAGCAAGGTGATGGGCGCATTGATCTATCCGGCGCTGCTGGCTGGCCTGGGGGCGGTGGTCATGCTGGGCGCGCTGATGTTTTTCGTGCCGAAGTTCGAACCGCTGCTGGCCAACGCAAAGAAGCCGTTGCCGTCGGAGATCATGTTCGCCCTGAGCCGCCTGGTACGCAGCCACTGGTATCTCCTGATCCTGGGGGCCGGTGGAGTGGGTGCCCTGATTTGGGCCAATCTGAAGAACCCGGCGCTGCGCCGACGGATGGAACGGTGGCAATTGAAGATCCCCGTGGTCGGCTCTGCGTTGCGGCTGCTCGCCATTACCCGGTTCTGCCGGATTCTCGGGACCATGCTGGCCAATGGCGTGCCGCTGTTGAGCGCGCTGAAGATCAGTCGGGACGCCACGGGATCCAACATCCTGGCGGATCGCATCGGGGAGGCCACCGAAGCGGTGCGGGAGGGTAAACGCCTGTCCGAACCACTGAGCCAGGGCGGCTTCATTCCGGAACAAATTCTGGCGATGCTCGCCGTGGCGGAGGAATCCAATAATCTCGACAAGGTTCTCGTGCAAATTGCCGACACGGTCGAACGGCGAACCAATCGGCAGGTGGATCAAGCGGTGCGTTTGATTGAGCCGGCCATTCTTTGTCTGGTGGCCGCGGCGATCGGATTTCTCGCCCTGGGATTGCTCCTGCCGATCTTCACGATGGCTAGCGCGCTGGGGTCCAAGTAGGTGCCGGATCCGGGCCCGGTCCGCGGGAATCCCGGCGGGCCGGGTGTCGGAGGGTGAGGAGGCCGGTTTTTTGGTGCCGCAAGGTGGGTGACCCTGAAGGGGTTACAGGGAGAAAAAAAGCGCTACAAACTTGAATTCTCTCTGGTGCAAGGGCGTCTTCCCCGCGTTCTTAAACGGTCTATTTTGCCATATGTCAGTTTCGCAATGTCATCTTTTGCTCCGGCGGCGTCGTAAGGCGGCGCCCGCGGGCTTCACCCTGATCGAAATTCTGCTCGTGATCGTCATCATCCTGCTTCTGGCGGGAGCGTTGGTGGTGTTTGTGCTGCCCCAGCAAAAGGGCGCCGAAAAGAACACCACCCGGTTGATGCTCCAACAGGTGGGTACCGCGCTCGATACCTATCGCCTGAACCTGGGACATTATCCCACGGAGCAGGAAGGCGGTCTCGAAGCGCTGTTGAAGAAGCCCAGCTTTGAAAACGAGCGCCTGGGTGAAAAGTGGAATGGACCGTATCTCAAGCCCGGCACCACGCTGGATGATCCGTGGAACAACAAGATCCGCTACGAGTTGGCGGATCGCGCGGCGGAAGGCGAAAAAGCCGGCGCGTTGCCCTACAAGCTTTTCTCGGTGGGTCCGGACGGACAGCCGGATACGGACGACGATATCAAGTTGGCGGCCGAGAGCACGGATTCCCCCGGGAATACGAAGTAACCGCTGCCGTGAGCGCGAAGGAACTATCACATGGGCAACCAGACCGGCGCGTGTCGACGACCGGCGGGAGCGGCTTTCACACTGATTGAGCTGCTCCTGACGGTTACCCTGTTGTTGCTCTTGGCCGCAGCGGCGGTCGTCAATTTCGATTCCTTCCAGCGCGGCTCCAAATTGGATGAGGGCGCTACGCTGGTGGAATCGTTGTTTCGTTACACGCGCGCTCAATCGTCCAGTTCGGGACGGACACTGCGGCTCATCTTTGAGGATCCTTCGGGGACGTCCGCCGCCGGTTCGACCAACGCCAGTTCGGGGCTCTCCGAGGGGATGCAGGTGGTTTGGGAGACGGATCCGCTGAACGCTCCGGGGCGATTTGAGGTGATGCGGGAGGCCGCGCCGTTTACGGATCGACTCAACGATCTGGTGGAAGTCCGCCGCGTGCGATCGCCGCAGGGGTCGTCCGAGGCCCTCACGAACCGCTTGGCGTCGGCGACATCCGCCCCGGGGATCGGCACCGAGATCAACGGATTGTCGACGGGTGGAATGGTGGGGGGTGAGGATCTGGCCGGTGGATCCGGCCGGCCGCCGATTGTTTTTTATCCCGATGGATCCAGTGATTCCGTGGAGGTCCTGCTGGTGTCCAAGGACCCGGAGGATACGCGGCAGATGGTCTTGACGCTTTCCGGCGTGGTGGGATTGACCCGCCGTCGGTGGTTGACGGTGGATGCCTCGGGTCGGGTGGATACGGAAGCGGCGACGGACCTGCACCGTGAGGACAAGCAACCGTGAACGCCCCCCGTACAGCGCGCTGCCGGGGCGGAGCCCTGCTGGAGGTCCTGCTTGCGTTAGCCCTGTTCGTCGCCGCCGCGGCGGTGGTGACCACCGCGCTGAACGCCTCACTGGCCAGTCTGGAACGCCAACGCTTGAATACCCAGGCGGTGAATCTCGCGGCCAGCGTTCTGTCGGAAATTCAACTGGGGATTCGTCCGGCGGCCGCCGAGGCGCGTCGACCTTTGCCCTCGCCGTACGCCGATTGGTCCAGTGAGATCGTGGTTGCCAATGCCGGCGGGGACAGTTTCGATGCGGCCAACCCCAATCAGATTGAAGTGGTGCTGCGGCATGAGAGTCCGCCTCTGGTGCAGCGACTTGCCCAGGTGATCGGTCGACCCGGAACGGGGACCTCCACCAATGCACCGGGGCCCCTTCGCTAAGAACACATGTACGCCCTGCTCGACACCCATGTCCTTCGGCCGAAACGCCGGAGCGGGCGGGCGTTTACCCTGATCGAGGTGATCCTGGCGATCAGCATTGCCACCGGATTGTTGATCGTTGCCCTGACGTTCTATCGACAGGTCTCGGATTTGCGTGGGCAGATTCTCCAGGAATCCGAACGGCTGGCGACGGTGCGGCTGATGCTGGATCGGTTGGCCAGTGATTTGCGGACGGTGCGGACCGGCGCCGTGGCCGGGCAGGAATTTCGGGGCGACGCCAGTGCGCTGAGTTTTGTCACGGCGGTGGCGGCGCTACCGACGCCCGGTGCCACTCCGGGGTCAATCAGCGGAGGCGCCGATAGCGCACGGATCTCGCTGTCGACGGTGACTGCCCAGGAAGGCACGAATGGCGTCACCGTGGTGGGCCTATTGCGGAGATCGGAGCCGGTGGTGACAGTTTCCGGAGCGGCGAGCGAAGGGACCACGAGCGTTCGCTTGGGGGACTCCACTCTGGAGCAGACCAATCGGTGGACCGAACCGACCACCGAGTTGATCCGGTACGTACGGTTTCGTTATTGGAGCGGGAGCGCGTGGCAATCGGGCTGGACTAATTCAGCGCCGCCTCCGGGGGTGGAAATTGTCCTCGGCACGGAACCCCAACCGGACGACGGGGCGGCCGACTATCCCTACGAACAGTTCCGCCGGGTCGTGTACCTCCCGGCGGGTGT
The DNA here is from genome assembly GCA_947471985.1 of Verrucomicrobiota bacterium. Lineage (GTDB taxonomy): Bacteria > Verrucomicrobiota > Verrucomicrobiia > Limisphaerales > UBA9464 > CANIZL01. The sequence continues at coordinate 4,878 of CANIZL010000027.1, read as the reverse complement.
GGCCCAGGAAACGGCGACGGACGACCCCTTGGGCGTGGGCGGGACACCCTGAATCCACCATGAAACTCGCCCCTCTTCCTTCCCCGCGCGGAGCCCCATCCGGCTTCGTGCTGTTGGCGGTGCTGGTGTTCATCGTGCTGATGTCGATGGTCACGATCAGTCTCCTTTTCTCGTCCCGGGCGGAAGAGACGGCGACCGCGGCGAGTGCTGGCGCGGAGCAGGCCTGGTCGGCGGCGATGAGTGGTGTGGACGAGGCCTTGCGGGTGGCGGCGACGACGCCGGCGGGAAGTCTGGAATGGCAGGATCAACCGGCGGTGTTCCGTCAACGCCTGGTTTACGAAGATGGATCGGACCAATGGTTTTTCACGGTGTACTCGGCGGCCGATAGCGAATCGACGGCGGAAGTGCGTCATGGTCTCACAGATGAAGCCAGCCGAGTGAACTTGAATCGCCCGGGCGCGGCGGATCTGGCGAACATTCCGCGGATGACCCCGACGCTGGCGCAAGCCGTACAGCGCTTCGTTGGTTCGTCCACGGTCAGCAGCCCGGTGTTGCCCCGGCTGATTCCCGATGAGGGTGGTCCGGCGGCGGATTCGTTGCTGGATCCGGTGACGGACCCGGGAGCGGGCGTGAGCGTCCGTGACGCGTTGTCGGCTCATGGGCCGCTGGCGTCGATTGGCGAACTGCTCCAGGTGCCGGGCTTTTCCTGGTCACTTTTGTACGGTGAGGATGCGAACTTGAATGGCCGCCTGGATCCGAATGAAAACGACGGAGACCAGCAGTTTCCGCCGGATAATCAGGACAGCCACTTGGACCGCGGCATGGCGCAGTATTTCACAGTGCGATCCTCTGAGACACCGCTGACGCGCGACGGACAAAAACGAATCAACCTGAATCAGCCGGGCGCGGCGTTGGCTGGGTTGGATCTGCCCCCGGCCTTCACGAATTATCTAGCCGCCCTGCAGGTTGCGAAGGTGACGCTGACTCATCCGGCGGAGGTGCTGGAAGCGCACGTGAAGGTGAAGAACGAGCAGGGCCAGGAAGCGGAGGTGCCGTCCGGGATCACCAAGGAGGAATTGCCGCGGGTGTTGGATTTGTTCACCACGGAAACCGCACCGCGGCGTGAGGGATTGATCAACCTGAATACGGCCAACGCTTTCGTATTGGCCACGCTGCCCGGGGTCGATTTGTCGCTGGCGGAATCCATGGTCTCTGCCCGTTCGAGCCTCAGTCCCGAGCGACGTTCCACGATCGCGTGGTTGTTTCAGGATGGGGTGGTGGATGCAGCCCAGTTCAAACGCCTGGCACCGCAGCTCACGACCCGTAGTTTTCAGTTTCAATTTCGGGTGGTGGGATACGGCGTGCCGTCGGGACGGTACCGGGTTTTGGAGGCCGAAATTGATGTTGCCGGAGGACAGCGACGGGTGACGGGCCTGCGGGACATCACGAAACTTGGTATTCCATTTCGCCTGATCGGCGACGAGCTTCCCACGACCGCCATGGCGGGGATTTCCCCGCCGCCGCGCTAAAATTTCCGAAGGTAGACTACAATCCATGTCGAATCGTTTACAATTGGCGGGTCTGGCGACCCTCTGGGATCAATTGAGATCCCGGGGCAAGCCGCGTCCCCGGGTGCCCTCCGCGGTCACGGTGTTGGATTTGGATGGTACGACTCTGCGGGTGGTGCAAAGCACCCCGCGTGGAGGAATCGCCCAAGTCTGGAGTGGCGCGCTCGAGTTGCCCGCCGACGCGGATCGCAATGACGCCGCCATGGTGGGGCCGGCGGTGGCGCGGGCCCTGGCAAAATTAAAGCTGAAGCCGGGCCCAGTGGTGATGGGCGTGCCGCGGGCGCGGGCGGTCTTGCGTACGTTGATTGTCCCGGTCATCGAGAAACTTCCCGAGCTGGCCTCGATGGTTCACTTCCAGGTGGGGCGCGATCTGCCGTTCCGCATGGAAGAGGCGGTGATCGATTTCCGCGTGTGTCGGCGCCTGGAACCGTCCCCGGTGGCGCCCGACGTCAGCGCCAAGCCGGAGTCGGGCGAAGCCGCCGCTCCGGCGGCGACGGCGAAGTTGGAAGTGCTCGTGGCGGCGGTGAAGCAGGAGGTGGTGGATTTTTACCGCGCCGTCGCCCAGGCCGCCGGTTGCGAGCTGACGGCCTTGGGCTTGCTCCCGTATGCAAATGCCCGCTGCGTGGAGGCCTGCCATGTGGCGGACGGCGAGGCGGCGTTTGCCCTGGTGTCCCTGCGGCCGGATGAGGTGGGCGTCGACATCATTGCGCGTCAGACCCTGTTGTTCAGTCGCGGGGCAGTAATTCGCGGTGGGGCCGATGCGGCCACCACTCCGGCGGCGCCCCCGCCGGCCAGTGACGCGCTCATCCGCAGCGTCGTCATTGAGGTGGTGCGGAGTTTGCATGCGCACAGCGGAATGGATTCCAGTCCGCCGGTGGAGAAGATCGTGGTGGCCGGTGTCACGGGGCACGAAGCCGAAGTGGTTTCCGCTTTGGGGGCGCGTCTGAGCACGCCCTGCACGCTGCTCGATCCGGCGTCGGCGTTGGAGCTGCCCGGAGAATTCCGCGAGGCGGCGGCGGGAGCCATTGGCGCGTTGGGACTCGCCTTGGGTGCCGGCGATGCGGACGGCCTGCCGTTTGATTTCCTCAATCCCAAACAGCCCGCCGTGCATCACGACCGGCGCCGTCTGTGGGCCTTCGTGGGTGTGATCGCGGTATCTGCAGTGGTTTTTGGTGTCTTGGGACTGCGGTCGGCGCTCGTCAAGCGGCGGACCGCCATCCTCGACGCGGCCACCGCGGAACTGGCCGATGCCGAAAAGAAGCGGCCGGTTTACCGGCGCTTGATCCTGCAGACCGGCGTGATCGAGGAATGGATCAAGGGTGATCAAAACTGGTTGGAACAATATGCCTATCTGACCTCGATCCTCCCGCCCAGCGAGGAGATTTACATTACTTCCATGGCCATCAGCGGACAGGGCTCCATCCGCCTGGCGGTGCAGGCCCGCAGTGGCGAAACCCTGGCGCGGCTCGACAAGCAACTGCGGGCGGCCGGCTATGATGTGAAACCGTTGGCGATCACTCCGGGAGCGGATCGCTTTGGCTATGAGTTCCGCTCCAACGTGGAACTGGTTTCCGCTCCGAAACAGAAGATTGATCTGCACAAAGTGAAACCCGCTGTCCGTCCGGTCGACGATGTTTCCCTGGAACCATCTGCCTATCGGAAAGGAGGTGGCGGATGAATCGTCGTGAGAAGATTCTCGCGTTGTCCGTCGGGACTGTCGTCGGCCTCCTCGTTGTCGTGGTGGGCGTGCGGAGCCTGCTCCTCGCGCCACTGAAGGAGATCGATAAGCGTCTGGCGGTGGTCCGTGAAAAGATCGCCAAGATTCAGACGGATCGCCGCGCTTATTTCGCCGCGGAGGACCGGCTGAAGGGCATCACTCTGCGAACGTTTGCCGATACGGTGGATCAGGCGAGCGCCAAGTCGGGCGAGATGTTGACCCAGCAAATTCTGGCCGCCGGGTTGGAGGAATCGGATTTTGCCCGCTTGCCACTGGGTCCGCGGAAATTGCGCGGAGCGAGCGAAATTGGCTGGAACGTGCAGGGCGATGGACCGCTGACCAACGTGGTCAATCTGCTCTTCCTGCTGAACGTTTCGCCCTGGCTGCACCGCACGGAGAATCTCGTGGTGGCCACCGGTGACAAGCCGGGTGAGGTGCGGGTCCGCTTTCATTACCTGACACTGGTGACCGATCCGGCGCCCGAGGTAACGCGAACCAATCTGGTCTTCACGCTGAATCTGGAATCGCCCGAGCGGCACCTGATCAACAGCATCGTTTCCCGCGACATTTTGCGTCCGTATATCAAGCGGCCGCCCGCCGTGGCGCAACCGGGCCAACCGGCGGCATTGCCGTCCAAACCCGGCGTGCCCCCCGGGCCGGAAACCTTCCGGGTGGTCTCACTTTCCGAGTGGCAGGGCCAGCCGGAAATCCATATCCGCGATCTCAGCGCTCAGAAAACCGTGAGGTATCGTCCCGGCGACGAACTGATCGGCGGCCTGATCGTGATGGTCGATTACCGTCCCATGCCGCTGCCGGGTAATTCACTTCTGCAATCCTACAGCCGGCTGATCCTCAAAATCGGCAACGACTACTGGGCCGTCGAGCGGGGCCGCACCCTCGCCGAAAAACGCCGACTCAGCGAGTCGGACCTGCCCACCCAGTTGCTGGCGCACAAACCATGATCCCCCCCAATTTCAACCCGATCCGCCGGCCGCTGCTGTCGCATCCTTCCCTCCCTTTTTGCATGAATCCCCGCCAACTGTTCCGGCTGGCCACTCTGTGGCTGGTGCCGCTGGTGACGACGGCCCAAAATCCCGCCGCCACCTCCGCCCCGCCCGTGGCGGTGACCGTCACGGCGAGTACGGCTCCCGCGCGCCCCGCCGCGGCCACCACGCCCCCGACCGAACGCAACATCCGCTTCCAATTTGAGGGCATTCCGTATTCCGACGTGGTGGAGCGTTTTGCCCAGATGGCGGGCAAACCTCTGCTGTCCGATACCAACATCGTGGGGTCCCTGACCTACGATGATCCCCATGCCTACAACTACACGGAGGCGCTGGACACGCTGAATCTCATGCTGGGCATGAAGGGGGCGATGCTGGTGGAGGACGGCAACAACCTGCGCCTGGTGCCCTTCAAGCAACTGCCTTCAATGCCGATCAAGATCCTGCGCGGTCTCGACGCCAGCAGCGATGTCCGTCCGGGGGAAGTGGTCACCGTCGTGCTCGACGTGAACAATCTCGACGCGAAGGAAGTGGCGGATTCGGTGTTGCCGATGCTTTCCACTGCCGGATCCGTTGCCCCGTTGTCCCG